>DASSVP010000047.1:0-6997 GCA_035705985.1 Thermoleophilaceae bacterium
TGCGCGGGCACTGGGGCGGCTTTACCGGCCTGACGGGCGCTGGTACGGTCGCGTCCAAGGACTGGCGAGACGTGGACTTCGGCATCCTCGGCCCGCTCGAGGTCACAGACGGTGGGCGCGAGCCTGTAATTGCGAGTGGCAAGCAGCGCGCGCTGCTGGCGATCCTGCTGCTGCACGCGAACGAGGTCGTCTCCAGGGACCGTTTGATCGAAGAGCTGTGGGGCGAGCAGCCCCCTGTGACCGCCGTGAAGAGCTTGCAGGTACAGGTTTCGCGGCTACGCAAGGCGCTCGGCGGAGGCGAGGGCCCGGTCATCACCGGGCCGAACGGCTATTCGATTCGGGTCGGTGCGGGCGAGCTCGACCTCGAGCGCTTCGAGCGGCTGGCCGAGGAGGGCCGCCGGGCTCTGGCGGACGATGCCGAGCGGGCCGCAGAACTGCTGCATGAAGCACTGTCCCTCTGGCGCGGCCCGGCGCTTGCCGACTTCACTTTTGAGGGGTTCGCCCAGCCGGAGATCGGGCGGCTGGAGGAGCTGCGCCTTGCCGCGCTCGAGGACCGCATCGACGCCGACCTCGCGCGTGGCCGGCACGCGGAGCTGGTGCCCGAGCTGGAGGCGCTCGTCGCCACCCATCCTCTGCGTGAGCGGCTGCGTCGCCAGCTCGTGCTGGCGCTCTACCGGGCTGGCCGCCAGGCCGACGCCCTCGAGGCCTACCGCGCCGCGCGCGCCACGCTGATGGACGAGCTGGGGCTCGAGCCGACGCCCGAGCTAAGGCAGCTGGAGCAAGCGATCCTGACCCACGACGCCGCGGTACGCGCGCCCGCGCAACCCGCCGCGCGCCCGAGCCGGTTGCCGGCGCCGGTGACGCGCACGATCGGCCGTGACGGTGAGCGCGACGCCCTCGCGCGCTTGCTTCGCCAGGACGACGTTCGGCTGGTGACGCTGACTGGACTAGGCGGCGTCGGAAAGACGCGGCTCGCGCTGGAGGTCGCGCGCGAACTTGAGCCCGACCTCCCCGACGGTGGCTGGTTCGTCTCGCTGGCCGCGACAGCGAGAGCCGAGCACGTCGCCAGCACGATCGCGCAGGCAATTCGCGTCACGCCCCTGGAGGGCGAGAGCCCGCAACAGGCCGTCGAGCGCTTCCTCGCCCCGAAACACTGCCTGCTCGTGCTCGACAACTTCGAGCATCTGCTGGCCGCGGCGCCGCTCGTCAGCAAGCTCTTGGCCGGCTGCGGTGCTCTGAAGGTGCTCGCCACGAGCAGAGAGGCGCTTCGCCTGCGAGCGGAGCGCCGCTTCCCGGTCGAGCCGCTCGAGCTTCCGGCGAGCGACGAACCGGCTGAGGTCGTGGCGAGCGCGGCCACGGCGCTGTTCGTCGAGCGCGCGGAGAGCCACGGTGCGGAGCTTTCCCTCGACCCGCCGCAGGCCGGCGCAATCGCGCGGCTCTGCCGGCGGCTCGACGGACTGCCGCTCGCGATCGAGCTCGCAGCCGCCCGCACGCCGCTGTTTGAGCCCAGCGAGCTCGCCGCCCGACTCGTGGACGCGCTCGACGCCCTCGGAACGGGTCCGCGCGACGCGCCGGAGCGCCAACGCACCCTGCGCGCGACGCTCGACTGGAGCTATCGGCTACTGAGCGCCACGGAGGCCGAGGCGCTCGCCCGCTTCGCCGTCTTTGCCGGTGGGGCCAGCATCGAGAGCGCCGAAGAGGTCACAGGCGCCGAGCTCGACGCGCTCGAGGGACTGGTCGAGAAGCATCTGCTCGTGCGCCGGGCCGGCCGGCTCCTGATGCTGGAGACGGTCCGCGAGTACGCAGGCGAGCGGCTCGACGCCGACCCGCAGGCCGGAGCGATCCAGGAGCGCCATTGCCGCCACTATCTCGCCCTCGTCGAGCGCGCCGAGCCCGAGCTGTTCACGCATGGCGAAGCAGAGTGGCTGCCGCGCCTCGACGCCGAGATCGACAACCTGCGGGCCGCGTTCGACTGGAGCCTCCACCACGGCGACCCAGCGCTCGCGGTTCGCATGGCGGGTCTTCTTGCCATGTTCTGGGAAACCAGCGGCCGCAACGCCGAAGGTCTCGAGTGGGTCGAGGAGGCCCTTGACAGGGCGGGCACCGAAGCCGTGCCGCTCGAGGACTACGCCCGGGCCCTCCGAGCGCGCGTGCACCTCGACGAAGCAACCATGTTCGCCACGGGAGCGGCACTCGAGCAGGCGAGAGCGCGGGCGGCCGACGCACTTGCCCTCTCCCGCCGCACAGGCGAACCAGCCGCCATCGCCGACGCTCTGCTGGGGCTGGCCACTCTTGAGGTGGGCGAGCGCATGCCACAGTCACGCCGGGCCGCACTCGCCGAGCAAGCCCTGGCTCTTGCGCGCGAAGCCGGCGATGCCAGACTGATCGCCTTCGCCCTGATGTCCCGGGCCAACGCGCTCCCGCCCGACCAAGGCCAGCCAGAGCTCGAGCAGGCGGCCCGCGCTCTACGGGCGCTCGGCGCCACCCGAAGCCTCATCTGGCTCTACTCGAACTCGGGATATGCCGCGCTGAAGATCGGACAACCCGAGCTCGCGCGTCCGTTACTAGACCAAGCGACGCCCCTTGCCCGTGAAGCCGCAGCTCCAGTGCCGCTGGCTTACCTGTGCGGCAACATCGGACTGGAGGCGCTCTTCACCGGCGATCTCGAGCGCGCAGGCGCGGCGTTTCAGGAAGGGCTTCTCCTGTGCCGGGAGCACGTCATTCCGCTGGCGGTCCCGGAGGCCCTGGCCGGCCACGCCGCGCTCGCGAGCCGCCGCGGCGATTTTGAGCACGGCGCGCGACTGCTCGGCGCCGGGGCCGCGCACGGCGTGCTCGCCGACGCGGATGTCATGGCACAGCTCGAAGAACAGTTCTTCCGGCCCGCCCGCGCGGCCTACGGCGAAGAGCGCTGGAAGGAGGCGGAGGTCGAGGGCGCCCGGCTGAGCCTTCAGCAGGCAATCGCGCTGGCGCTCAGCCCGGATCACTCACAGCCCTCGTGCTGACTGCTTCATTGCGCGACAAGCAGCAGCCTCAGGGGCTGCCGCCCACGGTCTCGCGTCAGAGCTAGCCCTGAGGAGATGGGCGGTGCCCGGCTCGAACGGGCGACCTCTTGCTTGTAAGGCGCGAGCATCTGCTGCGGTCTACTGCGGTCTGTCGCTCAGACCGCTCTGTGAGCAATTTCCTTCCCCAGCTGCTGCACTCTGCTGCGGTTTGTCGCTTCCACACCGCTTCCACATGATTGCTCCTGCTTGCACGCGATAGGAGCAGTGCGTGCGTTCCCCGAGGGAGCCGTCGGCGCAGTGTCGAGTCGCATGGAAAGCGGATACTTCGGAAACGGACCGCCGGGGCCCTGCCCGTCCGGACGATTGCCCGTAGGCGCGGTGCTTAGTTAGAGACCAGCACGCAAAAGTGCCGCTCTGGACGAACAGCGACTACGCGACCTTGAAGCCCATCTTCCTCACCAGGTTTGCGGCGACGGTCCAGAGCGTTACATCGTCGGCAAGGTTGAGTTCTTCGAGGGCGGTGCGGCACTCGTTCGCTGAAAGCCGCGACTGGGCAGCCGAAACCAGGCCGCTACCGATCTCCGTGCTGTCGTAGTAGAGCTCGAACTCGTAATAGCAACGATGCGCCAGCACGGCGAGGTCTACAAGGAGTGTTTTGGTCGCTTCTGAATGTGGATCAGGAAGGTCGAGCAAGCGGGCCACTGAAGCGGCAAGCTCATCGCGCGGTGCCATCCGCGTGGTGCCGACGAGCTCGGCAAAGTGAGGATGAAGCGGAATCTCCTGATCGCTGAGGCGTCGTCTCAGCTCAACCGAGGCGGCGACGTCGGTCCTCTCCAAGATCCAGCCGAGCTTCTCGTCCCCTTCGCCTTTGGCCATGTGACCGCCGGTTTGAAAATCGAGAGGCTCGTCTGTGGGTTCCTCGAAGCTGACCTTTGAGATCCAGATCGAGTCGTAGTCCCGCGGGATGGCATTCGGGTTTCGTGCCTGCGCCTCCAACATCTGCGATCGCTCCTCTTCCGAGAGCGGACGCCTCTCAAGATCAATCACGACGCGCACTCGCCGATGCGCATGCTCCGCGGGCATGTACCAACTATCGGTCGCGGCCCCCTACTCGCTTAGGACGAGTACCGCCACTCGACGCGACGGCACAAACGCGGACCTCGCCGCTATCGCAATGCGCGACAGGCAGGAGCCACTTCAGCAACTCCGGTTCGGCTAGCGCCGTCAGCGACCGGAGGCTCTTGGGGTTGCTAGCCCAGGTGGCGTACGTGAGGCCATGCGCGCGACCACGGCGCTCGAGGTCCTCGGCAGACCAGTACGGGTGCTCCTTGCTCGTCGTTGTCGATCCCGGCGCGGTTGCGGATCCTCGCGGTGAGCCTGCAGTCACGGAGGTGAGCTCCGGCTTCGCTGGGCCGCAGCCCGACCGTGATGACCGGGCCGCTGCGATCCGGCGGCGGTCCCCAGTCGCCGTAGGCGTTGTGACCGCTGTAGGCGCGGGGCAGGCCGAGCGCTGGGCCATAGCGGTCAATCGCGCCTGCTTCTCCGTAGTTGCCGGTGAGGATCACGGCAGCGTCGCGCTGGGGAAGTTGGCGGTGGACCTTGGCGACCGTGCGCGCGAACTCGGGCCAGCCGATCGTCTCGCCGACGTCTTCGTTGACCTCGACCACCGGGTCGACGCTGTCCGCCGGCAAGAGCGGCAAAGCGATCAAAGCGCCGGCCAGCCCACTGGTGGCGAGCGCTCCAGCGAGCGCGGCCTTCCGCAGGCGGCGCCGTCCGCGCTCGAGCCAGCGGTCCACGTCGGCCGCGCCGGCGCCGATCAGCGCGGGCAGGAGCCCGGCGAGGTAGTACGGCTTGCCGCCGCTGGCCATGAACACCACGGCGAGCGCGCCCCATGCCCACGCGAGGAAGCGGAACTGGCGGACGGCGGGGTCGCGGAAGAGCCTGACCAGGCCGGCGACCCAGACCGGCGCCAAGAACGGGCTCACCAGCAGGAACTGGAAGGGAACGATCGCCCACCAAGGCTCCGAGCTGGCGGAGCCCCCGCTCGCGATCGAGCGCGACACGTCGATCTGCGGCCAACCGTGATCGGCCTGCCAGAGGATCCACGGCGACCACAGCGCGAGTGCGAGCGCGGCGCCCGCCCAAACGTACCGGCTACCCAGCAGCGATCGTGGGCCCGCGACGACGACGCCTGCCAGCAGGCCGGCCGCCAGGAACGCCGGGAGCGGCTTGTTGAGCAGACCGAGGCCAAGCACGACGCCCGCGGCCAGCCAGAGTGTGTCCTGCTGCGTGCGGACCGCCCGCACCGCGAGCCAGCTGACGGCCGTCCAGGCGAGCAGGTCAAAGGTCGACGTACTGAGCAGGTGGCCGCTGAACAGCACGACCACAGCGACAGCGGCCGTGGCCGCAGCGATCCCCTGCGCGCGGCGGCCGCCGCCGAGCTCGCGCGAAAGCAAGCCGGTCAACAGCACCGTCAGAGCGGCCGCGAGGGCAGACGGCAGCCGCAGCGCGGTAAGCGAGCCCGGTGCAAGCTCGCTCATCGCACGCGCGATCAACGGGGTCACGGGGCCTTGGTCGGCGTAGCCCCAGTCGAGGTGCTGACCCGCCTCAAGGAAGTAGAGCTCGTCGCGGTGATAGCCGTAGCCCGACGCGGACGCGACCAGCACCACAAATACCGCGCCGGCCGCGATCGGCACGGCTCGGCTCACGAGCGCAAGCGCTGCCAGGCGACCGCCGCTATGTACGCGACACCGCCCAGCGCGCCCAGCTTCACGTACGTGCTCCCATCCCGGTCGTTCGCGACCTCGACCAGCCACGACACGATGATCGCGGTCAGGACAACCAGCCCCGCGAACGCGCTGGCACGGGTGTCGATCAGCGCCCAGCGCTCGTCGCGGCCGGGGCCGCCGAGCCCGCTGAGCGTCTCACTGCGGCCACCTACAGCGAACACGAGCGCCAACACTGCCATGAGGGCGAACCCGCGAAGCCCATCGGCGGTGTTCCCGCCAATCGCGAACGCCGCGAACACCGCTACGCCGAGCGCGAGGCTGATCCCAGGCATCCACCAGCGGCTGCGCCACCACGGCCGGCGCCCGCCGGACGTCATCTCGAGCCGCCTTTCCCGCGCCGCCGAGCGACCGGATCTGCCGCGAACGCGATCAACACCACCGCCGCCAGCACCGAGCCAGCCCCCAAGCCGAACTGCTGCAGCAGGATCGCGCCGCCAATCAACTCGGCGGCCAGCCACAGGCCGGCGACCACGCCCACAGCTCTCCACCTACCTCTGGTCGTCTGCACTGAAGATCTCCTCAACCGGCGTCTCGAAATAGCGAGCCAGCGCGAGCGCCAGCGGCAACGACGGCGTATAGCGGCCGGTCTCGATCGAGTTGATCGTCTGCCGTGAGACCTCCATCGCCGTCGCGAGCTCTCGCTGCGAGAGCCCGAGTGCGGTTCGCAGCGCGCGGACCTCGTTCTGCATCCGGCCCGGGCTCGCCCGTCAGCGGTGCAGCCGCCAGGCGGAGCGCCGTCGGCCGCCGCGGTCGGTGCCGGCTGCGATCGCGATGAGCGCGAACGGCGTCCAGGCGACCTCGCTCAGCCCGAGCGCCCAGAGCGCGATCGCGACGATCGCCGCGATGCCGAAGTCGATTGCAGTCCTGCCGAGATTGGTTCTCATGCCTCTCCAGTCGATGTCAAGCGTGCTTGTCGTGTCAAGGTAACTTGTCATGGACGATGTGTCAAGCGGACTTTACGCCTGATTTACGCTCGAGCAACGTCACCGGCTTTCGCTCTGCGCGACAAGCAGCAGTGGTCAGGTGTGCTAGCGGCGGTTCCGCTTCGAGAGAGCGCACTCCTGAGGATGGGCGGTGCCCGGCTCGAACGGGCGACCTCTTGCTTGTAAGGCAAGCGCTCTACCAGCTGAGCTAACCGCCCCGACGGGCGAGTCTAGTATCCGGCCTCTTGAACGCCCGGCTCTTCTGGAAGGCGCTGTTGGTGCA
>DASSVP010000048.1:0-10049 GCA_035705985.1 Thermoleophilaceae bacterium
CGCCGATCCGGCGTGCCGCGTACTCGGTCGACGCCGCCCGAGTCGGGCAGCGGACAGACTTCGACAAGCTCACGCTCGAGGTCGAGACCGACGGCTCGATCGAGCCCGGTGCGGCGCTTCGTGAGGCCGCGGAGATCCTCATCAAGTACCTGGCGATCTTCACGGACGCCGACCGCGTCGAGGCCCTGCGCGACCAGGGCGCCGCGCTGGTGGCCGGGGCCGACGGCCTCGGCGACGGCGCGGGCGCTTCCGCGGGCGGGATGGACGACATCCTGATCGAGGAGCTCGAGCTGGGCGTCCGCTCGTACAACTGCCTGAAGCGCGCCGGCATCCAGACGGTCGGCGACCTCGTGCAGAAGTCCGAGTCGGAGCTCGCCGCGATCCCGAACTTCGGCCGCAAGTCGATCGAGGAGGTCAAGGAGACCCTCGACGCTCGCGGGCTGGGGCTGCGCGCGGGGTAAGGTCCGCCGCGATGAGGCACCAGAAGCAGCGCGGCAAGCTCTCGCGCGACCCCGCACACCGCAAGGCGCTGTTCATGAACCTCTGCCGTGAGGTGATCGACCACGAGCGCATCCAGACCACCGAGGCGAAGGCCAAGGCGGTGAAGCCGGAGCTCGAGCGGCTGATCACGCTCGCGAAGAAGGGCGACGGCCACTCGCGCCGGCTCGCCATGGCCCGGCTGGGCCAGGACAAGTTCGTCGTCTACAAGCTGTTCGAGGAGATAGCTCCGCGGTACGCCGACCGTCCAGGCGGCTACACCCGCATCCTCAAGCTCGGCCCCAGGAAGTCCGACTCGACAGAGATGGTCTTCCTGGAGCTGGTCTAGCCGGCGGCGAAGGTCCTGAGCGCCTCGCGGCCGCCGCTCGGGATCGGCTCGCCGTGGGCCACCAGGAGGACGTCGAACTCGAGCTCGTCCGCCAGGCGGCCGAGGCCTTGCCTCAGGCCGGCCTTGTCGCCGTCGGGGTCGTCCATGTACTGGTCCGGCACGAAGCCGAGCTCTTCCCCGTATCGGATCGCTCCGTCCGCGATAGCCAGCGCGTTCACCGACGGGATGTGGAGCGCGGTCTCGTCCGGGCTGAGCGCGCCCACCTGGTGCGCCGTGACGCCGCCCCCGGCGAGCGGCTCGCCGAAGTCGTAGGGCTGGATCGGCGTGTCGTCCGGGTAATCGTGCATGCCCGTCTTCGGCGCGCTCACGGTCGCGCCGAACCGCTCGGCCGCCTCGAGGCAGTCCCGCACGTGGTGGCGGCAGGAGAGGAGGATGTGCTCGACGCCCTCCACCTCGTCCGGCACCGCTATCGGGTCGAGCAGCACCCGGAGGTCCGGAAGCCAGTACGCGCTCACCGGCACGCCGAGGTTCGGATGGGTCGCTTTCCAGTGCCGAATTCCAGGGGCGATCTCGTCCATGGGCGCATTCTGCAACAAATCGTGCAACTTGCAGGAATTTCGCCTGATAGAACGACGGGCGTCCTGACGCCGAGTCGCTCCACCTCAGGGTGGGGCGAGCGGGGGAACCGATGCGGCCTTCGGGCCGCTGGGGCGAATCGCCCGGGCCGTGTGCCCAGGGCGTAGCGCGGAGAGCGCGAGCCCGTCAGCTCACCTCGTAGGCGGAACCAGATTCCAGCCTTGCTCCTCAAGTTCACATCAGTCCTTGCCGTGCTCGCGCTGCTCGCGGTGCTGGCGCCTGCCGCCGGCGCCGACGTGAAGGCTTCCGCGTCGAGCACGAAGCAGGACGTCCGCCAGCTCCAGCGCAAGGTGGGCGTGGCGGCCGACGGGATCTTCGGCCAGGCCACCGAGCGCGCGGTGAAGCGCTGGCAGCGCCGGCACGGGCTCACGGCCGACGGCATCGTGGGCCCGCGGACGCGCTCGGCGATGGGCCTGGGCCCCGGGCCGATCCTGAAGCGAAGGAGCAGCGGGTCGGGCGGCCGAGCAGGCGACTCTCAGCGCCGCTCCCATCGCGGCGGCGGTGTTCGCGCCCTCCAGCGGCGTGTGGGCGTGCCCGCCGACGGCGTGTTCGGCCCCGCCACCGAGGCCGCCGTGAAGCGCTGGCAGCGCCGCCACGGGCTCCTGGCCGACGGGATCGTGGGCCCGCAGACGCGAGCCAGGATGCGCCTCGGCCGCGGTCCGGTGCTGAAGCGCGGCGGCTCGGGTGGTGGCCACCGGGGCGGCCGGATCGCGCGCATGATCGCGGCCGGGAACCGGATCGCCACGGCGCCGTACAAGTACGGCGGCGGGCACGGCTCCTACAGGGACAGCGGCTACGACTGCTCTGGCTCGGTCTCGTACGTCCTGCACGCGGCCGGCCTGCTGCGCACGCCGCTCGACTCGAGCGGCCTGATGTCCTACGGCGAGCCGGGGCGCGGCAGGCACGTCACGATCTACGCGCACCCGGGCCATGTCTACATGGTCATCGACGGCCGCCGCTTCGACACGTCGGCGCGCCGCCAGACCGGCTCGCGCTGGACGAGCCAGCATCGCGACCCGACCGGGTTCGTGGTGCGCCACCCGCCGGGCCTCTAGCCGGTCACAATGGCCGCATCGCCCTCATCTACGACTCGATAGGCAAGGGCTATACGTCGGTCCGCCAGGAGGACCCGCGCATCCGCGCGCGGATCCTCGCCGCGCTCGGCGATGCCCGGGCGGAGCCCGTGGCGATCCCGCACGACTGCGTCGACGGCTTCCTTCACGCCTACTGGCGCCGGCCGGACGCGTACCTGGACGAGGAGATGCGCGCCGGCATCACGGTCTTCGCCCGGCTGGACCCGGCCGCGGTCGAGCGCGGCGTCGAGAGCCTGAGCCGCGACCTCCAGTCGGGCGAGTGGGAGCGGAGCAACGGCCACCTGCGTGCGCTCGACGAGATCGAGGCCGGCTACAGCCTGGTGATCGGCGGGTGATCGGGGCGCTGCGCCGCGTCCGGCGGCGCTTCCTCCCCGCGCACGTCCGCGCCGACATCCGCGACACCGAGCTGCTGGTGGCGCTGATGGAGCGGGTGCTCGAGCCCGACTCCGGCTGCCTCGACGTGGGCGCCCACGCCGGCTCGGTGCTCGCCGAGATGGTCCGGCTCGCGCCGCGCGGGCGGCACGTGGCGTGGGAGCCGCTGCCCGATTTCGCGCAGGATCTGCGAACGCGCTTCCCGGGCGTGGAGGTGAGGCAGGCGGCACTGTCCGACACCCCCGGCGAGCGCGATTTCGCGCATGTCGTCTCGAACCCCGGCTGGAGCGGCTTCGTTGCACGCCCGGCGCCGGGCGGCGACACGGTGGACACGCTGACGGTGCGGGCCGAGCGGCTCGACGACGTCCTGCCCGACGGCCTCCGGCCGGCATTCGTGAAGATCGATGTGGAGGGCGCCGAGGAGCAGATGCTCCGCGGCGCGATCGAGACACTGCGGCGCCATCGCCCCGTGATCGCGTTCGAGCACGGCCTGGGCTCGGCCGACCACTATGGGACGACCCCGGAGGCGGTGCACCGACTGCTGGCCGGCGAGCTCGGCTACCAGATCAGGGGCCTTGACGGCGACGGCCCATACGACGAAGCACGCTTCAGCGACATCTTCGCGACACGAGAGAGGGTCAATTTCGCCGCGTTCCCGGGCTGAGGGCCTAATCTCCATAAAGTCGGTCGACTTTGTGCTACTTTGCTCGGCTCTGTAAAGTCGATTGACAAGGTGGACAATGTCTAGGACCCTCTCGGCCGCCGTGTTGGCCCTTGCCCTCGCCCTTCTCGCCCTGGTGGCCGTGGGCTGCGGCGGCCAGTCCTCTGCTTCCGAGAACGGCGGCGGTGGCGGCGGCAAGCTGACGCTGGTCGCCTACTCGACCCCCGAGGAGGCCTACAAGGAGCTGATCCCTGCCTTCAACAAGACCCCGGAGGGCGAGGGAGTGAGCTTCTCCCAGTCGTACGCCGCCTCGGGCGAGCAGTCGCGCGCCGTGGAGGGCGGCCTGCCGGCGGACGTCGTCGAGTTCTCACTCGAGCCGGACATGACCCGCCTCGTCGAGGCGGACCTCGTCGACCCGAACTGGAACAAGAACGAGCACAAGGGCATGGTCACCGAGTCCGTCGTGGTCTTCATGGTCCGCAAGGGCAACCCGAAGAACATCCAGGACTGGGACGACCTCGTGACCGGCGACGTCGAGGTGCTCGAGCCGAACCCGTTCACCTCGGGCGGCGCGAAGTGGAACATCATGGCCGCCTACGGCGCCCAGCTCGAGAAGGGCAGGTCGGCGCAGGAGGCCGAGCAGTACCTGGCCGACCTGTTCGAGAACGTCCCGGTGCTCGACAAGAGCGCCCGTGAGTCGCTCCAGACGTTCTCGAGCGGCAAGGGCGACGTACTCCTCGGCTACGAGAACGAGGCGATCCTCGCGCAGCAGAAGGGCGAGGAGCTCGACTACATCGTGCCCGACCAGACGCTGCTGATCGAGAACCCGATCGCGACGACCACCGAGGCGTCCGACCCCGAGCTGGCGCAGACCTTCGTGGACTTCCTGTACACGCCCGAGGCCCAGGAGATCTTCGTCGGCAAGGGCTACCGCCCGGTGGTGGAGGGCACGAAGGGCGCCGACGAGTTCCCGACGCCCTCCGGTCTGTTCGAGATCACCAGGTTCGGCGGCTGGGACAAGGTGAACACGGACTTCTTCGACCCCGAGCAGGGCATCGTGGCGGAGATCTTCCAATCCCAGGGGAAGAGCACTGCCTCCGACTGACGCAACCTCCCTCGCCGCACCCCCTCCTGCGGCGCCGGTGAGCCGCGGCCCGAGGGCCCTCCCCATTCCGGGAGCTGCCCTCGGGCGCGGCGTCGCCATGGCGTACCTGAGCATCGTCGCCCTGATTCCGCTGGCGGCGGTGCTCTTCAGGTCGTTCGAGAACGGGGCGGACGGCTTCTGGAACGCGGTGAGCAGCCCGGAGGCCGTCGCCGCGCTCAAGCTGACGCTGATCGCTTCGCTGATCGTCGTGATCGTGAACGGGGTGTTCGGCACGCTGATCGCGTGGGTGCTCGTGCGCGACGAGTTCCCCGGCAGGAGCGTGGTCAACTCGCTGATCGACCTGCCCTTCGCGCTGCCGACGATCGTCGCCGGCCTGACGCTTCTGGCGCTCTACGGCCCGGACAGCCCGGTCGGCATCAACGTGGCATACACGCGCGTCGCGGTGGTGATGGCGCTGCTGTTCGTGACGCTGCCGTTCGTCGTGCGCGCCGTGCAGCCCGTGCTGCTCGAGCTCGACCGCGAGATGGAGCAGGCGGCCGAGTCGCTCGGCGCCGGCAGGGCCACCGTCTTTCGCCGCATCGTCCTGCCGAACCTGACGCCGGCGATCATCGCGGGCGGCGGGCTCGCTTTCGCGCGCGCCATCGGCGAGTTCGGCTCGCTCGTCCTGATCGCGGGCAACCTCCCGTTCAAGACCCAGGCGGCGTCCTTCTTCATCTTCTCCCAGGTCGAGAGCGACAACATCGTGGCCGCGGCGGCGGTGTCCGTCGTGCTGCTCGCGGCGGCGCTCGTCCTGCTTCTGATCTTCGGGTGGCTGTCGAAGAGGGCGCTCAGGCATGAGGAGTAAGTACCTCCTCCGCTTCCTCGCGCTCGGCTACCTGGCGCTGCTGCTCGGCATCCCGGTCGCGCTGGTGTTCTGGAACGCGTTCCAGGACGGGATCGGAGCGGCGTGGGCCGCGGTCACCACGCCGGAGGCGCAGCACGCGTTCTACCTGACCTTCGTGATGGTCATCGTCGCCGTGCCGCTGAACACGATCTTCGGCGTGCTGGCGGCGCTCGCGATCGTCCGGCAGCGCTTCCGTGGCCGCGCGCTCCTCAACGCGCTGGTCGACCTTCCGTTCGCGGTTTCGCCCGTGGTGGTCGGCCTCGCGCTGCTCCTCGTGTACGGCCGCCGCGACGGCTGGCTGGGGCAGTGGTTCGCCGACCAGGGGGTCCAGATCATCTTCTCGACGCCCGGGATGATTCTCGCGACGATGTTCGTCTCGCTGCCGTTCGTGGTGCGCGAGACGATCCCCGTGCTCCGCGAGATCGGCACCGAGCAGGAGCAGGCCGCCGCCACGCTCGGCGCCGGGCCGTTCCAGACCTTCTTCCGCGTGACGCTGCCGGCGATCCGCTGGGGCGTCGCGTACGGGGTGGTGCTCACCACCGCGCGCGCCCTCGGCGAGTTCGGCGCCGTCAGCGTCGTGTCGGGAAAGCTGTCCGGCCAGACCGAGACCGCCACGCTCTACGTCGAGAACCGCTTCCAGCGCTTCGATGAGACCGGCGCGTATGCCGCGGCCGTCGTTCTCGCGCTGCTGGCGCTCGTGACGCTTCTCGCAATGAACGTCATCAAGCCCAAGGAGGCCCAGGCATGAGCATCGTCATCGATTCGGTCTCCAAGCACTTCGGCGATTTCACCGCCCTCGACGACGTCTCGCTCGACGTCCGCGACGGCTCGCTCACGGCGCTGCTGGGCCCGAGTGGCGGCGGGAAGTCCACGCTGCTGCGCGTGATCGCGGGACTCGAGACCCCCGACAGCGGCAGTGTGTCGATTGCCGGCGAGGACGCCACCGAGAAGCCGCCGCAGCGGCGCAACGTCGGATTCGTCTTCCAGCACTACGCCGCCTTCAAGCACATGACGGTGGCGAAGAACGTGGCGTTCGGGCTCACCATCCGAAAGCGGCCGGGATGGCGAATGCTCGCGCGCACCGCGCGCTCGGAGGTCGAGGAGATCGAGGCGCGCGTGGACGAGCTCTTGAAGCTGGTGCACCTCGACGGCTTCGCGCACCGCTACCCCTCGCAGCTGTCGGGCGGCCAGCGTCAGCGCATGGCGCTCGCGCGGGCGCTCGCCGTTCAGCCGCGCGTGCTGCTGCTCGACGAGCCGTTCGGCGCGCTCGACGCGACGGTCCGCAAGGAGCTCCGCGCCTGGCTGCGCCGCCTCCACGACGAGGTGCACGTGACGACCGTGTTCGTGACCCACGACCAGGAGGAGGCCATGGAGGTCGCCGAGCAGATCGTGGTGCTGAACAACGGCAAGATCGAGCAGGTGGGCTCGCCGCAGGAGCTGTACGAGCAGCCGGCGAACGAGTTCGTGATGGGCTTCGTGGGCCCGATCAGCGAGCTCTCCGGGCGCTCGATCCGCCCGCACGACGTGGACATCCTGCTGGAGCCGCACGACGGTGCACAGGAGGCGATGATCGACCGGGTGCTGCACCTCGGCTTCGAGGTGCGCGTGGAGCTGACGCTGGGCGACGGCGAGAAGACGTGGGTTCAGACCACGAAGGGACAGGCCGACGAGCTCGAGCTCACCGAGGGCGAGATCGTCTGGTTGCGCCCGAACGGCGCCCGGGTGCCGGCCTAGCACTCAGTTGACCGGCGGCGGCCTGCCGTCCGCGCTCGCCGCCAGCGCGGGATCCCACTCGCAGACCTCGCACGCGTGGCGGAAGGATGAGCGCGCGAACTCGAGCGCAGCCGCGTGCGGGTCCTCGGCAGCGAGAACGTCGTCCCAGTCGAGCACGAACAGGCCCATCCCCGGCTCCCAGCGGGCGGCGTCGGGCGACAGCGTGCCCTCGCTGAAGCTCTCGGGCGCCGGATGGGCGTAGGAGTAGAAGGCGGCACGCGGATAGCGCGGATCGCCGGGCCACCAGCCCACGGCCACGTCCTGCGCGTCCATCGAGTTGCGCATGATGAAGTCGTCCGAGGGCGGATCCGCCGGCTCGCCCGAGAAGAGGCTCACCGCGAGGTCGAACGAGCCCCACCATGCGTTCACCGGCGTCGAGCGCCCGCGGAAGGGCGCGCGGTACTCGGCCAGGACGAGCGCGGCGCGGGTGGCGGCGTCGAAATAGGTGGCGACCCGGCCGCTGTCGTAGGTCGCGTGCTCACTGTCCTCGTCAAGCGGCACGGTCCACGCGACCTCCTGCGGTCTCGGGTCGATCCGCACGTCGCCGGCGAGCTCGCGGACGGCCTCGATCAGCTCACGGGTGACCTGCCCGACGGGCCGGTCCGGCGTCAGCGGAACTCGTGCCGAACGCCCGTCGGAGTGCTCCGCGAACGACTCGTGTGAGTGCAGGTCGAGGCCGGCCACCAGCGCTCCGGAGCCGTCCGGCGCCGGAAGCGGCCGCGTCTCCCAGCCGCGGGCCGTGAGCATCAGCGCCGCGTGCTGAAGCTCCGGCTCAGGCGGCGCCAGTGCGACGCACAGCTTGCCGAGGACCTGCGTGTGCGCGTGCAGCGTGTCGCACGTGTCGCGCCACTCGTCGTAGTCAAGTGCCGGCCACTCGGGGGCCATGCCTCGACGCTAGCGCACGCTGCTCGGGTGCGGACGCGTGCCCGGGCTAGCGCCGCGACCAGGCGTCGGGCGCCTCCGTGAGCCGCTTCACTCGGCTTGGGAGGCGTCCGGCGACCACGTCGGCGAGCGTCAGCTCGTCGACGACGCTGCGCAGGCTCGCGCGCACCGCGATCCAGACGGTTTGGAGGTTCTCGGCCGCGCCGTCGTAGGAGAGGTCCTCCGGCGCCTCGCCGCGCACGGACGCGAGCGGGCCGTCGACGGCGCGGATAACCTCGCCGATGCTCACCTCGCCAGGAGTGCGGGCCAGCCAGTAGCCGCCCTCGGCGCCGCGCTGGGAGCGCACGATGCCCGCGTGGCGCAGGTCGATGAGGATGTTCTCCAGGAACTTAAGCGGGATCTCCTGCGCCTGCGCGAGCCGCTCGCCCTTGATCGGGCCGTCGCCGGCCTGCGCCAGCTCGAGCAGCGCGCGGACCGCGTAGTCGCTCTTCGCCGACACCTTCACGGGCGCCATTGTGACCGCCGCAGCGCAAGCTTGACTTGCGGTGCGGCGTTCAAGATACGCTCGCGGCGTGGACGTAGATGCAATCAAGGAGCGCACCCGGGCGATCTGGGGACTCGGCGACTACGGCGCGCTGTCAGCGGCATTGCGCCCCGCCGCCGAGGCGCTCGCCGACGCGTGCGCCGTCTCCGCCGGCCAGGAGGTGCTCGACGTGGCGGCCGGGGACGGCAACTTCGCGATCACCTGCGCGCGCGAGGGCGCGAGCGTGGTGGCGTCGGACCTCTCGCCCGGCATGGTCGAGCGCGGGCGCGCCCGCTCCGACGCCGAGGGCTACGACATCGAATGGGTCGAGGCCGACGCCGAGGATCTGCCCTTCGAGGACGGCCGCTTCGACTGCGTGGGGTCCGTCTTCGGCGCGATGATCGCGCCGCGGCCGCGCGTGGTGGCCGAGGAGCTGTTCCGGGTAGTGCGGCCGGGCGGCACCGTCGGGATGACCGCGTGGACGAAGGACGGCTTCGCGGCGGAGATGTTCGCGCTCGGGCGCAGCTACGCGCCGCCCTCGGATTCGCCGCTGTCCGACGAGTGGTCGATCGAGGAGAACGTGCGCGAGCGCTTCGACGGCCTGGCCGCCCGCTTCGAGATCCAGGTGCGGGAGCTGGGCTGGGAGGCCGAGTCGCCGGAGGCGCTCGTGGAGATGATCGGCACCTCCGCGCCGCCCTGGGTGGCGGCCAGGCAGAACCTGCCGCCGGAGCGCTGGGAGGAGATGGTGTCGCGGGCGAATGAGATCGCAGGCCGGTGGGCCGAGGGCGACACACCCGTGACGCTCCGTAACGCGTACGCGCTGATCGTGGCCCGCAAGCGCGGTTGACGGCCCGCCTCCAGCTCGAGTACGACGGCACGGACTTCGCCGGGTGGGCGAGCCAGCCCGGGATGCGCAGCGTCCAGGAGACCGTGGAGAGCGCGCTCGTGACGGTGCTGCGGCGGGAGGTGCGGCTCACGGTCGCCGGCCGGACCGATCGCGGCGTGCACGCGCGCGGCCAGGTGGCGAGCCACGAGGGCGATCCCGCGCCCGTGCGCAATCTCAACGCGCTCCTGCCGGCGGACGTCGCGGTGCTGTCGAGCGAGGCCGCCCCAAATGGCTTCGACGCCCGCCGCGACGCGCGCTCCCGCACCTACCGCTACCGGCTCTACACCCGCACGGCGCCCAGCCCGTTCGAGCGGTCACGGGCGCTCTGGTGGCCGCGCCCGCTCGACCGCGAGGCGCTTGACGCGTGCGCGGCCGCGCTCGTCGGCACCCACGACTTCACCGCGTTCA
>DASSVP010000049.1:0-2449 GCA_035705985.1 Thermoleophilaceae bacterium
GGCAACGCGTACGCGCCGCGCGGTCGCACGTTCGGCGAGAGTCGCGCCGAGGCGGAGGAGGCGCTCGCGCGACACCATGCTCACAGTAAAGCCGACTTGTCAGAACGCGGACCTGTCGTTTGGGGCGGCTCTGACCGCCCCTAGGTTGGGAGCGGTCTAGCCAATCGACGGACGCTTCCGCGCCCGCTCGGGCGCCATGCTGGGGCGGTGGCTGCCAGCGAGTCTCGTAGGAGGTGGGGGATGCGGCGGCGCGCTCTTCCGCTTGCGCGGGTGCGCACCGAATCCGGGAAGGTCGTCTGCGATCGCTGCGAGATCGCCGACCGTCCTCTCGCGCGGATGCGCGGGTTGCTCGGGCGCAAGGGACTGGAGCCGGGAGGCGGGATGCTCCTGACTCAGGAGTCGTCGGTGCACATGTTCTTCATGCATTTCCCGATCGACGTTGTCTTCCTCGACCGCGACCACAGAATCGTGTCTGTGCGCCACGAGCTTCGTCCGTGGCGGATGGCCGGTGCGCGGCGCGCCGTCACCGTCCTCGAGCTGCCCGCAGGAGCGGCGGCGGCGGCCGAGCTCACCGAAGGCGAGGTGATCGTGGTCGAAGATCTCGACGAGTGAGGGTGAACGGCCGGCCGCGAACAAGCGGCATCCCGCCCCGCGGGTGCGATAATCGTGGCGCATGCATCAAGGGAACGGCAGCTACTCGCCCAGGGCGCTCTCATTGTCGACGCGGCTCGTGTTGGCGTACACCGACAGCCTGGATGGGCTGATAGGGGAGGACGTCGACGCGATCCTCGAGGAGATCGGCAACGACAAGGCTGAGCTGCGTAACGTGGTTGCTGCGCTCGCCGGCCTCGCGGGGCACGCGGCGATGGTCATCGCCGTCCGGCTCGAGGCCGACGTCGGCCACGGAGAGGACCCGAACCTCCGTCCCGAGAGGGTCCTGGAACAGCGGGATGAAGTGCTTCTGAAGTGCGCGGAAGCGCTTCGTGAGTTTCGCCCCGCCGCACTGAGCCTCCCGCCCGCTACCAGCCTCGCAGCGTGGGCCGCCATGCGTGAGCGCCGCACCGGCCGCGATCGTCGGCTCTCACCGGAGCGCCGCCTCCGTGCTCCCGGCAGCCCATCGGAGAAGATCAACCTGCGGCTGTTCGGGGAACGCCGAGTGGGAGACGCCGATCGCCGCAGCGGCATCGAGCGCCGTGGCCGCGCCGACCAGTAGACGGTCCGTTCGTCCGGCGTAAGAACGCTCGCTCGCTCCGCACAATCATCGGCAGAGCAGCGGGCCGTCAGCCCTTGCTGGTGGGGAGAGGATCCTCCTACGAGGGGAGAGCCGGGCAGGCGACCCGGCTCTCCGTGGAGTGCGTCGTCAGCTACGGATCGTGTTGCTGCGGCCGCCGAGGTAGCAGGCGCCGACCTGTTTCGGGCCGAGCACGATGCGCACCTTCAGCCGCGCCTTGATCTTCGAGCGGAACTTGGCCGCCGTGATCACGGTCGGAGCCGTCCCGGTCGTGTTCGCCTTCAGGGTCACGCGCTTGACCTTCACCCAGCGCTTCGTCGCCTTGCGGTAGCGCTGGAAGGTGGCCACCTTGCCCGCGAAGCTCTCGGCCGCGGACACCTGCACGCTGTAGCGGTGCTTCGCCACCTTGCGAAGGACGAGGCTCGGCATCACGCCGGCGGTGGTGGCCGCGCTCGTCGAGCTCTTGACCTTCACGGCGTACGCCGTCTTTTTCAAAGGCTGCGCCGCGTAGGTGAACTTGCCGCCGGTCGTGGTGGTGACGCTCGTGACCAGCTTCGACGTCGTCGTGCCGCACTCTGTCGCGAGGATCTGCACCGACTGCCCGGCCTGCTGCGTCGCCAGCGTCCCGGCGAGCGTCGTCTTGTGTCCGTAGACGACGGCCCTGGGAGTCAACGTGAGCGGGGCGGTGGTGACGGCCTTCGCGACGGTGACGGTGCCGCGGAAGTTCTTCGTCTTGTGAGCCGGATCGGAGAAGTTGAACTTGCCGACCGTCGAGAACGCGCAGCTCGCGCTCTGGCCCGCAGGAACCGCAAGCGGGAGCGCGGCGCTGCAGTGCAGTCCGGTCGTCTGCTTGAAGTCGACCGAGTGCGCGACCGTGTCGCTGTTCTTGAAGATCACGGAATCCCCGACCGTGATCGAGACGGCTGTGGGCTTGTAGCCCGTGGCGGCGATGGTCACGGTCTGTGAGGCGGTGGCCGCCGACCTGGCGGCGGCGCCTGTTGCCGCCAGCACCACGACTGTGAGCAGAAGTACGAGGAGCTTGCGCATTCGACACCCTCCGAATTCGGCTGCTGGCGCACCTATTGGACGGGCGCCTCGCTGATCCTGGTCGTGCGATGTCAACGCGTGGTCGGTCCTGCGTAATCGCTGCGTAAAGAGCGGCGTGCAAGGCGACAGGGCCCGACTCGGCCGCAGCTGTCTCGCTTCGCGCGGCGAGGG
>DASSVP010000050.1:0-15646 GCA_035705985.1 Thermoleophilaceae bacterium
CCCGGCCGGCTGGCGCAGCGTGGTGGCCGCGCCGGCGGCCGGCGAGGTCGCGTTCTGGCAGCGGAAGGTGTTTTAACCCGCTCCGCCCCCGGGTAGCGTTTCGCACAAGCGTGCGCCAAGGGAGGCGCAAGTACGGGCGCCGCGCCGCAAGTTCCGGCGCCCTGCTCCGTTACAGGGGTCTGACGACGTCAACAGCAGGGAGTCTCGCCATGTCACGCAAGCTGGTGCTGGTCTTCGCGTTCGCCTTCGTGCTCGCTCTCCCGGGCACAGCTTCCGCGGGCCACGGGCTGAAGTCGGCCTGGCTCAAGGCGTACCTCGACCACCCGGCGCCGGCCTTTGCGCCCACCGTGCCGCCGTCGCCCGTGTTCAGCTCGGGCGGTCAGGGCGCGCAGTGGGAGCACGTGGCTTCCATTCCGACGGGCAACCCGCATACCGATATCGACTACTTCACGCGCGGGGGAGACACCTACGCGTCGGTCGGCACGCTCGCGATCGGTCCGAACGGGGGTGGTCAGACGATCGTCAAGCTGACCGAGAAAGGCCAGCTCTCGCCGTCGTCGCCGAAGTTCGTGGCCGGCCATCCGTCGGCGACCTGCCCGAGCAACCCGTCCGCGGCGCTCGGCCTCCAGCACGACGTCGAGGCCACGCCGAAGGGCGGCACCATGCTGAACGCGGCGAGCCCGGGCGCGCCGAACCTCGAGGCGCAGCTCATCGTCGACGCGACCGACCAGCGTGGGCGCTGCCACGACTCCAGCGGCTTCGGCACCGAGACCCAGCCGCGCGGCGGCCTCGAGCTGGTGGACATCACCGAGGTGACGAAGCCGAAGGAGATCGGCCTGACGTCGCACATCGGCGAGTCGCACACCGTCAACGTCGACCCGAAGCGCCCGCACATCGCGTACTCAGTGACCTCCGACAGCGTCGGCGTCGACGCCACCGGCAAGCGCGCGAACGAGATACCGGGCGGCAGCCAGCGCTTCAACCTCGACGGCTTCGAGGTCGTCGACATGTCCTCGTGCATGTACTTCCCGGAGGGCACGAGCATCGCCGACAAGCGGGCCGCCTGCCGGCCGCAGGTCTACCGCTACCGCTACCCGAGCGCCGAGATCGCGCTCGGGCACACGAACAAGAGCTCGATCTACGCCTGCCACGAGCTCGAGGTGTACGCCAACGACCGGCTCACCTGCGGCAGCGGGGCCGCGCTGATCATGTTCGACATGAGCGGGGCGTTCGACAACAACGGCACGAAGACGCCACTCGACGACACGCCGCGCGGCACCCCGCTCCCGTGCAGCGTCCGCGGCAGCCTCTCGACGGCGCCCTTCACGACCGGCGCGCGGGTGACCGACTGCGTGGACGGCACAGGTGAGGGCTCGGAGGACCTGAACGTCCCGAACTGGCTGGCCTCCGGCGCTCCGTCGCTCACCGGCGTGCGCTACCTCGGCAGCGTGCACCACCAGGGCCGCAACGCCACGGGTCAGATCACCTACCCCTCCACGGAGGACATCGACTTCAACCACGAGTCCGAGCTCACCGGGTCGGGCCGCTACCTGCTCGCCACCGACGAGCGCGGCGGAGGTGTGACGCCTCCGGGTGCCACCTGCGTCCCGGGTGCCGACAACCCCGAGGGCAACGGCGGCGTGCACGCTTACGACGTGACGAAGCTCCAGACCACGATGCCTGGCTCCGTCCAGGAGGCGTGGGAGCCGTATGCGCGCCAGTCCAACGGCAGCAAGGCGATCTACCGCGCCCAGGTGCGCACGAAGCCGCAGGCCACCGTCTGCACGGCGCACGTGATGCACCAGATCCCCGGCCAGAACCGGATCTTCATGGGCTGGTACTCGCAGGGCACGCAGGTGATCGACTTCACCGAGAACCGCAACGGCACGCTCGATTTCAAGGAGGCGGGCTGGTTCATCCCGTCGAACGCGAACGAGTGGGTCTCCGCGGTCTTCAAGTCGCAGCAGAACAAGAACGGCACGTTCACCTATTGGGGCGCGACCGGCGACTTCAGCCTCGGCGAGGCGGGCCGCAACACGATCGACGTCTACAAGGTCACGCTGCCGGCGCCGCCGAAGCCGCGGAAGTAGCACCAGGGCGCGGCGCCGCGGCCATCCGGTAGGCCGCGGCGTCGAAGCGCCGCGTGCGGCGGCGGTACTCGAACGTGAAGCCGGGCCACTGAATCGAGTTGCGGCCGTTGCGGTCGAGGTACCAGCTGCCGCAGCCGCCGGTGTTCCAGACGGTATGCGCGAGCCGCTCCTGGATCTCCACGTTGTAGGCGGCCTGTGCCTCGGCGCGCACCTCGAACTCGGTGGTGCCCAGCGCGCGCATCTGCCGCAGCGCGTCGATCACGTAGTTCATCTGCGACTCGAGCATGTAGACGATCGAGTTGTGCCCGAGATTCAGGTTCGGGCCGTAGAGCCAGAGCAGGTTCGGGAAGCCGGCGACGGTCGTGCCGAGGTAGGCCTCCGGGCTGCCGTCCCAGACCTCCGCCAGCGACGACCCGTCGCGCCCGCGGATGCGCTCGGCTATCGGCAGCTCGGCGGGCTTGAAGCCGGTGGCGAAGATCAGCGTGTCGATCTCGTGCTCCACGCCGTCGGCGCCGACGATTGCGCGCGCGCGCAGCTCCTGGACGCCGGTGCTCACGATTTCGACGTTGGGCGCCTGGATCGAGGGATACCAGTCGTTCGAGAAGACGATGCGCTTGCAACCGATCTCGTAGTCCGGGGTCAGGCGGCGGCGCAGCTCGGGGTCCTTCACCTGACGGCGCAGCTGGGCCCGCGCGGCCAGCTCCATCGGCTTCATCAGGCGCCTGTCTCGCGTGAGTCCCGGCACCAGCATCTCCACCGTCGAATAGATGGTGCCGCGGGCGAGCCGCTGGAGCGCGGGGAAGCGGCGGTAGCGCTCGCGCATCCGCGGGGGGACCGGGCGGTCCGGCTGTGGCACCACCCACGGCGGCGTGCGCTGGAAGAGTACGAGCTTCCCGACGTGCGGCTGGATCTGCGGCACCGCCTGGACAGCCGAAGCACCTGCTCCGATCACGGCGACCCGCTTCCCCGTCAGGTCGTCGCCGTGATCCCAGCGTGCCGTGTGGAAGGTGTTGCCCTCGAACGCGCCCTCACCCGGGATCGTGGGCGTCCAGGGCTCGCTCAAGAGCCCCGGCGCCGCCACCAGCACGCGCGCGGAGAGTGGACCGCTCGAGGTCTCGAGCTCCCACCGCTGCTCGTCGGCCAGCCAGCTCGCCGCGAGCAGCTCGCACTTCAGGCGGACGCTGGAAAGGACGCCGTAGCGCTCGGCACAGCGGCGCAGGTAGGCCTGGATCTCGTCCCGGAGCGGGTACGCGCGCGACCAGTCCGGATTCGGCGCGAACGAGAAGGAGTAGAGGTTCGACGGGATGTCGCACTGCGCGCCCGGATAGCTGTTCGCCCACCACGTGCCGCCCACGTCGTCCTGGCGCTCGATCAGGACGAAGTCATCGACGCCGTCCTGCTTCAGGCGGATCGCCATGCCGAGGCCGCCGAAGCCGGCGCCGACGATAACCACCTCGTGAACATGCGAGCCTTCCACGGCGTGGAAAGTATCCACCCGAACCTCGAAATCGTCCGGCGCCTGTTCGAGCGTTTCGCCGAGGGCGGGATCGAGGCAGCGCTCCCCGGGATGGACGAGGAGCTCGTCATCGAGATCCCGCCGGACATGTCGGCGGAGCCGGACACGTACCACGGGCACGAGGGGGCGCGGCGCTACTTCGCCGGGTTCGACGGGACGCTCGAGGACGTGCGCTACGAGGCGATCGAGCTGATCCCGGTCGGCGACCGCGTCATCGCGCACGCGCGCATGGGCGGCCGCGGGGTCAGCAGCGGGCTCGATGTGGACATCGAGGCGTTCGTCGTACACGAGCTGTCCGGCGGGAAGGTCTCCGGCATGCGGCCGTATCCCGACATGGACTCCGCGCGCGCCGCGGCGGGGGGCTAGCCCTCAGGCCACCAGCCCTGCTGCATCTCGGCGTCCTTGTTATCTGTGTTGGGGGCGCCGAAGGCGATCACCTCCACGCCCTCCGGGCCGGCCTCCATCCCGCGCCAGGCGCCGGGGGCCACCCGCACGGCGTCGAACTGCGCCATGTCGATCAAGTCGTCGCCCACGGCGACCCGCGCGCTGCCGGAGACGACCACGTAGACCTCCTCCTGCTCGGAGTGCGTGTGACCGAACGGTGCGCGGAAGCCCGGGTCGAGGCGGAAGTAGCTCAGACCGCCCTTCTCCATGTCCAGGTTCGTTCGCGCGAAGCGCGACTCGATGCCCTCCATGCCGAAGCGCGGCGCCATGTCCTGGACGTCGTCGCGCAGGTTCACGCGCGTGTAGTCCGCCATGCCGCTACGCCTCCGCCTTCTGCTTGAGCCCGTCCGCGGCGTCGCCGAGCAGCATGTCGCGCACCTTCCCTTCCACCGGGCCGCGCAGCAGTATGCCGAGCATGCGGCCGGGGTCGACCTCGAGCGCGTAGGTCGCCCGCGTGCGACCGTCGCCGAGGTCCTCGAACGTCCAGGAGCCCGTCAGCGACTTGGTGTCGCCCTTCTCCTGAACCCAGCGGATCGACGTCGGCTCCTCGTATGTGAAGCGCAGCACCGAGCGAACGGTCTTCACTGTGGCGTCGGACTCCGTCTCGGCCACGGCGGCGCGCTTCTGCCCGTCCCGCTCGAGCACCTCGACATCCTTGAGCGAGCCCTGCCAATCGGGCGCGTTCGCGATGTCCGACGCGATCTCGAAGCAGCGCTCGACCGGCGCGTTGATCTCGACAGACCGCTCCCCACTGATGGTTCCCATGGAGCGGCAGCCTAGGCGGGCGCGGCACTCGGTGCCAGCGTGCCTCGCCGGGCGAAGAGCAGCAGCGCGCCCGCGGCCGACACCGCCACCGAGACCGACACCGCCGCGGGCCAGGAGTACTCCTCCACCACGGTTCCGCCTACCGCCGCGCCGAGCGACACACCGGCCACCAGCGCGGTGAGCGGCCAGGTGAAGGCCTCGGTGGCGGTGCCCCGCGGCGCCACGCGCTCCACGAGCTGGTTGCGGGAGGCGATCAGGGGCGCGATCGGCAGGCCCGCGATGACAACCAGCAGCGCCATCGTGGCCGGCGAGGTCGCCGCGAACAGCACCGCGCACGCGACCGGAAGGGCGAGCGCGAAGCGGAGATGGATGTCCTCGAGCGGGCCACGTCCCGGCCGCGCTCCGTACACCAGCCCCGCCACTCCGCTCGCGCCGGACCAGACCGCGAGCAGCACGCCGGCGAGCTCCTTCGACCCCTCCTCCGCGCTGAAGGCCGGCAGCACGACCTCGATCGTCCCGAGCGCGAAGCCCACGGGCAGGCTGGCGAGCACGAGCGTCCGCAGGCCGGGAGCGGCGAGCGCGCCGAGCCCGAAGCGCCGCGAGCCGGCCTCGGGCGCGTCGGGGCGGTCGCGGCCGTGGAGGCCCGCGAGCATCATCGACGTGCCGGCCAGCACGGACGCGGCAGACACCCCCAGCGCGTACTCGGGTCCGACCGTCGCCACGATCGCGGTGGTGATCAGCGGTCCCGTTACGAAGATCAGCTCGATGAGGACGGAGTCGAGCGCGAACGCGCTCGGAATGAGCACGGGGTTGGCGGCCAGCAGCAGCGGCCAGCGCGAGCGCAGCACGGACGAAACCGGCGGCAGCGTCGTGCCGGCGGCGAGCGAGGCGGCCGCGAGCGCCGCGGTGGACGCGCCCGCCGCGCCGAGCACCCAGACCAGCACGAGGCCCGCCGCGTGCACGAAGGCGAGCGGCAGGAGGGCGCGCTCGCCCCGCCAGTCCACGAGTCGGCCGAGCAGCGGAGCGCCGAGCGCGCTGCCGAGCGCGAGCGCCCCGGCGCAGGCGCCCGCGGCGGCGAACGAGCCCGTGACCTCCTGCACGTAGAGCAGGATCGCGAGGCCGCTGATGCCGATCGGCAGGCGGCCGAGGACGGTGGCGAGCACGATCATTGCGACGCCGGGCTCTCTCAGAATGCGCGCGTAGACGCCCACCTCCTGAGCATGGCAGGCGGTGTGCCGTGCGCGGGCGCCCCGGCGGTGCCCGGCGCGCTGCGATGTTCTATTTTGGCCGTCGCATGGAACCGGATGCCGTCGAGATCCGCGTGCTTGGCTGCCTGATCGAGAAACAGCGAACGACCCCGGACGTCTACCCGCTCACGCTGAACGCGCTGCGGCTGGCGTGCAACCAGTCCACGAACCGGGACCCGGTCGTGGACTACGACGAGAACACGATCCGGAGCGGCATCGAGCGCCTGGTGCAGCGCAAGTGGGCGACGCTGGCGAGCTGGTCGAACCGGCGCTCGATGAAGTACCGGCAGACTCTCGACGGAGCGCTCGGCCTCGACGACGCCGAGATCTCCGTCCTCGCGGTGCTGATGCTGCGCGGCCCGCAGACGCCGGGCGAGCTGAAGACGCGCACCGAGCGCCTGCACCGGTTCGAGGGCTCGGGGCTGGACGACACGCTCCGCCGCCTGACCGAGCGCGAGCTCGTGGCGAGCCTGGGCAAGCGGCCCGGGCAGCGGGAGGAGCGCTACACGCACCTGCTCGCGCGCGAGGCTGACGCGGAGGAGCGCGCCGCAGACTCGCCCGCGGCCCCGTCCCCGGCCCCGTCCCCGGCCGTCCCGCCCTCCCCGGCCGTCCCGCCCGCCCCGGCCGTCCCGCCCGCCCCGGCCGCGCCTTCTGCGCCCCCGCCCCCGGCGAGTGGCGCCGACGACCGGCTCGAGCGCCTGGAGCGCGAGCTCGCCGCGTTACGTGACGAGCTCCGCGCGTTACGGGAGGAGCTCGGGGCCTGAACGGGAAGCGCTCCGTGTCGCTCGTCGTCGAGCGGCCCGCGGGCCTGCTCCTCGTCCGCCGCCCGGACGATGACGACGACCTCCCGGGTGCGTGGGGGCTCCCCGCGGCGACGCTCGCCGACGGCGAGTCCGAGGAGGACGCCGTGCGCCGCGCCGGCCGCGACAAGCTCGGCGTGGAGGTGCGCCCGCTCCGCGCGGTAGGCGTGGAGGGCTTCATGACCGGCTGGGAGGCAGAGCTCGTCTCCGGTGAGCCGGCGGTCCCTCAGCCCGGTCCGCACACCCAATACGCCGAGCTGCGCTGGGGGGAGCCGTCCGAGCTCGTGCCCGCTGCGCGGCGCGGCTCGCTCTGCTCGCGCGTACTCCTGCGGGCGCGCGGTCTAGGTTGGGGCGCGTGACCACCCGCCCGGGAGTGCTCGCCCGCGGCCCCTGGCGCCCGGACCAGGTTAAGGCGGTGTGGCGCGAGGATGCGTATGAGGCCTCGCCCGAGGAGGAGCGGCTCGCCGACGGCGCCGTCGAGGGGCTGCGCGAGCGCGGGTCGCCTGCGCACGACGGCCTCGCCACGAGGCTCGTGGACTGGCGCGCCGACGAAGGCCGGCTGCGCCTCGAGCTTCAGCCCGTGCGCTGGGCGCTCCGCCTGCTCGACGATGCCTCGGACAGCCTCACGGCGCTGTGTGTGGTGCGCTCATCGGACGGCCGCTGGCTGGCCGGCCGCCGCGCCGCCTGGGTCTCGACCTGGGCGAACCGCTGGGCGCTCGGCGCGGGCGGAGCGGTCGACCTCGGCGAGAGCCCGGCCGACACGCTCACGCGCGAGCTTCACGAGGAGTGGCAGCTCCACCCGGTCGCGCTCTCGGTCGAGGCCCTGCTCGCGCTCCCGGGTGGGATGAACATGCTCGTGGGCCTCGCCACCGTGGACGAGCGCGTGGAGCCGGTGCCCGACCGCGAGCACGACGAGTGGGCCTGGTGGCCCGCCGACATCGACCGCTGGCCCGCCGAGGCGGACGAGCGGCTCAAGCTGATGGCAGCCCTACTGGGCAGCTGACGCCCGTGCCGCCGACGCCGCAGTAGCCGCTTGGGTTCTTCGCCAGGTACTGCTGGTGGTAGTCCTCGGCGTAGTAGAACTCGGGCGCGTCCACGATCTCGGTCGTGATCTCGCCGTAGCCCGCGGCGCCCAGCCGCTCCGCGTAACGCTCGCGCGACGCCTCGGCGGCCTCGCGCTGCGCGTCCGAGTTCACGTAGATCTCGGAGCGGTACTGGGTCCCCACGTCGTTGCCCTGGCGCATTCCCTGGGTCGGGTCGTGGTTCTCCCAGAAGATCCGCAGCAGCTCCTCGTAGGAGATCTCCTCGGGCCGGAACGCAACGAGCACCACCTCGTTGTGGCCGGTCCGCCCGCTGCAGACCTCCTCGTAGGTGGGGTTCGGCGTGTAGCCGCCGGCGTACCCGGCCGCTGTCGTGTAGACGCCCGGCGCCTGCCAGAAGTAACGCTCCACGCCCCAGAAGCAGCCCGCCCCGAAGATGGCGGTCTCGACCCCCTCGGGGAAGGGCGGCTCGAGCGGCGTGCGCAGGACGAAGTGGGTCTCCGGGACGTGGTAGGGCCGCTCGTCGCGCCCCGGCAGCGCGTCGGCCGGCTCCGGCATCGCGGTCTTGTCACGGAAGAGGAAGCTCATGCATCCAGGGTAACGTCCGGCTCACAATGGAACTGGACTATTTCGCGCCCGACCTGAAGGGCGACCGCTTTCACGAGGAGATGGAGCGGCTGCGGGCAGAGACGTGGCTCGCGAAGTCCGACCTGGGGTACTTCGTGCTCGACCGCGAGGCCGGCTCGTTCTTCCTCCGCACGAAGAGCGCGACCTTCCCGGGCCTGCGGATCGCGGAGATGTTCGACGTCGAGGAGGGGCCTCTCCTCGAGCAGATGCGCCGCAACATCCTGCACATCAACGGCGACGCGCACGGACGCCTCCGCAATCTCGTGAACCCCGCGTTCACACCGCGCGCGGCGGACCGCTGGCGGCCGGCGATGCGCGAGTTCCTGGAGCGGCTCTGGGAGCCGCTCGCGGGGCGCGGCGAGTGCGAGTTCGTGGAGGACTTCGCGAAGCCCTACCCGTCGCTCACGATCGCGACCGTGATGGGCGCGCCGCTCGAGGATGCGCCGAAGCTCCACCGCTGGTCCAACCTGATCCAGCGCCAGTTCGACCCGCCGAGCCTGATGAACGAGCGGGAGGCGATCGAGGCGGCGTGCGCGGAGTTCTACGAATGGGCGAGCGCGCTCATCGAGCGCCGCCGCGACGACCCCGGCGAAGACCTGATCTCGACGCTCATCGCGGCGTCGCACGAGGGCGACCGCCTCGACGACGCGGAGTGCATGAACCTCGTGCTGAACGTGCTGGTGGGCGGTGTCGACACGACGCAGTCGCAGCTGGCCCACGGGCTGCGCGTCTTCGCGCGCCACCCGGACCAGTGGGAGCTGCTCGCCGAGCGCCCGGAGCTCGCCCCGGCGGCCGTCGAGGAGCTGCTCCGGTACGAGCCGATCACGCCGTTCACCGCCCGCCTGCTGCACGAGGAGGTCGAATACCGCGGGGTCACGTTCCCGGCGGACTCGGTCGTGATGGTCTGCGCGTTCACCGCGAACCGCGACGGGGTGGACGGCGACGCGGAGGCGTTCGACATCACGGCCGAGCGCGGCCCGGCCAAGCCGCTCACCTTCGGCGCCGGCGTCCACTACTGCCTGGGGGCGAACCTGGCGCGCGCCGAGCTTCAGGAGGCACTGGCGTTCCTGCCGTCGCGCATGCCGTGCCTCGAGCTGGCCGGCGAGCCGGAGCTCGGGTCGATTCACGGGATCTACGGGTTGGAGCGGCTGCCGCTGCGATGGAGCTAGGGCTCGCGAACTTCCTCACCGACTACGGGATGGCGCCGGCGGAGCTCGGGCGGCAGGCGGAGCAGCGCGGCTTCGAGTCGCTCTTCCTGCCGGAGCACACGCACATACCGGTGAGCCGGGAGACGCCCTACCCCGGCGGCGGCGAGCTGCCGTCCGAATACAGCCACACGCTCGACCCATTCGTTGCGCTCGGCGCCGTCGCGGCAGTGACGGAGCGCCTCAAGATCGGGACCGGCGTCTGCCTCGTGATCGAGCGCGACCCCATCGTCACCGCGAAGGAGGTCGCGACCCTCGACCACCTGTCGGGCGGGCGCTTCCTGTTCGGCGTGGGCGCCGGCTGGAACATCGAGGAGATGCGAAATCACGGGACCGACCCGTCCACCCGCTTCCGGCGCATGCGCGAGAGCGTCGGGGCGATGAAGGCGATCTGGACGGAGGACGAGGCGGAGTACCACGGGAAGCTGATCGACTTCGACCCGATCTGGATCTGGCCGAAGCCGGTCCAGAAGCCGCATCCGCCGGTGCTCGTCGGCGGGCTCGGCGACAAGGTGTACGACCGCGTCGTGGCCTACGGCGACGAGTGGATCCCGAACCGGGTGCAGAGCCCGGAGGCGCTCGGCGAGCGGATCCGCGAGCTCCAGCGACGGGCGGAGGCGGCGGGCCGCGGCCCGATCCCGGTCACCGTCTTCGGCGCGAAGCCGGAGGTGCGGCTGCTCGAGCGGCTGCGCGCCGCGGGCGTGACGCGGTCGCTGTTCTATCTGCTCCCCGGGCAGTCCGACGCGGTCGAGCGGCAGCTCGACCGGTTGACGGAGGTGAAGGCCGAGTGGGCCGGCTAGACGAGCTCGACCTGTCCCTCGAGCTCTCGAAGAGCGATTACGCGGAGCGGCTCGAGGCGGCGCAGGAGCGGCTCACCGCACTGCGGCTTGCGCTCGGCGGGAAGCTGCCCGGCCACGCCGGCCGGCTCGGCCCGGCGCTCGCCGTCGTGCTCGAGGGGTGGGATGCGTCAGGCAAGGGCGGAGCGCTCAAGAGGATGCTCGAGCCGCTCGACCCGCGTCACGTGCGCGTGGCCCAGTACGGCGCGCCCACGGACACCGAGAAGCGCCACCACTTCCTGTGGCGCTTCTGGCCGGCGCTGCCGGGCCTCGGCGGGATGACCGTGTTCGACCGCTCGTGGTACGGCCGCGTGCTCGTGGAGCGCGTGGAGGGCTTCGCAACACGGGAGGAGTGGGAGCGCGCCTACGACACGATCGTGGAGTTCGAGCGCTCCTTCTGCGCCGAGAGCGGCATGCTCGTGAAGTTCTGGCTTCACGTCTCAGACGAGGAGCAGCTCCGTCGCTTCCAGAGGCGAGCGGAGGACCCGCTGAAAAGCTGGAAGATCACGGACGATGACTGGCGCAACCGCGAGAAGCGGCTCGAGTATCTGGACGCGCTGGAGGACATGTTCCAGCGGACCGCGCACCCCGAGTCCCCCTGGCACCTGATTGAGGGCGACTCGAAGCGATACGCGCGCGTGAAGGTGATCGAGACCCTGAACGCGGAGATCGAGCGCGGGATGCGCGAGCGCGGCTTCCCGCTGCCTAGCCCGCGAACAGAGTGAGGTCGGGTTCGCGCTCGCCCTTCAGCACCGCGACGTCGATCTCCACGCACCCGATGCCACGAGACTCGGCAAGCCTGCGGGCCTGCGGCCTGATCGCCTGAGCGGCAAGAACCCCACGGCAGCGGTGAAGGCCGGGCTCCTCGCAGATGCGCTCCAGGTAGCGCGTGAGCTGCTCGACCGCGTCGATCGTTCCGACGCGCTTGATCTCGACCGCGACGAACTCGTCGTTGTCGTCGCGGCACATCAGGTCCACCGGGCCGATGTCCGTGGGCCACTCCCGGCGCATGAGCCGGAGCCCCTCCGGCGGCGCCTCGGCGAGCAGCTCCTGAAGCTCCCGCTCGACGCCCTCCTTCTCGAGCGCGGCCGCCTCGCCCATGTCATGCGTGACATCCGAGATCACGTCGGCGATGCGGATCTCGATGCGGTCGTCGGCGCCCTTCTTGCGCACGACGAGCGAGCCCGGCTCCTCCTCGATGACGGTCGGAGGAGTCATCCAGTTCTGCGGCTTGTAGCCGCCGGTGTCGGCATGGACCATCAGCGACCCGTCCGACTTGAGCATGAGCAGCCTGAGCGCCTCCGGCAGCACGGTGGACAACCGGCCCGAGTAACGAACCTCGCACCTGGCAACGATCAAGCGCACGTCTTGAACCTAATCCGCGCGCCGGACGGGCGAACGGCGGGCATTGAGGGGGACCTTCCGATGTTTGCCGCGTATATGACGGTTAACTTCGATAGGTCACCCGCCGCGGCCGGATCCGGTGCCCTTCACCGCCGCCGTTTGCGCCGGAGCAGCAGCCCGCCGCCGAGTCCCAGCGCCGCCAGGCCGGCGGCGATCAGGGTCGGGCGGGCTCGCAGGCGGCGGTACTCGCCCTCGACCTCGGGCCACAGGGTGTCCGAGATCAGCGTGGCCGCCGCGTCGGGCGTGGCCGCCAGGTCGGAGACGGGGATCGGCTCGGAGAACGCCACCTGCACGCGGCGGGGCACCGGGAGCCCGCCGCGGAAGATCTTCTCGGTTCCGGTGATCGCGCACGGCACCAGCGGCGCGCCGGTCTCGAGCGCGAGGCGGCCCGCGCCGCGGCGCGGGTGGCCGAGCTGGTCCGGGTCGCGCACGCGCGTTCCCTCCGGGAACAGCGCGAGCAGGCCGCCCTGGCGCAAGATCGTGCGCGCGGTCTCGAGCGCCTCCGCGTCGGCCTGGCCGCGGCGCACCGGGAAGGCGCCGAGGCGCACGAGCAGCCTCCCGTAGCGAGCCTCGATCAGCTCCGTCTTCGCCATGAAGCGCACCTGCCGGCGCGTGCAGACGCCGATGAAGAACGAGTCCCAGAAGCTCTTGTGATTGGGCGCGACGATCGCCGCGCCCTCGGCCGGGATGTGCTCCGCGCCCGACACGTGCATACGGAAATACAGGCGGAACAGCGGTGACACGATCCCCCGCACAAGCGCATACAGCAAGCGGGAAACGCCCTTCTCACGAGCCAGTCCGTGGGCCTCCGCATTAGTCACAGAGCGGGAACCTAAGCGTTTCCTCAGAAGTCAGGAGGGGTAACCCGCCACCCATGAGCATCTTCGACAAGATCACGGGACGTGCCAAGAAGGCTGCCGGCGACGTGTCAGGCGACAGCTCGCTTCGTGCCCAGGGCCGGCGCGAGGAGCGCAAGGGCGAGGAGAAGGAGAAGCTCGCCGAAGCGCAGGAGCGCGCCGACGAGAAGGCCCAGGATGTGGCCGACCTCGAGCGCCGCACCTGAGTCCGGCGCACACGCTGAAATGAAGTCACGGACGGGCGCCTCCACGGCGCCCGTCCGTCGTTCCGGGGGCGTACCGTAGGAAGCTGCGCATGAACGGCGACCTCAAGATCACGCCTGCGCAGCTGGCCTACCGAACGGTGCTGCTCGCCGCCGGGCTCCTGCTGTTCGGGCTGCTATTTCGCCAGCTCGTCACGCTGCTGCTGGCGATCCTCACCGTGGTCATCCTGGCGATCCCCCTGGCGGCCGCCGCGCGCAAGCTCGAGCGCTTCGGCGTGCCGCGGCCGGTCGGCGCGCTCGTGACGCTGCTCGGGGGGCTGGCAGCGCTCGGCCTCCTGATCTACCTCCTGATCCCGCCGTTCGTGGACCAGACGAACGAGTTCGTGGAGGACGTCCCGGCCATCGTCAAGGACCTCGAGAAGGTATACGCGGACATCACGGGGCAGAGCACGGGGGAGGTCGGCGACAAGGTCCAGCGCTTCTTCGAGCGCTACACCGACGACCCGGACAGGTTGATCGGCCCGCTCACCTCGATCGGCCTGAACGTGGCCGGCATCCTCGGCGCGCTTGTCCTGATCCTGATCACCGCGTACTACATCGCGATCAGGCCCGACCCGCTCGTGAACGGCCTTGTGCGCCTCGCTCCACCGCCGCGGCGCGAGCACCTCCGGCACGTGCTGGGCCGTATCCGCCAGTCGTGGATCGGCTGGATGGAGGGCGTGGCGATCGACATGCTCGTCACCGGCGTGATGCTCTACGTCGCGCTCACGATCGTCGGCCTCGACTTCGCGATCTTCTTCGCCGTCCTGTCCGCGCTGCTCGTGGTGGTGCCCTACTTCGGCGCGATCGCCGGCGCCATCCCGCCAACGCTGTTCGCGCTCACCGACTCGCCCGGAAAGGCGCTGCTCGTGCTCGGCGCGTACATCCTGGTGCAGCAGCTCGAGAGCAACGTGACGATCCCGGTGATCATGGCCCAGCGCGTGAGGCTGCACCCGGCCGTGATCGCGATCGGCGTGGTCGTGGTCGGTCAGCTGTTCGGGTTCGTCGGCCTGTTCGTGGCCGTGCCCATCCTGTCGCTGATCATCATCGCCGTGGAGGAGTTCTGGGTGAAGCCGATCGAGGAGGGCCACGCCGTGGACCGAAGATCGGAGATAGAGCTGCCCGAGCCGCTCGAGCGCCGGCTCGAGCCGGACGAGGACGAGGCCCCGCCGCTCAGGCCGGCGTCGTGACGCCCTAACTCAACTTCGCGATCGCTATCGCCGCGCCGATCAGCACGAAGATCACGATCAGGACCTGCATCACGATCCAGAAGCGTGGCAGCTGCACGACGGGCGGCGCTACTCGATGATCGCCTGACGAAGCGCGATCGCCACGGCGTGCACGCGCGTGTCGGCCTCGAGCTTGAGGATCGCGCGCTTCGTATCCGACTTCACGGTCTCGGCGCTGAGCCCGATCCGCCGCGCGACCTCCTCGGTGTGGAGCCCCTCGGCGAGCAGCTGGAGGATCTCGCGCTCGCGCTCGGACAGCGGCGCGTCGGGCCCGACCTGCGACATCAGGAGCGCGGGCGACAACGACGGATCGACGAACGGCTTGCCGGCCGTGACGGTCCTGATCGCGCGAAGGAGGTCCTCGGGAGGCGAGCCCTTCATCACGTAGCCGCGCGCGCCCGCCGCGATCGCGTCGGAGAGCAGGCGCTTGTCCCCGTACGCCGAGAACATGACCGTCTTCACCTCCGGCGCGGCCTCGGCGATCCGCTTGACGGCGGAGATCCCGTCGATGCCCGGAAGGCGGACGTCCATGATCACGACCTCGGGGCGGTGGCGCTTCACGGCTTCGATCACTTCCTCACCGTTCTCGACCGACCCCACCAGCTCAAGATCGGGGGCCAGTCCGAACATGAGGCCGAGACCTTGCCGCACCGTTGGATGATCGTCCACGGCGAGGCAGCGGGTCATTGTCATCTGTACCACCCTAGTACGTGGACCGCGAAAGGGCCATCGGCATATGATGCGCGCGTGTTCTCCTCAATGGTCGTTGGAACCGATGGCTCGGAGACCGCGGGCGAGGCCGTGCGCCAGGCGGCCGAGTTGGCGCAGAAGGTCGGAGCGAAGGTCCACCTCGTGAGCGCGTACGAGCCCGTGCCCGAGGGACGCCTTCGGGAGGAGCGCCAGCAGGTGCCAGGGGACCTCCAGTGGATGGTGAACCCGCGCGAGGACGTCGCGGAGACGCTCGAGCAGGCGGCGACCGCGCTGCGCGAGTCCGGAGTCGACGTCGAGACGCACGCGCGCGAGGGCGATCCCGCCGACGCGATCCTCGACGTGGCCGAGGAGGAGCGCGCGGACCTGATCGTCGTCGGGAACAAGGGCATGACCGGTGCAAAGCGCTTCCTGCTCGGCAGCGTCCCGAACAAGGTCTCGCATCACGCTCCCTGCAGCGTGATGATCATCCGGACGACCTAGCCGCGAGGCCGGCCTAGGGCGCCGGGCGCAGCGCGGCGGCCGCGTCCACGAGACCCGCGCCGTAGCGGTCCGGGCGGTCCGTGTGCCGCGCGGTGGCCTCGAGGTGCGCCTCGACGGCGCGCGGCGAGGGGTTCGGGCCGAGCCGCTCGGACG
>DASSVP010000051.1:0-9263 GCA_035705985.1 Thermoleophilaceae bacterium
ACGAGCAGCCAGAACCCGACATCATTTGCGGTTGCGGCAGCGACCGGCGCGCTGGTCGGCAGGCGGTAGGTGACGACCTCAAACTCGGACGCCAAGCAGTTGCCGCCGGTAGGCGAGCCGGACTCCGCCACCCCGTTCCCCTCGGGGGAGTTGGTGTGGAAGAAGTCGACCCCGGCCGCCGAGCCGGTCGTGGCCGGGTCGATACCGGCAGCGGGCTGCACGCAGTAGGTGCCGTTCCCTATGCGCCGCGCCCCGACGACGTTCTTCGCCTTAGTGAAGTTGCATGGGCCCGTCGCGCCTGCGCAGGAAAACGGATCAACGAAGGCGAAGGCACGCGCCGTGCCCGGCGCGCCCTGCTGGCCCGGGTCACCCTTCGGTCCCTGGAGACCCTGCGGCCCCTGGGGACCTTGGAGCAGCGTGCCGCTCGCGAAGTCGTCCCGCTGCAGCGAACCGTCCTTGACCTTGGCTGAGCTGACCGCGTCGCGTTTGAGCTTCGATGCCGCGACCGCGTTCTTTCTCAGCTGCTTCGTCCCAACGCTGTTGGACGGCAAGGCGACCGCTGCGTAGGAAGCACCGCCGAGCGCGATGAACAGCGCCAGCGAGGCGATTACGTTGGCGTAGTTGAGGTGTCGGGTGATGCGATTCGGATGCATTGCGTCAGGCTGACGCGCGGCGAGCGGCACGCGAAGGGGAGCAGGCCGCCAGATCGGTGGCGGATAACCGCCAGGCCGCGTAGTGGCGTCGAGCCGTTTGACCGCGCCGAGGCCCTCCAAGCCGTGGGGCTGCGAAGTAGGGGATGTCGCAGGAGAACGTGGAGCTCGTTCGCTGTTCGGGAGCATTCACGCCGCAACTTCGTCCCTCATAACGGGGTGTAAAGCCGAGCGCCGGCCTTGCCGATAGGGCACTCAGATGCGACGCGAGTGCAACCGCTGCGGAGCTTGGACCTTCCGTAGGATCTGCTGCGGCTGTGGAAGCAACCGGCTGGAGCCGCTGGAACGGGCATTGCTCAACGCTCCGGCTCCAGCTCCTCGAGACGACGTACCGCTTCTGGCCGCATCCAGCCGGTGGCCGGATCGAGCGCCCGCGCGTAGAGTTTCGGCCCTAGCAGCGGCGTCGACCCTCAGCAGTCCATCGACCTTGGGCGTGGTGGCGCTGGCGATCCTCGCCGCGTCGTCGGCCCGCCGTCGCGGACGACTTTGGTTTGGACGAAGCAGCAGCGGCAAAACCCGATGCCATCGAGGACCTCGGCGTAGATCGGTGCGGCGGTCACGCGCTACCCCCGCCGGCGGGATACTGGGCGGGCGATGTCGCAGGAGAACATCGAAACGATCTTCCGGCACGCGATGGAGGCCTACAGCCGCGGCGATTACGACGGAGCGGTTGTCAACTTTGACCCGTCCATCGAGTGGAGCGTCCATGAGAGCGTGGCCCCGGATGCGACCACCTACCACGGACATGGCGGTGTGAAGCGGTTCTGGGAGACGTGGGCGGAGGCGATCAGCGGCATGGAACTGGAGGTCGAGGAGTGCCGCCGCGTAGGGCCGGATCGGGTGCTCGCGATCACCCGAGCCCACGGAAGGGGAGCGGGCAGCGGCGTGCCGGTAGCCTCTGCGCGTTTCGCGCAGGTCGCCGACTTCCGTGATGGCCGCGTCGTAAGGGTGCGGTTGTACGGCGGCGTTGCGCCTGCCCTCGAAGCCGTGGGGCTGTCGGAGTAGCAGCCGTGGCACTCACACTCGCCCCTCGCGCGCCGCACGCTCCCAATGCCGCTCCAGAATGTGCGGGTGCTCATGCAGGAACACCCAATCCAGCTCGTAAACGGGTCGCCAGGCACATGCGGATACCACGCCTCGGGCATCGGCGGGACCGGCTGGCGACGGCCCTCCCTTGCCGACCGCTCGACGGTTGACGCAGTGGTTCCGGGAGCGCCTCAGGGCGCCTGGCATCGATACGTACACGCTGCGTCATAGGGCAGCCACCCTCGCGCTCACCGCCGGGGTGCCCCTTCACATCGTGGCGGGCCGGCTCGGTGACGACCCCAAGACGGTGCTTTCGACATACGCGCACCTGTTGCCACAGTCCGACGAGCTGGCAGCCGAGCGGGTGTGGGCGCCCATCACGACGAGCGCGCGTTAGCGCCTCGTTGGCGAATCGGGCGCGACGCCGTTCCGAGAGCGGGAAGCTCTAGAAGAGCTGGTTCTCGCCCGCGAAGATCTCGGAGACCGAGTCGTCGATGAAGATGCGGCGGATCGAGTCCTCGAGGATGTCGGCGCAGCTGAGCTGGGTGATGAGGTCCGGCGCGCCCTCGCGGAGGGGCACGGTGTCGGTGACGACGATCCCGTCCAGCGGGCCCTGCTGGAGGATGTCGAAGGCCTGCCCGGAGAAGAGGCCGTGGGTGGCGACCGCGAAGACGCGCTTCGCGCCGGCGTCGAGCACGGTCTGCGCCGCGGCGCTGAGCGTGCTGCCGGTTCCGATGATGTCGTCGACGATCACGGCGGTCCGGTCCTTGACGTCACCGATGACGTAGCCGATCTCGGCGACCTGCTGGGCGGGCCGCTCCTTCTCCATGAGCGCGTACGGCGCGCCCACCTTCTGCGCGAAGTTGCGGACGAGCTTCACGCGGCCGGCGTCCGGCGCGATGATCACGAGGTCCTCGTCGCCGAGCCTGTCGGTCACGAACTGGGTGAGGATCGGCATCGCGGTCATGTGGTCCACCGGCTTCGAGAAGAAGCCCTGGAGCTGGCCGGCGTGGAGGTCCATCGTCACCAGCCGGTCGATGCCGGCCACCTCGAGCGTGTCCGCCACCAGGCGGGCGGAGATCGGCTCGCGCGGGGCGGACTTCTTGTCCTGCCGCGAGTAGCCGTACCAGGGTGTGACGGCGATGATGCGGTGCGCCGACGCGTGCTTCGCGGCGTGCACCATGAGGAGCAGCTCCCAGAGCGCGTCGTTGACGGTGAGGCCCTCGCGCTCGGAGCCGCAGATCGACTGGACGACGAACAGGTCGGCGCCGCGGATCGACTCGGCATAGCGGCAGTACACCTCGCCGTCGGCGAACGTCTTCAGGCCGGCGTCGATCAGCTCCACGTTGAGACGCTCGGCGATCTTGCCGCCGAGCTCGCGGCTCGCGCGCCCGGCCGTGAGCATCAGCCGCTTCTCGTAGCCGGCCTGGATGCTCCGGGCTGTCGCCGGTGCCTCCGCCGTCTCGAGGGGCTTGCTCATTTGTCCGAGTCCTCCTCCACGCGATCCGCGTAACCCTCGATGTTCTTCTGTTTCTCCCGCGCGATCCCCAACGCTCCGTCCGGGACGTCACCGGTGATCGTCGAGCCAGCGCCAGTGTACGCCCGGTCACCGACGTTCAGCGGCGCGACGAGCGAGGTGTGGATGCCCGTCTTCACGCTCTTTCCGAGCTTCGTGCGGTGCTTCTTGCGGCCGTCGTAGTTCGCGGTGATGGTGCTGGCGCCGAGGTTGCTGCCCTCGCCGACGTCGGCGTCGCCGATGTACGAAAGGTGCGGCACCTTCGCGCCGGCGCCGATGTCGGAGTTCTTGATCTCGACGAAGGTGCCGACCTTGGCGCCGTCGCCGATCGTCGTTCCCGGGCGCAGGTAGGCGAACGGGCCGATCCAGGTGTCCGCGCCCACGGTCGCCTCGAGCACGAAGGAGTGGATGACGATCGCGCCGTCTCCGATGGTGGCGTCGCGCGCGGTGGTGCCGGGGCCGAGCTCGCAGCGCTCGCCGACGGTCGTGGCCCCCTCGAGGACCGTGCCGGGGCCGATCACGGTGTCGCGCCCGATCGTCACGCCTGCCTCCACCCTCGTAGTGCCCGGCTGCAAGAACGTCACACCCGCGCGGGCGTGCGCCTCGACGATGCGGCGCTGGGCGGCCTCTTCGGCCGCCATGAGCCCGGCGCGGTCGTTGACGCCGATCCCGGCGTCGCCGTCGTCGGTCAGGTGCGCGGCGATCGTGCCGCCGTTCCGCTTGATGATCGGCAGCACGTTTGTGAGGTAGCGCTCGCCGTTGTCGAGGCCGACGCCGTCGAGAGCGCCGAAGAGCGCGTTCGCGTCGAAGACGTACGTGCCGAGGTTGACCTCGCGGACGGCGAGCTCGTCCTCCGACAGGCCCTCGGTGTGCTTCGTCTCGAAGATGCGCTCGACCGAGCCGTCCGAGTCGCGCACGACGCGGCCATAGCCGGCCGGGTCGAGCCGGTCCGTGGTGAGCAGCGTGGCGAGCGCGCCGCGCTGGGCGTGCTCCTCGAGGAGGCCGCGAAGCTGATCGGCGGTGATGAGCGGATGGTCGCCGGAGAGGACGACCACCGCGCCCTCGTCCGCGTCGCCACCGGCCGCGTTCAGCACGGCATCGCGCGCCGCAAGCACGGCCGAGCCGGTGCCCTCCCCCTCCACCTGCTCAACCAGCTCGACCCCGTCCGGAAGCCCCTCGGCGACGCCGTCGCCCGGCCGGATGATCGCCACGACGCGCCCGGCCCCCGCCTCCCGGGCAGCATCGACAACCCACTGCACCAGCGACTTGCCCGCCACCCGATGAAGGACCTTCGGAGTGTCAGAGCGCATCCGAGTGCCCTGGCCGGCGGCCATGACGAGGACCGTGAATGGCGCGGCCATGAGAGGAGGAGGGTACCGAGGCACGACTGCTCAAGCCGCCTCCGCGTCACGCTCGTACCAGCGCATCCACTTGCGAACCGCGTTGTCGCTGACCCTGTACTTGCGCCCAACGGCCAACCACGTCATTTGAGACAGATCCGCCTTGAGCTGCTCATAGCTGGGCCGCGGAACCTTGCGGGTCTTGGGCCGCGGTACCCGCGCAAATGGGCGCTCGTGGTGCTGACCGCAGTAAAGCGAGCAGAAGCGCTGCTCCACGTGACGGGCGCGAAACTCAGTCCCACACTCCTCACAGACGCGATCGGCGAGCATGCGGACGTTACGTCCGCAGTGAGTCGCAAGCGTGGCCGCGCAGTTGGGGCAGACGATTCGGAGGTTCTCTAGCCGGTGGTCTCGACCCTTGCCGTTGACGTGATCGAGGATTAGGGCCATCCGCTGACCGCGCCATAGCTCGCCCTGACCGCAGAGCTCGCACCGCCGCTCCTTCAGGCCTTCGTCGTACAGCCTCTTCTTCAGGTGGCCCCGGTTGAAACTGGAGTCCTCGACCATGACCTCCTCGAGCGGCCGGCGCTTCGCAGTCCGTGGGCCGCGCTGGGAGGCGTAGGGGTCAAAATGCTCGGTCGATATACCCCACCGCGCGACCCACTTCCGCAGCGTCGCGCCTGCTCCGCCACTCGCGCACATGCCAAGCGCGCGAAGGGTCTCTGCGTAGGACCGCGACAGGGCGACCGCCTCCCTGGCCTGCGCTTCTGTGTAGGTGATCCGCGGTCCTGTCATGCGAACACACGTTCGCATACACCCCGGACCGATCAACCAGCTGGGGAGCCCGGACTTGAACCGGGATTGCGAGGCTCCAAAGGCCTGCGTCTTGCCATTAGACCACTCCCCAGAGAGGGCATGGCGACGGTACCACCGCCGCTAGCGGTCCTTGCGTTGGTTCGGCACCCGGCCCGCTTCGCTGCCCTTTTCCTGGGCCGGGCCGCCGGGGGGCACGATGCCCAGGACTCTCATCGCCTTCAGGCCCAGTGAGAGGCGTTCGCGGCCGTCGGTTGAGGAGACGTCCAGGGTGGTCAGCTCCTTTACGCGCTCCAGCCGGTAGCGCACGGTGTGCCGGTGGGTGAAGAGCTTCTCGGAGGTCTTCGCCACGTTGCCGTCGGCGTCCAGGAAGGTCTCGAGCGTGCGCACGAGCTCGGTCTCGTACTGGTCGTCGTACGCCACGAGCGGCGCCACCGTCTCCTCGAAGAAGCCCTGGAGCTCGCGCGGGTCCTCCGCCATCGCCGGCAGCAGCAGGCGGTACGCCCCCGTCTCCTCGAACGACAGCTCCGGCAGCCCGCGCGCCTCCGCGACGTTCGCCGCCAGCAGCGCCTCGGCGCCGGCTCGGTGCATGTCGGCCGGCTCGGTCGTGTGGCGACTGCGCGCGATCGTCACCGCGAAGCCGGGCAGGTTCGCCTCGAGCTCGTTCAGCACTGCGGTCGCGGCCCGGCGGCCGGGCGCGGGGTCGGCGCCGGGCACGACGATCACGAGCTCGCGCTCGGGCCCGTGGTGCGACCAGCCGGCCTCGGCCAGCGCCGCCAGCGAGCCGCGCTCGATCGCGCGCGCGCCGCGCTCCGCGAGCGTCAGCACACGCGCGCGCCAGTCACCCTCCTCGGGCCCGTGCGGCCGCGCCCGCACGACCAGCGCGGTGGCGCCGCCCAGCAGGTCGCAGCCCAGCTCGCCCGCGCGCGCCACGATGTTCTCCCGGTCGGTGATCCGCCGTGCGAGCAGGTCCTGGATGAAGTCGCCGACCGCCGCCTCGGTCGCCCGCTCCGGCGCGCGCGACCGCTCCAGCTCCAGCCCGATCAGGTTCCCCACCAGCCGCAGCAGCGCACCCGGCGGCTGCTCGCCGCGCGGGCGGTAGCGCAGGCGGCCCACCTCGGCGTCCGCCACGCGCAGCTCCACGTTCTCCGTGCCCGCCTCGCCGGCCATCACCGCGCGCTCGTCCTCGGGGGACGCGCACGCCACCGCCAGCACGCTGCTACCCGTGTCGAGCACGATCACGCTCGCATCGAGCGCCCGGCCAGCCGCCCGCGCCACCGCGGGCAGGCCGGCGCCCGACTCAACTGCCTCCGAGACCTCGTCGAGGGCCTCCAGGAATGAGCGCGTCTGCGTGGGCATCACGCGTAGGTGTCGTAGGTCCAGACGATCGCGAGGCCGATCGCGGCCCCGATGCCGAGCAGCGTGCCCAGCACGTACAGCGTGAGCACGCCGGCGGCCATCTTCTCCCACACGCGCCCATAGCAGCGCATCGACGGAAGCAGGATCAGCATCACGTAACAGAGCAGCACGAGCAGCGCCGAAAGCCCGATGACGATCTCTGTGCTGGAGAAGTCGAGGTTGCCCATCACGCACCGCGCGCGACCGCGGATTCCCGGGATTCCTCCGCGCGCCGCTCCCCATTGTGGCGGAAGTAGTCGACGACGAGGGCGATTCCGGCCAGCAGCGAGAAGATCGCCGCCGCAAGGCCCCAGCCGCCGACTACGTCCGACCACCAGTGCGCGCGCAGGTACACGCGCGAGACCCCGACCGCCGTCGCTATCCCCAGCGCGATGAAGACGAGCGTCCCGCTGGTCAGCAGCCCGAGCCTGCGCGTGAGCATCACCGCCGCCGCCACCCACGCCGCGCCGTAGGCCGCGTGGCCGCTCGGGTACGCGTGCCCGGTCGTGCGGACGAGCGGCTCGCCCGGGCGCGGACGCGCGATCGCGTCCTTCGTCACGTGAACCGCGATGTAGACGAGCACGAGCCCGACCACCAGCACGATCGCCTCTGGATAGCGGCGCTTCACGAGCAGCGGCACGCACGTGGCCGCCACCAGCGCGGCGACCGTCGGGAACGCGCCGAGCGTGGTCACGACCTTCGCGACGTCCACGAGCACGCTCATCCGCAGCTCGTCCACGAGGTCGAGCAGCTCGGAGTCGAACGGGGTCGGCGTGAGCGTCCGGTCGAGCTCGGTGATGTAGACGACGAAGAAGAACAGCCCGACACCGCCGATGGCAAGGAGCGTCGTCAGTTCGAGGCCGAGCTCGCCCGGCGTGACGCGGTCGCGTGTGAAGCGCGCGTAGGGCGCGGCGAACCTCGCCGCCGGACGCACGACGTGCCGATACACGGGAGCACCGATCGCGAACAGCGGGCGCACGAGCGGGTTACGCCTGTGCTTCAGGAACCACTCCTTGATCGCCTCTCGGCGCCGGTATGCGTAGACCACGCCGACGATCACCGACACCGTCACCCCGAAGCCGAACACCGCCTGGCCGGCGATCTTCGCGACCCGGTCGAACGACTGCCAGAAGATGTAGCCGAGCACGCAGAACACGGTCGCCCAGAGGCCGGTGCCGACGATGCTGTACGGAATGAAGCGCCGGTACGGCAGGCCCGACGATCCGGCGATGAACGGCGCGAGCGCCCGGACCAGCCCGATGAAGCGGCCGATCAGGATCGTCTTGCCGCCGTGGCGGTCGAAGTAGGACTCCACCTGCTGGAGCCGCTCCTCGGTGATCTTCAGCTTCGGCCCGTGGCGCTCGAGAAAGCTCCGGCCGAGTCGGCGGCCGATGTAGAAGCTCGTCGTGTCGCCGAGCACCGCGCACAGCCACACGAGCCCGATCAGCGGGAGCAGCTGGATCTCGCCCTGCCCGGCGACGACGCCGCCGGCGATCACGACCGTCTCGCCGGGCGCCACGAGCCCTACGAACGCGCCCGTCTCGAGGAACGCCAGCACGGCGACCAGCGCGTACGTCCACGGGCCCAGCGCGACCGCGACGTCCTCGATTACCTTCTTCGGATCGGGCAGCGAGCCGAGCACGCCACTCGCGTAGATAGCCAGGACCAGCGCGATCAAGATGCCGATCCCCTTGCGCTCGACGCTCAGCCTGCGCCAGCGCCAGACGAGAAACGCCACCACGAGGGCGGCGGCCACGGCGGCGATCATCTCGCGGGCGGACACGACGCTCGCAGCGTACGTCAGCGCGACTCGGTCACGAGCGCGCCCGGGATGGCCGAGGCCGCTGCCTCCGCCGCGACGCGATCCGCGAAGAGTCCGAAGCAGGTGGGGCCGGAGCCGCTCACGGCGGCGCCGAGCGCGCCGGCATCGCGGAGCGCGTCCAGCGTCGGCTCGAGGTCGGGTCGCAGGGAGAGGGCCGCGCGCTGGAGGTCGTTCTCGAGGGCGGCGGCGAGGTCGCGAGGACCGGCGGCGCTCGCCGCGATGTCCTTGAGCCGGGCCGCTTCGAGGTAGGCTCGGGCGGCGTCGAGGCGGTCGAGCTCGGCGTACACGGCGGCTGTCGAGAGCCCTTCCGGGTGGGGGACGACGACGGCGGTGAAGGCGGGTAGCTCCATCGGCTCGATGCGCTCGCCGGTCCCCTGGACGAGCGCGTGGCGCGGCACGAGCTGGCTCGGAACGTCGGAGCCCAGGTCGGCCGCGAGCCGGAGGAGCTCCTGTTCGGCGAGAGCGTGCCCGCTGAGCTCGTTGGCGATGCGCAGCGTGGCGGCGGCGTCGGCGCTGCCCCCGCCGAGCCCGGCGGCGACGGGGATGCGCTTCCTGATCGTCAGAGCGAGCGGCGGCAGCTCGCGCCCGGCGCGCGAGCGGAACTCCCTGAGGGCGCGCGCGGCGAGGTTGTCGCCCGG
>DASSVP010000052.1:0-35689 GCA_035705985.1 Thermoleophilaceae bacterium
GCGACTCGTGGCGCTGCCACCGCTCACGCACTCGGAGCCGGTCGACCTGCTCGGAGTTGCCACAAAGCTGATCGAGGCAGCCGGGCTGGTGCTCGCGCTGCGTCTGTTGGGCACCCGCGCGGGTGGCGCAGCGCTGCCCGCCCTACACGAAGGAGCTGTCCGATGAGCAGTCACACCGAACACACCGAGCGGACCCGGTCGAGCCTGCCGCTGGCGGGGCTCGTGGCTACGGCGAGCGCCGTGCTGGCGCTCGCCCTGGCGGGCGGTCAGGCCGCCGAAGGGCACTCCGGCAATCACGCCGAGGCCAGTGCCAACGGCGTGAGCGCGCAGCAGGCCGCGCTCCACGACAACATGCGGCGTCTGTGGGAGGACCACATCACCTGGACGCGGCTGTTCATCGTGAGCGCGTCCGCGGACCTGCCCGACACGCCGGCGACAACGCGGCGCCTGCTGCGGAACCAGGAGGACATCGGCGACGCGATCAAGCCGTTCTACGGCCGGGGCGCCGGCGAGCGGCTCACCACGCTGCTCCAGGAGCACATCACCGTCGCGGCCGGCCTGCTCGCGGCCGCGAAGGCGGGCGACCAGGGCGCGGTAGAGGACCAGGGCAGCGCCTGGTATCGGAACGCCAACGAGATCGCGGACTTCCTCGCCAAGGCCAACCCGGAGAACTGGCCCCGCAAGGAGATGCGGTCGATGATGCGCGAGCACCTCGACCTGACGCTCACGGAGGCGGTCGCGCACCTCGAGCAGAGGCACCGTGCCGACATCCGGACCTACGATCGGATCCATCGCCAGATCCTGGAGATGGCGGACATGCTCAGCGACGGGATCGCGGCGCAGTTCCCCAGGCGCTTCCGGTAGGGGACGTAAGTTCCGCGCGGCTCGCGGCGCTAAGGCGGCAATGGCTGTCCTCTCGACTCCCCAAGGAGGAGCACGATGAGCAATGCAATTGCCGCCACGCTGCGGCCGATTCCAGTCCCTGCCTCGAACGTGCTGCGCAGCGACCCGGCCGCTCAGGCCTTCATGCTGCTGCGCATCGCGTTCACGGTCGCGCCGATCCTGTTCGGGCTCGACAAGTTCGCCGAGATCATGATCAGCGACTGGCCGAAGTATCTGGCGACCGAGTTCAACGACGTCATCCCGGGGAGCGCCCAGGACGCGATGTACATCGTCGGCGGGGTTGAGATCCTCGCCGGGCTCGTCGTGGCCGTCTCCCCGCGCTTCGGCGGCCTTCTGGTCGCAGGTTGGCTTGGCGGGATCATCGTCAGCCTCCTGCTGGTCGGCGGCTACGCGGACATCGCGCTCCGCGACCTCGGCCTCCTGCTCGGCGCGCTGACACTGGCCCGCCTCGCGAGCGCGTTCTCGGGCCGCGCGCCGGACCACCGCCGCGCCCACTGAATGCACGCGCCGGGGAGCCCGGCGGGCCTTGGGCCGGCCGGGCTCCTCGGTCAGCCTCGGCGTGGCATCTCCGGTGTCCGCAGCGTCAGCTCCCACTCCTTGACGCGCAGCGTGTTACCCGCCTCGTCGACGTCGTCCGTCTCGCGCAGCATCGCGAAGCCCGCCTTCTCCACCACGCGTGCGCTCTCGGGGCGGTCGAGTGGGGTGTGGGCCACGATCCGACGCGCCTCTGAGATGTCGCGGACCTTCGCGACGATCGCTCCGACCGCCGCGGTGGCGTAGCCGCGGTTCTGCTCGGACTCGACGATGGCGTAGCCGATCTCGACCGTCCCGGCGTCGTCGATGAACGCCGCCCCGATCTCGCCGACGACGAGGTCGTCTTCGGAGCGGTGGACAAGGAAGGTTCCGACCTGTCGCTCCGCGCCAAGCGACTCCGCCACGCCGGTCGAGAACTCGGTCGGGTAGTCGTCGGCGACGCGCACGTCGCGTGGCCGCTCCCCGGCGAGGATGGCCTCGGCGGCCTCGGGCGTCATTCTGCGGAGCACGATCGTCATGACCGCGATCGTAGCCGTGGGCGGTAGTCATTCGAGGCGCACATCGCTCGTCACGAGCGCGTCGACGCCCAGGGCGAGGTCCAGGCGTTCGCCCGTCCAGCGCGAGGTGCAGGTGTCCGGCCGCACAGCGAGCCCGCTGCGCCGGTTGCGGCGCTCGAGCGAGGGTCCGTGGAGGGGGCCGATGGACGGAACGGCTGGAATCACCCGGCCGCTCGGTCTCTTGAAGCGAAGGCGCCCCTCCCGTCCGACCCGTTCCAACGTGTAGCCGCCCTCGTGCACCAGCCGGTGGTGGAACCTGCACAGATGCACGAGGTTCGACAGCTCCGTGGCACCGCCATGGGCCCAGTGCTCGATGTGGTGCGCGTGCAGGAAGCGCCGTTGGGTGCAGCCCGGGAAGCGGCAGCAGCGGTCCCGGCTCCCAAGCGCTCTGCGGAGCGCCGGCGGCACGCTCCTCGTGCGGCGTCCCACGGACAGCGGTCTGCCGTCCCGCTCGAGGATGCGCACCACGCTCGCGTCGCACGCGAGCCTGCGGGCGGTCTCGGGGTGCAGCAGCTGACCGTCTTCGAGCTGGCACGTCCCCGCGGGCTCCTGCTCGCTCGCCCCACTGGCCGCGAGCTCGCTCGCATCGACATGCACGACCACCTGGTAGTTGGCCGCTCCCGCCCGGCTCGCCGGTCCGGATGCCAGCAGCGTTTCGGCCATGAGGACCAATGCGCTCGCGCTGGATGCGTCGCTGGGCGCTTCCGTTTCCGCGGAAACACCTCGACCCTCACTTGAGGGTTCGTCTCCGCGGAGACCGTCCCGGCCTGCCTCCAGCGCAGCGGCAACGAGCGCCCCCTCCTCGGCCGGAAGTCGCGCGCGGAGCAGCAGCGCGCCGTCCTCGTCGTACTCGCACACGACGTAGCGGTCGCCGTGCTCCCGCTCGTCGGCCGACAGCTCCCGGTCGACAACGCCCCGGTAGGCGCGCAGCGTGCGCTCCAGCTGCGCGGCGGTGGCATGCCATGCGAGCTCCAGTAGGACCGGCTCGACCTCGGGCGTCGCCACCCGCGACAGCGCCCGCACCTGCGAGTAGCTCAGCTCGCCCCGCCCGAAGGCCGCGCGGATGAGCGGGAGCTCGGCGAGCCGGCGCGCCACGCGTACGTGCTCCCTCGCCGCGGGGGGAGCAAGGGCGCACGTGTGCGAAAGCCAGTGCGCGCACGACCTGCAGCCCCATTCGGCCCAGCCCTCCCGCCGATCGAACTCGGCGACCATGCCGAGCCACCGAGCGGTGGCCGCGTGTATGTGCGCGGCCAGCTCGCCAATCTCCCGCTCGAGCCTCTCGAGCGGCCACTCCCGTCCTGTGAACGACCCTTCTTCCATTCCCCGCCTCCCGTAGCGAAATCGAACAGATGTTCGCACGGGGCGAGGACGGACCCGACTCGCGCCCGGCGGTCGCACAGGATGGTGAGCCGGTCGGGAAAGAGGCTGAGGAGGATCCTCGACGAGGATGCCGCCGCCGAACGCCATGCCGAGATCGTGCTCCGGCGCTAAAGGACTCGGGCCCACCTCCCGACAGAGAGAACATGATGCGCGCCGTGGGGTCCGCCTCCCCCATGATGCGGTTGGTTGCCGCCACCGCAGCGTTCGCGAGCGTCTACTTCCTCGTGGCCGTGCTCACCCGTCCGGTCACCGGACACTCCGGTCTCGCCGTGCTGTGGCCGGCGAGCGGGGTCTACCTGGGCGTGATGCTCGTGGCTCCGCGCCGGATGTGGTCCGCGCTGGCGTGCGGAGCGTGGATCGGAAGCCTGGCGGCCTACCTGCATGCCGGCAGCTCGCTCGAGGTGAGCGTTGCTTTCGCCGTCCCGAGCAGCGCCGAAGGGCTGCTGGGCGCGCTGCTGGTAGAGCGCATCGCGGGCAGGCGCCTCACGCTTCGAGGGCTGCAGGACGTGTTCGCGCTGGTGCTCGGTGGCGCGGTGGTCGCGACCGCGCTGGTCGGGCTGTCGGCGGGGGCCGTTGCGGCGCAGACCTTCGGCGTCTCGTTCGGGGAGAGCTGGCTGCGCTGGTGGAGCGCCGACGCGCTCGGCGTGATCGCTGTGGCGCCCATCATCACCGCGCCACTCCGCCCGCGGGGATTGCGAGCTGCCGCGGTCGGTGGGCTGGGGGTGGCTCTTGTCGTGACGCGCCTCGCGGATGCCCAGCTCTACACCGTGCAGGCCTTGTTGGCGGTGCTCCTGTTGAGCTGGCTCGCATTGGCGGTCGCGCTCACCGAGCGCGAGCGTGCGCTCGCTGAGCGCGAGCAGGCCACGGAGAAGCTCGACGAGGCGGGCCGGCGGGTCGCACAGCTCGGTGCTGAGCTGGCCACACGGAGCGCGGAGCTGGCCACACGGAGCGCGGAGCTGCACGAAGCCGGGCGTCGGCGAGAGCGCCTCACCGAGCAGATCCGCACTTCGCAGGCGTCAGGTGGCCGAACCGAGCGGGAGCTCGTCGACGCCAGGACCGCCCTCGCCGAGGTGGAGCGGCGCCTGAGCGCGCTGGGAGGCGACCTCACGCATGCTGTGGCCGAGCGCGATCGCGTGCAGAGAGAGCTGGACGAGAGCGCTCTCGCCGTGGGTCGCCTGCAGGCGAAGCTCGGCGACGCCGCGGACGAGCTGGCGAATGCGCGGGCAGCCGGCCGAGCACTGGAGGGGGAGCTGAGAAACACCCGGGCAAGGCAGGCGCGAACAAGCGAGCAGCTCGCCGCGGCGATGTCCGCCCGTCAGCGTGTCGAGCAGGAGCAGGAGCGGCTCGGAACGCGTGCCGAGACCCTCCGCTCCGAACTCGAGCGGACGCAACGGGCGCACGGAGACGCCAACGAGGCGCTCGAGCACGGGCGCGCCCAGTTTGCCGCGCAACGCCGAGCGCTCGAGGAGGAGCTCGAGGGCGCTGTGGCGGAGCGGGCGCGAACGAGCGAGCAGCTCGCCGAGGCGATCTCAGGCCGTCAGCGTGTCGAGCAGGAGCTGGAGCGGCTCGGAGCGCGTGTCGAGACCCTCCGCGCCGAACTCGAGCGGACACAGCGGGCGCACGGGCAGGCCAACCAGGCGCTTGTGCAGGGGCGCGCTCAGTTCGCCGAGCAGCGCCAGCGTCTCGAGCGGTCGCTCGAGGAAGCCACCGAGCTGAGCTCGCGCTACGACGACCGCGGGACCTGCCTTGACGCCTCGCCGGCCTTCTGCCGGCTGCTCGGCTACGAACGCGAGGAGCTCGTCGGGCGCGCCGGCGCTGAGCTTCTCCACGTCGAGGACCGTCCGCGTCTCGTGCGGGCGCGCGCGACGCGGTCCGACACCATCTTCGAGGCTCGCCTACGGCGGAAGGCCGGCGACTTCGTCTGGGTAGAGGTGAGCCTTCATCCCGTCTGTGATGGCCCCGCCCGGCGGCTGGTGGAGATCAAGACGACCGTCCGTGCCGTCTCGGAGGAGCGCGCCGCTACGCAGACAGCGGCGTAGACCGATCCCGACACCGCAAGCCCTAGCCGCACCAGACATTTGTGCACTGGCTCGCGCCCCGGTTGTGTCGGGCGAGGTTTCCACCGCGGTCGAACACTCCTGGCACGGCCGCTATGCCGACGCCGGCGTTGCGCACCGCCCGGTTGCCACCGAGCTCCGCTGAGTCGCTCCGGATTTGGAACCCGTCCCCGCCGCTGCCGCGCGCGATGTTGGCCTGAAGCAGGGCGCCGCGGTCGCTCCTGGCCACGAGAAAGCCGTCGTCGCCGCTGGCTCTGACGAGATTTCGGCGAACCACCGTGTCGACGCCCCCGAGGGCAGGATTGCCGATGCCGAGGCGGATGCCGTCCCTGCGGGCGCGGACCACGACGTTGAGGCCGACCACGTTGCCGTGCCCCTTCTCTATGGCGATCGCCTCTCCGTCCCGGATGCTCCGGTTTCGGGCGATCACGTTCCGGCTGCCGGGCCCGACGATGATGCAGGTGGCGTTTCGGACGCAGCGGTTACCGCGCACCTGATTGCCGTTGGCCTGCATCAGGATTCCCGGACCGGGCGTGCGCGCGATCACGTTCCCCTTGATCAACACGCCGGTCGAGTCCTCGACGTGCATCCCGAGCTCGTTGCGCCGGAACGAGCTGTTCAGGATGCGCAGGTGACGCGAGCCGAACACGCCGATGCCGTCGCCGTCGGGTCCTGGGTTGTCGCTCCCTGAGCTGTCGCGGACCAGGCTGCGCGCGGATTCGGCGATCACGAAACCGAAGAACTGGTTCCTCGACGAGGAGATGCCCACCACCCGGTTGTCGCGAGCCCTCCCGACCACCACGCCCGCACCGAACTCGCGCACGGCGCCGTTCCGGACGGCGACGCCGTCGTGACCGTTGTTGAAAAGCCCGACGTCGCAGGGCTGCTCTCGAGGGCAGCGCTCGACCGGCTCGCGGTTGCCGTCGACGGTGTGGCCGTTCAGATCCAGGGTGATCCCGTCCGCCCCGATCACGATGCCGTTGCTCGGGCAGTCGACGAGGTCGTTTTCGAGCGTGGTGTCCGCGGTGATCGTGTCTCCGCACCGAACGTGGCTCGTCGGCGTCCCCGCCCCGCCGAATGCGCTCGGCCCGGCGGCAGCGAAGGCGATGATCGCCGCGAGCGAGGTGAGCGCTGCTGGTGCAGCGTGAGTCCGAAGCGTGGCGGGCACCATGTCGATCCCTCTCGTCGTTGGACAGTGCAAGCCGAAGCTACGGGCGTGAGGCAGCGATCGAAACGGGGCTGGCCACAATCTTCGCGGCGATGGCATTCGTGCTGGCTCGGATGCGTCCGCATGCGACCTCTGGGACCATCGGCGCATATGCGCCGAACGGTTCTGATCGTCGACGACCACGAGGCGTTCCGTGATTCGGCATCGGCTCTGCTCGAGGCGGAGGGGTTCGCCGTCGTCGGCCAGGCCGCCGACGGTCGGGCGGCCATCGCCGAGTCTGCGAGGCTGCGACCTCAGGTCGTGCTTCTGGACATCCGGCTCCCCGATCTCGACGGCTTCGCCGTGGCGGAGCGTTTGACGACCTTGCCCGATCCACCGCGCGTCGTGCTGATATCGAGCCGCGACGCCGCCGCCTATGGGCCGCGCATCCCTGCCAGCCCGGCAACGGGCTTCATCACGAAGCGGGATCTCACGGGCCGGGCGCTCGCGGCGCTCGTGGACTAACGGCGTGCGCGGACTCCGGCCCTGGCTGTGGCCGGCCGGCGCGGCTGTCGGCATAGCCGCGGAGTGGACGTACTTCGGATGGAGCGAGCCCGCCGACTGGCTTCCCGATCTCGCGGTCGGTTGGACCTTGATCGCATGCGGCCTGGTCGGGTGGTCGCGGCGGCCCGAGAGTAGAAGCGGAGCCCTCATGGCGGCGACGGGGTTCGCGTGGTTCGCCGCCAACTTCGCGAGCGACCAGGCGCTCTACCTCCATCGAGGCCCCCTGGTTCACCTGGTCCTCTCCTACCCGTACGGACGGCTCGGCGGGAGGCTCGAGCGCGCCGTCGTCGCGATCGCGTATGCGGCGGCGGCCGTCCCCGCCATCTGGGGAAGTGAGACGGCAACCTTTGTGTTGAGCGCGGTCATCGTGGTCGCTGCGCTAGACGGCTACCTGAGGGCGGTGGGCCGCGAGCGGCGGAAGCGGCTGGCCGCCCTGTGGGCGACTGGGTCATTCGCCGCCGTGCTCGTCACCACCGCAGGCCTCCGACTCGCGTTCGTGAGTCAGGACGCAAGCGAGGCAACCCTGCTTCTTTACGAGGCCTGCCTCTGCGCCCTTGCGGGGGCGCTTCTGGCAGGGCTCCTGCGAGAGCCGTGGGCGCGCACCGGGATTACAGACCTCGTCGTCGATCTGGGGGAGACGAGGTCGGGGACGTTGCGCGACGCGCTCGCGGACGCAGTCGGAGACCCGACGCTCGAGGTCGGCTATCGGGTCGGCGACGGCTACGTCGACGCGCAGGGGCGTCCGCTCGCCCTGCCGTCACCCGGGTCGAGCCGCCGGGTGACGCCGGTGGTGCGAGACGGCGAGCCGATCGCCGTGCTCGTTCACGACCCCGCTGTGCTCGACGATCCGGGGCTGGCGGACGCGCTCGCCACCGCGGCACGCCTCGCGGCCTCGAACGCCCGCCTTCAAGCCGACGTGCGCGCGCAGCTCGCGGAACTGCGCGCCTCGCGGCGGCGCCTGGTCCACGCGGGCGACGAGGAGCGCCGTCGACTCGAGCGGCGGTTGCACGAGACGGTCCAACGCCGCCTGGCGGAGCTCGCGCGCGAGCTCGAGAGCAGGGGCGCGAGCGCCGCACGAACCCGGCGGACTCGAGGCGTCGAGGAGCAGCTCGCCAGCGCGCTCGACGAGCTGCAGGATCTCGCCGCCGGCCTGAACCCCGGTGGCCTCTCCCACAGGAGCCTTGCGGACGCGCTTGCCTCGCTGGTGTCGCGTAGCCCCGTCCCGGTCGATCTGACGGTACCCGGCATGCGCCTGCCCGAGCAGATAGCGACCGCAGCGTACTTCGTCTGCTCGGAGGCGCTCGCCAACGCGCTGAAATACGCGTCCGCCTCGCGCATCCAGGTCTCGATCAGCGAGCGAACCGGCCGGCTGTTCGTGGAGGTCGCCGACGACGGCGTCGGCGGAGCCGTGATCGGAGGCGGCACGGGACTGCGCGGGCTCGCCGATCGGGTCGAGGCGGTCGGCGGCACAATCGGTTTGGACAGCCCGCCGGGCGAAGGGACGCGCCTGGCCGTCGAGTTGCCGCTCGCTGACCAGACGGCCTGAGTCGGCTCAGGGGACGTCGCGCACGGGTGGGCCCACACGCCGCCAGGTTTCGGAGCCCCAGACGAACTGATCGCCGCGATCCATGGGCAGAACGGGCTCGACGTCGAGCGAGCCTCCGTCATCTCGCTCGAATCTGAAAGTCAGGATCCCCGCGGCGCTCGGCCAGTCGAAGACCAGCCGGTTGCCCCTGACCGAATAGGTGCCCGAATAGAACTCGTCCTCGCCGAGCTGCCATCGCCCGTCACGCAGCGTCATGGTCACGACCGACCCGATGTCCGCATCGTCCGGCTTCACGCCGACGCGTCGTGCGCCCTGTTCGGTCAATTGCCAGCGGTAGGTGCCGTTGACCATGGATGGCGAGCGCTCGCGGGCGTGCGTGACCGGCGCCTCGTGTGCGCAGCCACGCGGCGCGTGCGTGGGCGTGCTTGCCGGTGTCCTCGCCTTGAGTTCGCGGATGGCGTCGATCAGCGCCTCCGTTCGCGGGTCGCGCTCGAGCTCGGTGTACAGGGGCCGCGCGGCCCGTTTCAGCGCTGCCCGTTCCTCGCGGCTCGCGGCAACGGCAGTCACGGGACGACCGCCTCGACAGAAGTTGCGCATCAACGCGGCCTCCGAGGGAGGGTTCGCGGCCGCGTACGCCGCCGTCTGCCTTGCCGCCTTCGAGATCACCGCGCGCTGGTCGTCGTCGAGTTGCGCGTACGTGCTGCGTCCGGCGAACAGCGTCAGCGTCTTGGGGAACAGGATGACGTTCCAGGTGAGGAAGTTCTCCCCCTCCTCGGCCGAGTTCGTCCCGAGCGAGGCCTCGCTGCCATCGATCTCCCCGTTGGCGAGGGCGGCGGCGAGCGCCTCGCCGCGCAGGTGCACGGGCGTCGCGCCGAGCGCTCGCATCAGCCCGTCCGTCGCACGCGATGGAGGCACGCGCACGCGCGCGCCGTCAAAGTCGTCCGGGGAGGCGAGCGCGTGCCGCGCCGCGATCGGGTAACGCAGACGGTCGGGCACGAGCGCCAGCCCGACGAACCCGTGACCGTTCAACCCGGCCAGCATCCGCGACGACAGCGGGCCCGTGGCTATCCGACCCAGCAGCGCGTGATTCGTTACGAGGAAGGGCGCCTGGAGTGCCTGGAAGCTCGTGATCCCGACCCGATCCCAGGCGCGCGCTCCGATCCAGCCGAGCTCGAACTTGCCTGCGCGCACCATCCGCGCCAGCCGTGTTTCGTAGTCGGTGTTCTCCTCACCGCCGGCGTCGTAGACGATCCGCACGCGGAGCGAACCGCCCGAGAGCTTGGAGACTCGGGACGCGAAGTAGCGGGCGCGCTGCGACTCGGGCTGTTCGGCGTCCTCAGCCGCGGCGAGTCGCAGGACGACGGGCGCGCTCGACCCACCAGCCTTGTCGCCCCCGCCGTCGAGGCTACAGCCGGCCGACAGGACGCCGAGCAGCACCGCCACCAGGACGGGCGCCAGCACGGACTTGGTCGTCTGGCTCATCGATCTCACTCCTCTCGACAGGACACGAGAGGACCGTACGCTCGCCATGCGGCTCGCACATCGCGGCGGCCCACATGATTTTCTCGCCGCACATTGTGGCTGGCAACAGTCTCCCGGTGGCAGAATCGTCCGATGGCGAACGCACGCGCCGCCACCGCCGCCGCCGTGCGGCCGGCCCTGCTCGCCGCAGCGGCTCTTGCGCTCGCGTGGGCGGTCGTGGCGATCATCGCCGTCGATCCCGAGGCCGATCCGCCCACGAGTTACGCGGCCGCGCTTCCCGCCGCGCGGGTGGCGGACATCGCGGCAGGGCTCGGGCTGATCCTTGCGGGCGCGCTGGCCGCCGCCCAGCCGCGGTCGCGACGTGTCGGCCTGCTCGCGATGCTGGCTGGGTCCGCGTGGTTCGGCGCCGACTTGGAGGGATGGCAGGACGGACCGTCACTTCTGCGCAGCCTCGGGGCGGCGGCGAGCCCCTTCACGCTCGCGCTCGTGCTCCACTTCACGCTCGCGCTGCCGAGGGGGCGGCTGCGCTCGGCGGCGGCCCGTACGACGACCGTGGCCGCGTACGGGATCGCCGCGGTCGTCACGCTCGCCCGCGCGCTCTTTCGCGATCCGCTGCTCGACCTCTACTGCTGGCGCAACTGCCGCGACAACTCGTTCCTCGTCGATGCGGACCCGGGGATCGCGAGCGCGCTCGACGACATCTGGGTCTGGTCGGCGCTCGCGATTGGGCTCGTACTGGTCGGGTTCGGCGCGCACCGGTTGCTCACTGCGAGTGGTCCGGGCCGGCGGGTCCTGCTTCCGCTTGTCACGCCCGCCGTGCTCGTGGGGGCGACGGAGGCGGTCTACGCCGTCGCCCTGTTGAGGACCCGGCTCGAGAGTCCCGACGCGGCGGGCTTCGCCGCGATCTTCCTGGCCCAGGCCCTGTCGCTGGCCCTCCTCGCCATCGGGCTGGCCTGGACTGTCGTGCGAGTCCCGCGCACGGGCGCGCGTGTCGCGCGGCTCGCAAGCGACCTCGGTGAGGCGCCACCGCCGGGAACGCTACGCGAGGCACTGGCGGCCGCGCTCGGCGATCCGGGCGTCGACGTCCTGTACCCGCGGCGGGGTTCGCATCAGCTCATCGACGCGGATGGGCGTCCCGCCGAGCTGCCCGCTCGCGCTCGTGCGGTTGCGCGTATCGCCCGGGGCGAGCGGACGCTCGCTCTGGTGCTGCACGATCCGGTGCTCCTCGATGAGCCGGAACTGGAGCGGGCGCTCGGCTCGGCGGCCAAGCTGTCAGTGGAGAACGAGGCGTTGCGCGCGGAGGCGCTCGCGCAGCTCCACGAGCTGAGCGCCTCGCGCACCCGGATCGTCGAAGCCGGCGACAGCGCACGGCGCGGACTCGAGCGCAATCTCCATGACGGGGCGCAGCAACGGCTGCTGGCTCTCTCGTACGACCTGCGCCTCGCGCGGGCGGGCGCAGTGGCCGACCGCGACGACGAGCTCGTCGCCGTGCTCGACACGGCCGCCGATGAGACAGCGACTGCGCTGGACGAGTTACGCGAGCTGGCCTACGGCATCTACCCGGCGGTCCTCACCGAAGCGGGCTTGGCGGCCGCGCTCGCGACCCTCGCCGACGGCGCGCCGCTGCCGGTGGAGCTCGGCCACGTGACGCGAGTGCGCCAGCCACCCTCGGTGGAAACGACGGCATACGTGACCGTCGCCGAGGCGATCGGGGACGCGGCCCGCCGAGGAGCGAGCTTTGCCGCGGTGCGCGTCGCGCGGGAAGGGGGTCGCCTCGTGATCGCGGTCGACGACGACGGGGCGCCACGCAGCTCGCGGCTCCTTCACGTCGCAGACCGCGTCGGCGCGCTCGCAGGCACTCTCCACGTCGGGGACACCGACCTACGGGCGGAGATGCCGTGCGAGTAGTCGTCGCCGAGGATGTGATGCTTACGCGCGAGGGTGTCGTGCGACTGCTCGCGGATGCGGGAATCGAGGTGGTGGCCCAAGCAGAGGATGCGGAGGGCCTGCTCCGGCAGGTTCGAGTCACGCAGCCAGACGCCGCAGTCGTCGACATCCGAATGCCGCCCAGCCACACGGACGAGGGCCTCGTCGCGACTCAGCAAATTCGCGCGGAACACCCGGCCATCGGCGTCCTTCTCCTGTCCCAGTACGTCGAGCCGAGCTACGCGATGCGCCTCCTGGAGGAGCATCCCGAGGGGGTCGGCTACCTGCTCAAGCAGCGCGTCTTCGACGGGGCTGTCCTCGTCGACGCGCTGCGCCGCATCGCTGACGGCGAAACCGTGGTCGATCCGACCATCGTCGCGCGCCTTGTCGGGCGACGCCGCCGGGAGGACCCGCTGGCCGAGCTGACCGAGCGCGAGCGCGAGGTGCTCGGTCTCCTCGCCGAAGGCCTCTCGAACCGCGCCATCGCAAGTCGCCTCTATGTCACCGAGCGCACAGTCGAGGCCCATGTCAAGCAGATCTTCCTCAAGCTCGGACTTGACGTGAACCCGGGCTCACATCGCCGCGTTCTCGCCGTGCTGGCATGCCTGCGGGGCGAGCGGCTGGACGAAGTCTGACAGGGCTCCGATCCAGGGCCGCCCTCCGTCCCTACCCGGTCGTGGCCTCGGCGGCTGTCCTTGTTGTGGTCGGGCTCTCGTGCAGCCCACGCGGGTGGACGATCAGCGGGCAGGGGGCTGAGCTCACGAGCTCGCGGGATACTGAGCCCAGGAGGACCCGCCGCAACGGCCCGTAAGCTCGCGAACCGAGCAGCAGGATCGAGCCCGGGGCCCTCGCGGCCTCCGTGAGCGCGTTCGCCGCCGAGCCGGACATGAGCGTCGTTTCGACGGGGATGTCGTCGGGCACCGACGAGCGGCCTTGCTCGAGCTGCTGCCGTGCCTGTGCGTTGATCGCGTCCTGAAGGGTCTGCCAGCCGTAGCTCGCGCCCCCGCTGGTCGCGGCCAAGCTGACCATGGGCGGCTCGGCCACCGATACCAGCCTCAGGGAGGCTGCGCTCGCCGGGGCGAGCTCGCATGCCTGTTCGAGGGCGAGCTGTGACTCAGGCGAGCCGTCATAGCCGACGACGATCGCCGACAGGCGCGGATCGGGGTGCTCGGCATAGCCGCGCGGCGCTACGGCGACCGCGCACGGCGAGCCGTGCATCAGGGCCACGGCGACGTTGCCCAACAGCGTCTGGCCGAGGCGGCCACGCTTCGACGAGCCCACCACGAGTAGGTCGGCGCCAGTTTCCTCCGCGAGGTCGTACAGGCCACGGGCGGGCGAGCCGCTTTGTACCGGCCGCGCCGTGGCGCCGACCGCGCTCGCGGCCTCGGGGAGCTCGTGCTCGAGCTCGCGCTCCGCCTCGCTCAAGACCGGTGCGAGGCCCCCGCGAAGCGGGAGCCGCAGCGGGAAGACGGCGCCCAGGCAGAGCTCGGCGTGGACGACATCGGCAAGCAGCTTGGCGAGCGCCAGGGCGTCCTTCGCCTGGCTGCTGCCGTCGTAGCCCACGATGATCTTGCGGTACATGGGAGCCCCGTCCCCGTCGTGTTACGCCGTCCCTCCCCAGGCGAGCACGCCGGCTACGTCCAGGGCGGAGAGGATTCCGACGGGATGGCGACTGTGGGGCTGCACCACCACCAGGTGGCTGACTTCGTGCTCCGCCATGAGTTGGGCCGCGTGCTCCAGCGAGTCGTTCGGGTGCACGGTCACCACCTCGCTTCGGGCCAGCGCGCGCGCAGGCGCGTCGCGAGAGCCGGCCGCCGCGGCGATGTCCACATCGGCGATCACGCCCGCAGGCGTCCCGCCGGAGCTCTCCGACACGACGACGGAGTGGATTCGGTAGGTCGCCATGATCCGGGCGACCTCGCGGATCGGCGTGTCGGGCGCGCAGCTCACCACGCCCATGCGCATCGCGTCGAGTACGGTCGCCTCCTCGAACGGCGGCGCGGCGAAGGTGTGACGGATGGTGTCGCTCGTGGTTCCGCTGGGCATCTCGTTCGGCTCCCTGTCGGCTGGAGGCATGACCGTACGGCGGCGCGGGCGCCCCGGCATCGGTGGAGGCTCCCCATCCCGCTCCGTAGTCCACCCGGATTGCCGGAGCGGCTATCGCTCAAGCGGTTGCCTCGAGCGAGCCGGGGTCGTACCGTCGGCACGTGTCGTTGCTGGTGCGCCAGCCGCTCACCACGGTGCTGCTCGATCTCGACGGTGTGGTCTACGTCGAGGACGAGCCCGTGCCCGGTGCGCGGGAGGCGATCGAGCGCATGCGCCGCGCGGGGGTCACGCTTCGCTTCGTAACGAACACGACATCCCTGCCGCGAGCCGCGACGCTCTCGAAGCTCGCCCGCTTGGGGATTGACGTCGGCGACGACGAGCTGATCACTCCGGCCGCCCTGGCCCTGCGGCATTGTCGCGCGCGGGGTCACCGGCGCGCCATGTTGTTGATGGACGACGATGTCAAGGGCGACTTCATGGGGCTCGAGGCCACGGAGCACGAGCCGGACGCGGTGGTCGTTGGCGATCTTGGCGAGCGCTTCGACTACGACGTCCTGAACCGCGCGTTCCGCCACCTGCTGGCCGGGGCCGAGCTGATCGCGCTCCAGAAGAACCGGTACTGGCTGCGCGACGACGGTCTCTCCCTCGACGTGGGACCGTTCGTCGCGGCGCTGGAATACGCCGCCGACTGCGAGGCGCACGTGGTGGGCAAGCCCGCCGCTGCGTTCTTCGTGCACGTGCTGGAGGGTGCCGGGGCTGACCCGGGCGAGGCCGTGATGGTCGGCGACGACATCGAGAGTGACATCGCGGGCGCGCTACGGGCCGGCATCGCGAGCGTTCTGGTGCGAACGGGCAAGTATCGCGAGGCCGCCGTGCTCGCCAGCGGCATCCAGCCGACCGCGACGGTGGACTCGCTCGTGGACCTGCCGGCCCTGCTCCGTAGTTCCCCGCTGCCCGAATAGGTGACTCGACCGGATGCGCGGCGAGTCACGGGCTCCTAACCTCGCGGAGGATGTGATCGCCGCCCAGCTTGCCCAACCCATCGAGGAGGCAGCGAGATGAACCCAAGCGACACCGAGGCCGCCCAACCCGGGAGCTACCTCATCCCAGCCTTCGAGCACGCGCGCGTGGCCGACGCCATGCGGCCCGGCGTCATCAGCTGCCCGCCGGACTCTTCCATGCGCGACGTGGCGCGAACCATGGCCACGAACCACGTCCACGCGCTCGTGGTGCGCGGCAGCGCCGGGGGCGGCAACTGGACCGTCGTGACCGACCGTGACCTGCTGCGCGTCGCACCGGGGGCGGCGGACGCGGATGCCGCCTCGTGCGCGACGGACGTGCTCGTGACGGTCTCGCCGGACGAGCGCCTGGGTGCAGCCTGCGAGTTGATGCGCGCCCACGGCGTCTCACATCTCGTGGTAGTTGACCCGCAGCAGAACCAGCCGCTCGGCGTCGTCTCCACACTCGACGTCGCAGGCATAGTGGGGTGGGGGCGGGCATGACGAGCGTGCTGGTCGCCTATGACGGCTCGGAAACCGCGCGCGACGCGCTCGGCTATGCCGCTCGGCGCGTCGGACCGGGTGGCCGCCTCGTGGTTGCGCATGTCGTCACAACGCCCACGCCCTACATCGACACTCCGTACTACGACCAGGCGCTCCGGCGCGCACGGGAGCGCGGCGAGGAGTTCATGCGAGACGTCACGGACCTGGTCGGCGGGGTGGCGACCGAGCTGCAGGTGGCAGAGGGTCCGCCGGCCCGTACGCTCGTCCAGCTCGCTCGCGACACCGCTGCGGGGGAGATCGTCGCCGGGTCGCGCGGTCATGGCGCCGGGGCGGCTGCGCTGGGCAGCGTCTCTCACGCTCTCCTGCATGAGGCGGACCGGCCGCTCGTCATCCTGACGCGCAAGGCCGGTCGGCGCGAGCGTCGCCGGGAGGAGACCCGCGCGGCGGCTGCGCTCCCGACCGAGGTCGTCGGCTACGACGGCTCGGCGCCGGCTCGGGCGGCGCTCGACTACGCCCTCGACCGCCCCCACGGACGGATCACCGTCGTGTACGCCTACGACGCGCCGTCGAGCTTCCTGGGCGCGCCCTACTTCGGAGAGGCGCTGACCGACAGCCAGCTGCGGGGCCGCGAGCTCCTCGAACAGCTCCAGCAGGACGGGCTCGGCGCGGACGTCGAGCTCGACCTGCTCGAGGGACCGGTGGTCGACGCGCTGGTCCGCGCAGCCGCGGCACGCGACGCCGACGCGATTGTGGTGGGATCGCGTGGGCTCGGACGCTTCCGCGGCGCGTTCGGCAGCGTCTCACACGCGCTGCTGCACGAGGCCGACCGACCGCTCGTGGTGGTCCCCGGACCGGCGCCCGAGTAAGCCGGAGGATCTCGCGGCGGGCGACCGGTGAACATCGTCACGCTCACGCTCAACCCGGCGCTCGACGTCAGCACCTCGGTCGACCGCGTCGTGAGCGGCATCAAGCTCCGCTGTGCCGAGCCGCGCTACGACCCCGGTGGAGGCGGGATCAACGTGGCGCGCACGATCTGCGAGCTCGGCGGGACGGCGCTTGCGGTCTATCCCGGCGGCGGGCCCGCCGGCGCGCGCATCGGGCAGCTGCTCGCCGGCGAGGGCGTTCCGCAGCAGCAGGTCGAGATCGCCGGCGAGACCCGGCAGAGCGTCGCCGTGACGGATCGGGGCGACGGCGACCAGTACCGCTTTCTGCTCCCCGGTCCCCGCCTCTCCAAGCGCGAGTGGCGGGCGTGCGCAGACGCCGCCCTCGAACCCCTGGAGGACGGCGGATGGCTCGTCCTCAGCGGGAGCCTTCCGGCCGGCGTGCCGGACGGTCTCTTCGCAGCCTTGGCCTCGCGCGTGCGCGGCCGCGCGCGCGTGGTCGTGGACACGTCCGGTCGCGCGCTCGAGGCGGCGCTCGCCGAGCGCGTCGACGTGCTCAATCCGAACTGGCGCGAGCTCGAAGAGGTCTCGCGGGGGCTGACCGAGGAACGGTTCGCCGCCGAGCTCATTGACAGGCAGCGGGCCGAGGCCGTGATCGTCACACTCGGCGCGCGCGGCGCGCGGCTGACGACGGCCGACGGTCAGCTGGTCGTACCCGCCCCGCGGGTCGAGACCGTTAGCGCCGTCGGCGGCGGTGACTGCTTCACCGCCGCGCTGACGCTGGCGCTCGCGCGCGGTGAGGGCTACCTCGATGCCTGCCGGGCGGGAGTGGCTGCCGCGGCCGCGGCCATGCTGACGCCGGGCACCGCGCTCTGCCGCCGCGGTGACTTCGAGCGGCTCCTGCCCACCGTTACAGCGCGCCGGCCCCCGAGCGAGGCCGAGCCCGCCGGGCTCTAGCGCGCGGCGTCCAAGATCAGCTTCCGCTCGGCCGCCGCGACGTGACGGGTCACTTGGGTCACCGCGTCCGAGGTAACCGAGATCGCGTCGATCCCGCACTCCACCAGGAGCTGCGCATAGTCGGGATGAACGGACGGTGCCTGGCCGCAGATCGAGGTGGAGAGGCCGAGTCCCCGCGCGCGAGGGATGAGTTCGCGCAGATAGGCCACGACGGCCGGGTCGCGCTCGTCGAAGGTGTCGGCGAGGAGCTCGGAGTCGCGATCAGCGCCGAGCAGCAGCTGGGTGAGGTCGTTCGAGCCGATCGAAATGCCCGCGACGCCGAGGTCGCGGTAGCGCGTGAGGTTGAAGAGCACCGACGGCACTTCCGCCATGACCCAGAGCTCGAAGCCCGCGAGGTCGAGCAGGCCGGCTTCTGCGAACGAGCGCCGGCAGAGCTCGAGCTCGCGGGCCGTGCGGACGAAGGGAAGCATCGCGTGCAGGTTCTGGTGCCCGGCGTCCCAGACTCGCCGGACCGCTTCGAGCTCGAGCGCGAGCAGGTCCGGCTCGCGCGTGTACCGGAGCGCGCCGCGGTAGCCGATCATGGGATTGGCCTCGTCGGGCTCGAAGCGCTCGCCGCCCGTCAGCCCGCGGAACTCGTTCGTGCGGAAGTCGATCGTGCGGTAGGTCACCGGCCTGGGCGCGAACCCTGAGGCGAACGTCTCGAGCGCGCCGGCCATCCGCTCGACGAACTCGCGGGTGCGGCCCTCCTCGATCAACAGGCGCGGATGCGCTCCGTCGAGTGCCTCGAGCACCATCAGCTCCGCTCGCAGCAACCCCACTCCGTCGACGGGCAATGCCGCGGCGCGCTCGACCTGCGAGGGCTCGGACAGGTTCACGAGGATCTTCGTCGCGGTCACCGGGGCGGTGTCGACGCGGGGCGGCGCGACCATCTCCGCGTCCGCAGGGCGCTCGGGGAGCGAGCCGGCGAACACGGCTCCGTGGGTTGCGTCGACGCCGACCGGCTCGCCGTCGCGAAGCTTCGCGGTGGCGTCGGCGGTGCCGACGATGCACGGGACGCCCAGCTCCCGCGAGACGATCGCCGCGTGGCACGTCATTCCGCCGGTGTCGGTCACCACAGCGGCGGCGCGCCGCATCACCGGCACCCAATCCGGCGCGGTCATGTGCGCTACGAGCACGTCACCAGGGCGGAGGCGGTCTGCCTCGTCGAGCTCATGGACGATTCGTGCCGGTCCGCTGGCGCGGCCCGGAGCCGCGCCTAGGCCGCGCACCAGAACCTCGCCCGCGGGTGCCGCCTCCGAGCGCTGCTCCGCACCCAGGGCCGTTACCGGGCGCGACTGCAGCATCCAGATGCGTCCGGCTTCGTCACACGCCCACTCCGTGTCCTGAGGGGCGCCGTAGTGGCCCTCGATCCGGATCCCCAGATCGGCCAGCTCCAGCACCTGCTCGTCGCTCAGGACGGGTCGCGCCGCCTCGTCCGACGCGAGTTCGCGTGTCGTCGTGCCACCTCCCTCGGCCGCCTCTATCACGAGCTCCTTGCGCCGCACCGCGCGCTCGACCACCGACCGGCTGGGTTTGTCGACGACGAAACGGTCCGGCGATACCTGGCCTGAGACGACGGCCTCGCCCAGCCCGAACGAGCCTTCGATGACGAGACGATCGGCGTTGCCGGAGGCAGGGTCGACGGTGAACATCACTCCGGCCGTAGTCGGCGCGATCTGGCGTTGCACGACGACCGCGATGTCCATTTCGGCGTGACCGAACCCGCGCTTCGCGCGATAGAAGATCGTGCGCGCACCGAAGAGCGACGCCCAGCAGCGGCGCACGGCGTCGAGTAGCGGCTCGGAACCTGAGACGTTCAGGAACGTCTCGTTCATCCCCGCGAACGAGGCTGAGGCCGTGTCCTCCGCCGTCGCCGACGAGCGCACCGCGACCGGAGCGTCCTCCTCGCCGGCGAGCTCGCGGTAGGAGCGCCGGATCGCCTCCGCGACCCAGTCTGGCAGCGGCTCCTCGTCGACCAGCCGCCGCGCGCGTGCGCTCGCGTCGCGCAGCGCCGCCGGATCATCGACATCGAGTCCGGCGAGCTCCGCTTCGAGGCGGCTCCGCAGGTCTCCCGTGTCACAGAATGCGGCGTACGCCGCTGCTCCGATCACAAAGCCGGGCGGGACCGGGAACCCCGCAGCAGTCAGTTCTCCGAGGTTCGCCCCCTTGCCGCCCGCGAACGCGACATCGTCTCGCGAGAGGTCGGCGAACGGACGCAGCATCCCGCTCGGCTCGATCGTTGTGTCGGGCGCCGCGGATGCCGAACGTTCCATGCGGCGACGTTACGGGGGGCCGGTGCACGCTTCCAACCGGGACGACCACTCCTCTTCCTCCGTAGGAGCTACGGATTCATCGGAGCAGCGCCCGGCCGCCGCTTGCCAGAGCGCGCATCGGCAGCGGCTGCGCGATCGTGCGCGGGTAACTACGGACGAAGTTGTGGGTCGGCGCGGATGGCGCTCCACAGTCGCCGCAGTAGCGTCTGCCAGCACACGCGAGGTAGAGCAGAGGGGGAGCCCCACATGACCACGACCACGCACATCCGCGGCCTGGATCACTCGGTCGAGCTGACCAACGTCTGGCTGGCCGAGCTCGCCGCTGAGCTCGGCACGGACGACAGGCGCGAGGCCTACCGGGTGCTGCGGGCGTTCCTGCACACGCTTCGTGACCGCCTGACGGTCGAGGAGGCCGCTGAGCTTTCCGCTCAGCTGCCGCTGCTGGTGCGCGGCGTCTTCTTCCAGAACTGGCGCCCGCGCGGAACGCCTGCGCGCTACCACGACCGCGACGAGTTCCTGTCCCGATTCGCCGGCGAGGCCGGTCTCGAAGGCGAGACGTCCGTTTCGTTCGCGGCGGAGGCGGCGCTGCGGACGTTCCGCAAGCACGTATCTGCCGGTGAGGTGACCGAAATCCTTGCGGTCCTGCCGGAGGATGTGCGTGAGCTCCTCCTGGCCCTGACCGTCGAAGCCTCGAGTTGAAGGGGGGCGAGCGGTGAGCTTCCACCCATCACGTGCTGACCTCCGCGCAACGCCTGGAGACCGACTCGTGGTCCGCGGCCACTACGTGGGCGACGCCGCGAAGGACGGCGAGATCATCGAGGTGCTCGGCGCCGACGGCGCCCCGCCCTACGTTGTCCGCTGGGAGGATGGCCACGAGAGCCGCGTCTACCCGGGCTCCGACGTGTACGTCCAGCACTTCGAGCACGGGCCGGGGCGCGCGCCCGAGCAGCGCGGCGCCGGCTGAGCGCTCGCATACCATTCAGCCCGCTCGGGGCACCCGGGTAGCCTGGGAGCGAATGAAGCGCCACAGGGCTCTTTCAGCGTTATCGCACGAGCACCACCAGGGGCTGTTCGCGGCGCTGCGGCTCAAGCGCGCCCGGCATGACAGTGCCGCCGAGGCGCGGACTGTCTTTCTCGGCTTTCTCGAGCGCGAGGGCGCGCGCCACTTCCGGGCAGAGGAGGAGCTGCTGTTGCCCGCATTCGCCCGGCACGCCGAGTTCGACCGGCCCGAGATCGTACGTGTGCTGACCGAGCACGTCGATCTGCGCAGCCGCGCGCTGGACCTGGAGGCCAACGCGGACCCGCAGCCGACGGAGCTGCACGAGCTCGGTGAGCGACTCGAGAGCCACATCCGCTTCGAAGAGCGTGTGCTGTTCCCGATGATCGAGGAGGCACTCCCGGCCGACGAGCTCGAGCGTCTCGGCGCAGCATTCGCACGGGTCCAGGCTGATGGCGAGTGACGCTCGTCCGTTACCTCCATTTGGTCGCGATGGCGTTCTTCGTCGGCGGGCAGCTCTTTCTGGTGGCGGCGGTCCTGCCGTCGCTTCGCGCCGAAGCCGACCGCGAACGTCTCCGTAGGATCGCCCGCCGCTTCGGCTGGGGGACACTCGTCGCAATTGCGGTGCTGATCGCAACCGGCATCCCACTCGCCTCCCGCTTCCACCGGTGGGAGAGCACGACCCTGCAAGTCAAGTTGGGGCTCGTCGTCATGGTCGCCTCGCTGGCCGCATGGCATATACGTCGTCCCCAGATGCACGCGCTCGAGGGTGCGATCTTCGTCGGATCGCTCGCGGTCGTGTGGCTCGGGATATCGCTCGCGCATTAGCCGCGGTTTGCCGCGCGTGCCGCGCGTGTCGCGCGTCCGTACTTTTCCGCAGAGCGTCGCTCGGTTCTACGGATCCCTACGCGGGACGCGGTGGCCACTATTGCTCCCAGTGAGCTGCACCACGACGTCACTGCCATGCATGGGGAAGGCCCCCTCCCGCCTGGTCGGCGAGGGCGGACGGGTATGAGCCGCCTGCGGGTGTTGATTGCCGGCGCCGGTGTTGCCGCGGTGGAGACCCTGCTCGCGCTGCGCCATCTCGCAGGCGACCGGGTCGAGATCGATCTCCTCGCGCCGACTCGAGACTTCGTCTACAGGCCGCTGACGGTGCTCGAGCCGTTCGGCGGCGGGGAGGCGCCGCGCCTCTCGCTCGGGACGATCACGCGCGACCGAGACGCCGGGCACGTATTCGATGGCGTCGCCACGGTCGATCCTCAGCGTCACACCGTCGTGACGACGAGCGGCGAGACGCTCGGGTACGAGACGCTCGTGCTGGCCACGGGTGCGCGGCCGGTGGAGGCGCTCCCCGGCGGGATCACGTTCCCGGGCGAGGGCAGCGTTCGGAAGCTTCGGGGAGTGCTCGTCGCGGTGGCCGAAGGGCGGGCGCAGAGCGTGGCATTCGCCGTTCCGCGCGATGTGACGTGGGCGCTGCCGTTGTACGAGCTCGCGCTTCTCACCGCCGGCTTCCTCGAGCGCCGGGCGAGCGCACGGGCCGAGCTGTCGGTCGTGACCCCGGAGCCGGCGCCGCTTGCGGCCTTCGGGGAGCGAGCGAGCGAGACCGTGGGCGAGCTGCTGAGGCAGCACTCGATCACGCTGCATGCCGGGGTCGTGCCCCAAGCGGCAGGCCCCGATGGCGTGCGGCTCGCCGACGGGGGAGTCATCGCAGCGGACCGGGTGGTCGCGCTGCCGGCTCTGGTGGGCCCGGACATTTCAGGGCTCCCGATGGACGCGGGCTTCGTGCAGGTGGACGAGCACGGTCGCGTGCGCGACATCGACGACGTCTACGCGGCCGGCGACGTCACGACCTGGACGCCGAAGCAGGGCGGTCTCGCCGCTCAGCAGGGCGAGGTAGTCGCGGAGTTGCTCGCCGAGCGGGCCGGCGCGCCGGTGCGGCCGAGCCCGTACCGTCCCGTGCTGCGCGGCATCGTGCTCACGGGGGCCCAGTCAGCCTTCGTACGTTCGGACACGAGCGGGCATCACCGGCGCTCGATGGCCGCGCTGCGACCACTGTGGTGGCCGCCGGCGAAGCTCGCGGGCCGTTACCTCGCGCCCTATCTCGCGGCTCGCGGCATCTCCGTCGGGATGTGAGTTAGGTTGCCCGCGTGACTTCCGCCAGGGAAGGGGCGAGAGGAACGGCGCTGCTCCGGGCTCGGCAGTTCTTCGGCCCGCGCGACCGGTCGGCCGAGGGTTGGAACGAGCACTCGACCTACTCACGCGCGTGGGAGTCCGCCTACCGAAGGCGCTGGCAGCACGACCGCGTCGTCCGCTCCACGCACGGGGTGAACTGCACCGGCTCCTGCTCGTGGCGCATCCACGTGAAGGACGGGCTCGTCACATGGGAGACGCAGCAGGTGGACTACCCGTCAAACGGCCCAGACGTGCCCGACTACGAGCCGCGCGGCTGTCCGCGCGGCGCGTCGTTCTCGTGGTACGTGTACTCGCCCGTCCGCCCGAAGTACCCGTACGTGCGGGGCGTCCTGATGGAGATGTTCCTCGAGGCGCGTGCGCGGCTCGGCGACCCGGTCGAGGCATGGGCGAGCATCGTCGACGATCCGGACAAGGCCCGCGCGTACAAGTCCAAGCGCGGCAAGGGCGGCTTCGTCCGCGCGGCGTGGAGCGATGTCATCGACCTGATCGCCGCGGCGCACGTTCACACGGTCCGCCGGTGGGGCCCGGACCGCGTGGTCGGCTTCTCGCCGATCCCCGCAATGTCGATGGTGTCGTACACCGCCGGAACCCGCTTCCTCTCCCTGATCGGCGGCGTCTGTCTGAGCTTCTACGACTGGTACGCGGACCTCCCACCCGCCTCCCCGCAGACCTGGGGCGACCAGACCGACGTCCCCGAGTCCGCGGACTGGTGGAACTCGTCGTACATGATCCTGTGGGGCTCGAACATCCCGCAGACGCGTACGCCCGACGCCCACTTCATGACGGAGGCGCGCTACCGCGGCACGAAGGTCGTCGTCGTCTCACCTGACTACGCCGGCCACACGAAGTTCGCCGACCACTGGCTCCCGGCGGTCGCCGGCACGGACGGAGCGCTCGCGATGGCGATGGGCCACGTGATCCTCAAGGAGTTCTACGTCGACCGGCGGGTTCCGTACTTCGACGGCTATGCGCGCCGCTTCACGGACCTGCCGTTCCTGGTGACCCTGCGTGAGCGGGCCGACGGCGAGCTCGTGCCGGACGCGTTCCTGCGCTCCAGCGACCTCGATACCGAGGGGGAGCACGCCGACTGGCGGATGGTCGTGCTTGACGAGGCCACGGGCGAGCCGGCTGTGCCGAACGGGGCGATCGGCGACCGTTGGGGCGCGGAGGGCGCCGGGCGCTGGAACCTCGATCTCGATGGGCTCACCCCCGCGCTTACCCTGCTCGGCCGCCACGACGAGCTGGCGGAGGTGCTGCTCCCGCGCTTCGACGGAGGCGAGACGGAAGGCGGGACGACGATGCGGCGAGGCGTGCCGGCCACGCGCGTGGGCGGGCGTCTCGTCACGACCGTGCTCGACCTGATGCTGGCGCACTACGGCGTGGCGCGTGAGGGCCTGCCCGGTGAGTGGCCGAGCGGCTATGACGACCCCGCCCAGCCGCACACGCCCGCCTGGCAGCAGGAGCACACGGGCGTCGATGCCGGACGCGTGGTGCGCATTGCGCGCGAGTTCGCCGCCAACGCCGAGGCCACGAACGGCCGCTCGATGATCGTCATGGGCGCCGGGCTCAACCACTGGTACCACGGCGATGAGACCTACCGCGCGGTGCTGGCGCTGCTCCTCCTCTGCGGCTGCCAGGGGGTGAACGGGGGCGGCTGGGCTCACTACGTGGGCCAGGAGAAGGTGCGCCCGATCACCGGCTGGGCGACCGTGGCGTTCGCGCTCGACTGGCTCCGCCCGCCGCGCCAGCAGCCGGCGACGCCGTTCTGGTACCTGATGTCCGACCAGTGGCGCTACGAGACGTACGGCGCCGGCGAGTTCGCCTCTCCCGCGGGCAACGGCGCGCTCGACAGCCGCCACCTGGCCGACTGCGTTGCGCTGGGGGCGCGGCTGGGCTGGCTGCCCATGCACCCGGCGTTCGAGCGAAACCCGCTCGACGTGGCGGACGATGCGCGGGCCGCGGGAGCCGACCCGGCCGAGCACGCGGCGCGAGAACTGGGCGAGGGCCGCTTGCGCTTCGCGTGCGAGGTCCCCGACCGGCCCGAGAGCTTCCCGCGCGTCCTGACGCTCTGGCGCGCCAATCTGCTCGGCTCCTCGAGCAAGGGACACGAGTACTTCCTGCGGCACATCCTCGGCGTGCCCGACGCCGCGATCCGCGCGGCGGAGTCATCGGCGGACCAGCGGCCCGACGAGGTCGAATGGATCGACGAGGCGCCCGAGGGCAAGCTCGACCTGTTCACCACGATCGACTTCCGCATGAACGGCTCATGCGTCTACTCGGACGTGGTGCTGCCGGCCGCCACCTGGTACGAGAAGCACGATCTCTCGAGCACGGACCTGCACCCGTTCGTGCATCCGTTCAACGCGGCGATCCCACCGCCCTGGGAGGCGAAGTCGGACTGGGACGCGTTCAATCGGATCGCGGAGCGCTTCAGCGAGCTGGCGGAGAAGCACCTCGGCACGCGCACGGACATCGTGGCGGCGCCGCTGCTCCACGACAGTCCCGACGAGCTGGCGCAGCCCGGCGGACGGGTGCTCGACTGGCGCGCAGGAGAGTGCGAGCCGCTTCCTGGGCGCACGATGCCGAAGCTGGTGGCGGTGGAGCGCGACTATCCGGCAGTGCACGCGCGGATGCAGGCGCTCGGGCCGCTCGTCGAGCAGGCGGGGATCGGCGCGAAGGGGATCGCCTGGAAGCCGGAGCAGGAGGTGGAGGAGCTCGGGCGGCGCAACGGCGTCGTGCGTACCGGCCCGGCGCGGGGGCGTCCGTCGCTGGCCCGGGACGTGGACGTGTGCGAGGCGATCCTCGCGCTGTCCGGCACCACCAACGGCCGGCTCGCGACGGAGAGCTTCCGCGTGCTCGAGGAGCGCGTCGGGCGGCCGCTCGCCGAGATACCGGCGGAGCGGGCCGACGAGCGGCTGACGTTCGCGGACGTGTCGATTCAGCCGCGGAAGGTGATCGCCTCGGCGGAGTGGTCCGGGCTCGAGTCGCGCGACCGGCGCTACTCGCCGTTCACCGCGAACATCGAGCACTCGATCCCCTGGCGGACGCTGACGGGCCGCCAGCAGCTCTACCTCGACCACGAGTGGATGCTCGCGCTGGGCGAGGGGCTGCCCGCGTACCGCCCGCCCGTGGACGTCGGCCAGCTCGACGTGGGCGGCGAGCCGCAGCCAGAGGCGGCAGCCGAGGTGACGGTGCGCTACCTCACGCCGCACTCGAAGTGGTCGATCCACTCCGAGTTCCAGGACAACCTCCACATGCTCACCCTGTTCCGCGGCGGGCCGGCGATGTGGATCTCTGTAGCCGACGCGGAGAAGATCGGCGTGCGCGACAACGACTGGCTCGAGGTCTACAACAAGCACGGCACGGTCGCCTGCCGCGCCGTGGTCTCGCACCGAGTGCCCACCGGCGTGGCGCTCTACTACCACTCGCAGGACCGCCACGTGAACGTCCCGGTGTCCGAGGTCTCGGGAGCGCGCGGCGGGACGGACAACTCGCTCACGCGCATCTCGATCAAGCCGACGCACCTCATCGGTGGCTACGCGCAGCTCTCGTGGGGCTTCAACTACTACGGCCCCACCGGGCCGCAGCGTGACCAGCTCATCGTCATCCGCAAGCGGGCCTCGGAGGTGCGCTACTGATGCGAGTCCGGGCGCAGGTCGGCATGGTGATGAACCTGGACAAGTGCATCGGCTGCCACACCTGCTCTGTGACCTGCAAGAACGTCTGGACGAATCGGCGCGGCACCGAGTACGTCTGGTTCAACAACGTCGAGACCAAGCCCGGCCGCGGCTACCCGCGCGACTACGAGGACCAGGAGCGCTGGAAGGGCGGCTGGACGCTCGACCGGAAGGGGCGACTGAAGCTGAAGGGCGGCGGCAGGCTCAAGAAGCTCGCCACGATCTTCTGGAACCCCGACCTGCCGACGATCGACGACTACTACGAGCCCTGGACCTACGACTACGAGACGCTGATCTCGTCTCCGAGCTCGGATGTGCAGCCGGTGGCGCAGCCGATCTCCCAGGTCACGGGCGAGCCGCTCGCCCTCGAGTGGGGGCCGAACTGGGACGACGACCTGGCGGCGGCAACCACGAGCGCGGCCGAGGACCCGAACCGGCGCGGCCTCGAGGAGCACGTTCGGCTCGAATTCGAGCAGGCCTTCATGATGTACCTGCCGCGCATCTGCGAGCACTGCATCAACCCATCGTGCGTGGCCTCGTGCCCCTCCGGGGCGATGTACAAGCGCGAGGAGGACGGCATCGTGCTCGTGGACCAGGAGGCCTGCCGCTCATGGCGCTACTGCGTGTCCGGCTGCCCCTACAAGAAGGTGTACTTCAACTGGCACACCGGCAAGGCCGAGAAGTGCAACTTCTGCTATCCGCGCGTCGAGGCGGGCATGCCGACGGTCTGCTCTGAGACCTGCGTCGGCCGGCTGCGCCACCTCGGCATCGTCTTGATCGACACGGACCGCGTGGAGGAGGCGGCCTCGGTGGCGGACGAGCACGAGCTGATCGAGTCGCAGCTTTCGCTCTTCCTCGACCCGGACGATCCCGACGTACGGACGCAGGCGGCACGGGACGGGGTGCCCGACGACTGGATCGAGGCGGCCCGTCGCTCGCCGGTGTACGCGCTCTGCAAGCGCTTCCGGGTGGCGCTCCCGCTGCACCCGGAGTACCGCACGCTGCCGATGGTCTGGTACGTGCCGCCGCTCTCGCCTGTCGAGAGCCTCGTGGAGGAGGCGATCGATCCCGGCGTCGGGACCGACGAGGTCTTCGGGGCGATCGAGGAGCTGCGCATTCCCGTGGAATACCTCGCGAGCTTCCTGTCGGCAGGCGACCCGGAGCCCGTGCGCCTCTCGCTGCGCCGGCTGGCGGCGATGCGCAGCTTCATGCGTGGCTGGAACATCCGGGGCGAGGGCGACCCCGCGCTGGCGGAGGCCGTGGGGATGACCGTCGACGAGGTCGAGGACATGTACCGCCAGGTGGCGATCGCCGACTACGACGACCGCTACGTGCTGCCGAAGGCGCACGGCGAGATCTCGCCCGGCGCGTTCGCGGACCAGGGCTCCTGCGGGCTCGACTTCGCGCAGCCGCCAGGGGCGATGGTTCCTGACCTGAGCGGTGGCGGCGAAGGGCCGGAGCAGGACTTCGACCTTCAGGACTACATCGTGCGGATGGGCGGAGAGGAGGGGAGTGTGGATGGCCGCTGAGCATGCAGAGCGGCTGAAGCTGCTGTCGCTCCTGCTCCAGTACCCGAGCGGCGAGCTGCTCGATGCTCGCGCCGAGCTGGCGGCCGCCGCGGACGGGCCGATCGCGCGCTTCGTGGCCTGGTGGGCGCGCGAGCCGGTCGGCTCGCTCCAGCGCGACTACGTCGAGACCTTCGACTTCACGCGCCGGAACAGCCTCTACCTGACCTACCACGTGCACGGTGACCGCCGCCAGCGCGGCGTGGCGCTGCTGCGGCTGAAGCAGCGCTACGCAGCCGCCGGCTTCGGATTGCTCGACGGCGAGCTGCCCGACTACCTGCCGGTGATGTTGGAGTTCGCTGCGCTTGCCCCGCCGGACGTGGGCCTGGCAGCGCTCGCCGAGTCGCGCGACGCCATCGAGCTGATTCGGGCCGGCCTGCACGAGGCAGGCAGCCCGTACGCCGTGCTGCTCGACGAGCTGGCGACCCTCCTGCCCGGTCTGACGGGCGTCCAGGCAGCGCGGGTCAGGCGGCTCGCGGCGGAGGGCCCGCCTTCCGAGCAGGTGGGTCTCGAGCCGTTCGCTCCGCCCGAGGTGATGCCCATGGGGACGTCCCCGTGAGCCGGGGCGAGCTGCTCCTCTACGCCGTGCTTCCGTATGCGGCGATCGCGACCTTCCTGGTCGGCCACTGGTGGCGCTACCACCGCGATCAGTACCGCTGGACCGCCCGTTCGACCCAGCTGCTGGAGAGCCGCTGGCTGATGGTCGGGAGCACGCTGTTCCACTTCGGGGCGCTGGGCGCGATCGGCGGCCATGTGGTCGGCATCCTCGTGCCGCACGCGTGGACGGACGCGCTCGGCATCAGCGAGAGCGCGTACCACGTGCTGGCCGCGGTCGGCGGGCTGGCCGCCGGGGTTGCCGCGACGCTCGGCTTCGTCGTGCTCGCCGTCCGACGCGCCCGCTTCCCGCGCGTGCGGGTGACCACGACGCGCTGGGACCTGGCCACCTTCTTCCTGCTCGCCTTCGGCATCACCACCGGCATGATCTGCACGATCTGGGGAACGCTCGGCGAGGAGGTCCGCTACCGCGAGACGGTCGCGCCCTACTTCCGCGGGCTGCTGGCGCTGAATCCGCAACCGGAGCTCATGACCGGCGACGACGTGCCGTTCGTGTTCCAGTTGCACGTGAGCTCGGTGTGGCTGCTCTACGCCGCCTGGCCGTTCAGTCGGCTGGTGCACGCGTGGAGCATCCCGGTCGACTGGTTCCGGCGCAGCCCGATCCCGTACCGCGGACGCGTGGCCGCCATCAGGAGCACGCGGTGAGCGGGCAGGGGCGGAACCTCACGCTCGCCACGGCCGCGTTCCTCCTGTGCTTCTCGGCTTGGGGGATGCTCGCTCCCCTGGCTCCGAAGCTTGAGGACAGTCTCGGGCTCTCGAACACCCAGACCGCCGTGATGATCGCGCTGCCGGTCGTGCTTGGGTCGCTGCTGCGGATCCCGCTGGGCGTGCTGACCGACCGCCTGGGGGGTCGCAAGGTGTTCACCGCGCTGCTCCTCTACTGCGCATTGCCGCCGCTGCTCGTCGGGTTCGCCGACAGCTACGCGATGCTGCTCGTAGCCGGCCTGCTGCTGGGCGTCTCCGGCGCCGCTTTCGCGGTTGGCGTGCCCTTCGTCTCCGAGTGGTATCCGCCCGAGCGGCAGGGACAGGCCCTCGGCCTCTATGGGATCGGCACCGCCGGCACGGCCATCTCCGCCTGGACGATGCCCGCGATCAACGACAACTGGAGCCAGGAGGCCGCGGGGATCGTCTACTCGGTGGTCCTGCTGGGCTTTGCGGCGGTCTGGTGGGCGAGCGCACGCAACGCTCCCGATCATCGCTCGAAGACCACTCCGTACGGTCGCGTCCTTCGTTCCGGCTCCACGCTGTGGCAGCTCGCCCTGTTCTACTTCGTCGCGTTCGGCGGCTTCGTGGCGATGTCGCTCTACCTCCCGAAGCTGCTGACCGACTGGTTCGACTACTCGCAGACGAGCGCGGGTGCCCGCGCGGGCGGCTTCGTCGTCGTCGCGGCGCTGATCGCACGGCCGCTCGGGGGGCGCTGGGCCGATCGCTTCGGCGGCCAGCGCGTCCTGAGCATCGCCTTCTTCGGCGCGGGGCTGGATGCGATCGGGCTGTCCTGGCAGGCGTCCGACCCGACCATCGTCCCGGTCACGATCTTCTGTCTCTCCCTCGCGTTCTTTCTCGGCATGGGCGCGGGCGCTGTTTTCAAGATGGTTCCGACCTTCTTCCCGGAGACCAAGGGCGCGGTCACGGGCATCGTGGGGGCGGCGGGCGGTCTCGGCGGCTTCTTCCCGCCGCTCGTGATGGGCATCGTCAAGGACGCGACCGGCGAGTACGTGATGGGCTTCGTCCTTCTGGTCGCCTTCGCCTGGCTGTGCGCCGGGCAGGCGCTCGCGGTGCGCGAGCCGCGCGACCGGCAAGGCGGGGAAGTGCGGGCCGCCTAAGGGTCCTCGGCGAGCTTCTCGCGCGAGGCGCCCAGCGACGCGAGGTACGGGCCCAGCTCCTCCGCGACGACCTTGTCGCCGGCAGGCCATGGGGGCTCCTCGAACACCTCGGAGTGGACGCCGTCGGCGCACCCAAGCTGGGCGCTGATGTAGATCGCTTCGGCACCCGTGAGCAGCTTGGCGCGGATGACCGGGTGAAACGGCTGCGGCTCGACGTCGGCGCCCGCGAGCCTCGCTATTGCCGATGCCCCGGAGTCGGCCATCTGCGCGCCGAGCCCGCCGTGCTTCACCGGGTAGTCCGCGGCGTCGCCGGCGACGAACACGCGCCCGTCGGTACCCGGCACGCAGCAGTGGATGTCGTTCGGGACGAACCCGTGCGTATCGCCAGGCAGCCCGCTGACAGCGGGTCCTGCGACGCGCGGCACCGCGAGCACGCGGTCGGGCCGGATCTCCCAGCCGCGCGGCTCGACGACGAGCCGTCGCTCGTCAGGCCTACGTGCGAGCGAGCCGGTGTGCACTTGTACGCCCCCACCGGCAAGGCGGTCTGCGACGACCTCCGACACCGCCGCACCGAAGATCGCGAGCGGTTGCGGCTCGGGCGTGACAAGGGTCAGCTCGAGACCAGCGATGCCCAGATCGGCTGCGTGCGTGGCGGTCATCAGGGCGAGCTCGTAGAGCGGCAGCGGCCAGCCGGGCCCGGCCGGCTGGACGAACGCCACACTGGCCGCCCTGCCCACCTCGATCGCCTTGATCACTTCGCCGAACGTCGCGGCAGCATCCGAGTCCCGGAACGTCACCGAACGTCCGTACGCCTCGACCTCGCGCGCCCCAACGGCGACCAGCAGAGCGTCATAGCCGACCTCGGTTCCGCTTCCTGTGCGGACGACGCGCTCGCGGCTCTCGACCCGGGCGAGCGTGTCCCTCATGACTTCGGCTCCGCTGTACCGTGCGATCTGCCGCAGCGGATACCGGCGAGCCCGCGTGTACGTGAACGGCTCGCGGACCGCCAGCGGGCGGTAGACGAGCTCGTCGTTGGGGGCGATCACGCAAAGCTCGATCGCGTCTCCCGCGAGCCGGCGCAGCCGCAGCAGCGCCTCGGCGGCCGCAATGCCGCCCCCGCACACAACCACTCGGAAGCTCATGCCGCGAAGTTATCCGCTGTCACACGGACCGACGGTGCGCCCTGGATGGTGCGTTGGTCGTCAAGGTGCTGTCACGTCGGTCGGGGTGCCTCGCGCAGCATGCGCGTCTGCCCTCGGGCCCTGCGATGAATCGATGATGATGCGGCAGGGGCGCTCGGCCAAGACCGTTTCGAGCGTCTTGCCGAACAGCGACCCCCCGGCCCGCCGCGGAGGGAGCGACATCACGACGGCCCGCGCGCGGGTCTCCTTCGCCTCCTCGACTATCCGGCGCCCGGCCTGCCCGGGTCGCACCTTCTCCCAGTGTCCCGTGACCCGGCGTCCGCCGATCACGCGCGCCGAGTCGATGACGCTCGCTGCGCGCGCCTCCTGCCCTGGGGTCTGGGCATCGATCGGGACGTTCGGCGGCACCGTGATCGTGACCAGCACGTGAATCCCGCGCCGGCGGCGAGCCGCCAGCTTCACCGCGGTGGCTACTGCCTCGGGCGAGTAGTGCGCGTCCTCGAACGCCACGAGCACGGACTCGTATTCGACCTCGTGCTCGACGGCCGGCTTGGGTAGCACGATCTTGTGCGTGTCTGTGAGCGACAGGCCCTGGTGACGGCGATATAGGACGTAGGTGGCGACGCCGAGCGCCACCCAGATGGTGCCGGCGACGAGCGTCTCGAAGTTGAGCACGGTCACGACCACCCAGGAGCTGGCGGTGCCGAGTCCGCCGACGACGGCGAACAGGGGCAGTTCGTGGCCGCTCACCCGCAGCGTGCCCGGCCCGCGGTAGGGGCGCTCGCGTTCCGGGTCCTTGATCCGGAGTGCGATCACGGCGAGGTGCGCGATCGAGAAGGACAGCATCGCCCCGAACGCGTAGATCGTGCCGAGAAACTCGGCCTGACCGGGCAGGATGGTGAGGCAGGCGACGAAGCCGAACACCGCGATCGCCACGTAGGGCGTGCGGAACTTGGGGTGGAGCACCCGCAGCCGCTCGGGCAGCTGGCGGTGTTGCCCCATCGAGTAGGTGAGGCGCGAGACGCCGATCATTCCGGCGTTGGTGGCGATGAACAGGATCGTGGCGGCCAGGACGCCGACGTAGACCTCGGCGGCGCCCTGGATCGCGCCGAGGTCCATGTTCGCGACGACGCCGAGTATCGGGTCGTCGGCGTAGCCGCCCTCCTCCTTGGGCAGGGCGAGCGCCGTCTCGCCGTCCCGAACGGGCAGGGCCGAGAGCGCGACCGCCGGCAGGAACGTGTAGATCGCGAACACGGCCACCACCACACCGAGCATCCCGCGAGGGATCGTCTTGGTGTAGTCGCGTGCCTCCTCGGCCATGTTCGAGATCGTCTCGATGCCGGTGTATGCGACCATCGCGACCGGGATGGCGATCAGGAAGTCGCTGGTCGTCGGCGAGGTGCCGAAGTCGACGTTGTCGACGAGCGTCTCCGGGGAGAGGACGAGCACGATCCCGACCACGACCAGCGCGAGCTGGGTGAGAAAGTCCGCCAGCGCCAGGAAGACATTCAGGCCGGCCGACTCCTTGACGCCCACCACGTTCAATGCGCCTAGCAGCGCCACGACGAGGATCCCCCCGACGATGTCCGCAGGCGACTCGCCGAGCGGCTCCCAGAACACCCCGAGGTAGTGCGGTACGAAGAACGCCGAGATGGCGACCGTGATGATGTAGTTGAGCATCTGGCCCCATGCCGCGACGAAGGACCAGAGCTCGTTGAAGGCATGTCGCGCGAACGACGAGGAGCCGCCCGCCTCCGGGAACATCGTCGTCGCCTCGGTGTAGGTAGCGGCGGTGCAGGCGAAGATGAGCCCGGCGATGACAAATACCACCGGCGTCATCCCGAGCGCGAAGATGGCGACCAGCCCGAGCGCGTAGTAGATCGACGAGCCGACGTTGCCGTAGGCGGTCGAGAACAGGGCGCCCGTGCCTAGCACGCGCTCGAGGCCTCGGTTCGGTGGGCGGTACTCGGCCAAGCCGGGCGTCAGTGTGAGGAGCGGGGCATCAAGGCGGCGTGAAGAACGAGACTGCAGACGCCGCGAATCAGCCACCATTTGCGTATGAGCCGAACGCGCCGCGACTCTCCGCTGGTCGGGCTCGGCGCCGCCGTGGTGTCCGTCGCGGCGATCACCGCCACGAACTACGGGCTGCGCGAGCTCGCGCCGCCGGTGTCGACGGGCGTGGTCTATCTCCTCGCCGTCTTGCTCGTCTCGAGCAAGTGGGGCCTGTGGCCGGGCCTGGTGACGAGCTTCCTCAGTGCGGCCGCCTTCAACTTCTTCCACATCCATCCGACTGGCGGGTTCCACGTCGCGGACGGCGGGAACTGGGTGGCGCTCACCGTCTTCCTCATCGCGGCGGCGGTCACGAGCACGCTCGCGCACGCCGCCCGCGAGCGCGCGGAGGAGGCCGAGCGCCGCCGGCGCGAGGCGGATCTGGCGACCGAGATGGCGCGCCTGCTGCTCGGCGGAGCGAGTCCCGAGGACTCGCTCCGCGCGGTCGGGGCGCGCATAGCGGCCGCCTTCGACCTGGAGTTCGTGAGCGTCGAGACGGGGTGGATCGACAGCAGCCTCTACGCGAGGGCGGTGCCGCTGGTCATCGACGGCGGTCGGATCGGCACCGTGTTGGTGCCTGCGGACGCCGACCCGGGCCCGGTCGAGGCGATTCGCGATCGCATCGCTCCGGCGCTCGAGACGCTCGTCGCCGCCGCCAAACGCCGAGCCGAGCTCGAGTCGCAGCTGATCGAGACCAAGGCCCTGCGACGCAGCGACGCCGTCCAAAAGGCCGTGCTGCGTGCGGTCTCGCACGACCTGCGCTCGCCGCTGACGGCCATCACCGCCGCGGTGCGCGGACTCGGGTCCGACACGCTCACGGACGCCGCCCGGACTGAGCTGGTCTCGGTCGCCGCCGACGAGGCGGACCGCCTGACGCGCCTCGTGAACAACCTGCTCGACCTCTCGCGGCTTCAGGCGGGTGGCGCCGAGCCGAGGACGGCCTGGTGCTCTTTGGCCGAGATCGTGCACGCGGCCGCGGATGCGGCACCCCAGCCTGTCGGCGGCTTCGACATCAGGCTGGACGAGGACCTGCCCGCGCTGAACTGCGACGCCACGCAGCTCGAACGCGCGGTCGGCAACGTGCTCGAGAACTCGGCGCGCTTCGCGGGCGAGCGGCCGGTGAGCGTCCGCGCTCGCGCTTCGGGCGCGTGGCTGACGCTGCGCGTGGCGGACGACGGTCCGGGAATCGGCAGGGACGAGCTCGAGCGCATCTTCGAGCCCTTCCACCGTTCACGTGACCAGCCCGGCGGCGGCTCGGGGCTCGGCCTCGCGATCGCACGCGGTTTCGTGGAGGCAAACGGCGGCCGGCTGCGTGCCGACTCCGCGCCGGGGGAGGGCAGCACGTTCGTGTTCCGGCTACCCGCACCGAGCGAGGCGCGCGCCGGCGTGGCGGCGAGAGACAAGGCTGTGACGTGAGCGAGGGACGCCGGGTGCTGGTGTGCGACGACGAGCCGCAGATCCTGCGCGCACTGCGGGTCATCCTGCGCGACGCGGGCTTCGACGTGGCCACGGCGGCGTCCGCCGCGGAAGCTCTCGAAGCGACCGCCGTCCAGGCGCCGGACGCGGCGATCGTGGACCTCGTGCTGCCGGACAGGGACGGCGTCGACGTGACCCGATCGATACGCGAATGGAGCGAGATGCCGATCCTCGTGCTGTCGGCGGTGGGGGAGGAGACGGAGAAGGTCAGGGCCCTCGACGCCGGCGCGGACGACTACGTCACGAAGCCGTTCGGGCCTGGCGAGCTGGTCGCCCGCCTCAACGCGGCGCTGCGGCGCTCGGCAGCCGACCGCGACGAGCCGAGGATCGTGGTGGGCGAGCTGGAGCTGGACCTCGC
>DASSVP010000053.1:0-4254 GCA_035705985.1 Thermoleophilaceae bacterium
CTCGCGGCCGGCATCGGTCGCCTCGCAGGCGGTGGCGGCCAGCTCACCGACGGCCTGACCCAGCTGCGTGACGGCGCCGGCCAGCTCGCCGCGGGCCTCGGCCTGCTCACGGGCGGCGCCGGCGAGCTGGCCGGTGGCCTCTCCGGCGGCGTGCCGAAGGTCGGCGAGCTGGCAGGGGGACTCGGCCTCATGGAGTCAGGTGTCGCGAAGTTCCGCGGCAGCCTGCCGTCGACTGAGGACCTCGAGCGGCTCCAGGCACAGGCTCCGGGCCTCTTCGACTCCGGGTACTTCGTCCTGTCGGCCGTCGACGGCGCTCAGCCGGCGAGCCGCAACCAGGCGACATTCGCGGTCAATCTCGAACGCGGCGGCAACGCCGGCCAGATCACGGTGATCCCGAGATATGCCTCGAGCACCGAGACGACACAGGCGCTCGGGGAGGACCTGGCGCGCCGAACGCAGGCGTTCGCACGCCAGAGCGGGATGACCGCCGTGCTCGGCGGCCCCGCCGGCGAGCTCGCCGACTTCGAGAGCAGCATCAGCTCCGACATCTGGCCGGTCGTGGTCGGCTTGGCGATTGCGGTGACACTGATCCTGATGATCGCCCTGCGCAGCGTGCTGGTGCCGCTCGTGACCGTCGCGTTCAACCTGCTCACCGCCGCGGCCACCTTCGGCGTGGTGACGCTGCTCACCACCGGTGAGGATCCGTTGCTCGGAGGCCCTGGATACATCGACGCGCTGCAGGTGATCGAGACCTTCGCCGCGATCTTCGGAATCGCCCTGGTCTACGAACTGGTGTTGCTGTACCGGACACGCGAGCTGTTCGTCCGCACCGGGCGCTCGCACGAGGCCCTCGCCCAGGGGCTGCGCGAGACGGCGGGAGCGGCGACCGGGGCGGCCGTGGTGATGATCGCCGCGATCGTGCCGTTCGCCCTGAGCGGGCTGTTCAACCTGCGGCTGACGGTCGGCCTGGCGATCGCAATCCTGCTCGACGCACTCATCGTGCGGCCGGTCCTCCTGCCGGCGGCGGTCGAGATCCTGGGAAGCCGGGCGTGGTGGCCGACGAAGCCGCACGCGCACCCGCGCCCCGACGTCCCCGCTCCGCCCAGCGGGAAGGAAGGGCACGCGCCGCGCGTGAGCACGCCGGTATGAGTGACCGCCTGGGCAGCCTCGACGCCGCCTTCCTCGAGCTCGAGGACGCGCAGGAGGCCGCGCACATGCACATCGGCGCCGTCATGGTGTTCGAGGGGCGTCCCGGTGGACCGCCTTCGCTGACGAGGCTGCGCGAAGAGATCGAGCACCGCATGCACCTGCTGCCGCGATATGCAGCGCGGCTCTCGTCGGCACATGTGCCGCCGCTGCGCCGTCCGACATGGGAGCCCGATCCGAGCTTCGCGGTGGCCGAGCACGTCCGGCGCGCCGGGCTTCCGGCTCCGGGCGGGGAGCGGGAGCTCATGGACTGGTGCGGCGAATACTGGTCGATGCGGCTCGACCGGTCGCGGCCACTGTGGGAGCTCGTCCTGCTCGAGGGACTCGAGGGCGGGCGCTGGGCACTCGCCACGAAGACGCATCATGCAATGGTCGACGGCGTCGCCTCGGTGGGCGCCACGCAGGTGCTGCTCGACCGGTCGCGCGCCGGCTCGCACATGCCACCGACGTCGGCGCCGCCACCCGGCGAACGCGCTGCGGGCCAGCGCCTCGCGCGCCGCCTGGGGGACTTGCTCACGAACGGCGCTGAGCTCGCCACGCATCCCGCCAAGCTGTTGAGCGAGGCGAAGTCCGCGGCCGAGCTCGTCCTGCGCGAGGAGCTGGCCCCGGCGCCGGCCAGCTCGCTCAACGTCCCGATCGGTCCCCACCGCCGCTACGCCGTGGCGCGCGCGCGCCTGAGCGACTTCAAGGCGATCAAGAACGCTCTCGGCGGCACGGTCAACGACGTCGTGCTCGCGGTGGTGGCCGGCGGGCTCCGGCGCCTCCTGTCGCAGCGGGGGGACGCGCTTCCGGAGCACGGGCTGCGCGCGATGGTCCCCGTCAGCCTGCGCGTCGGCGAGGACGAGGGCGAGCTCGGGAACCGCGTCAGCTCCCTGTTCGTCAACCTCCCGGTATGCGAGCCGGAGCCGCTGCGCCGCTATCTCGTCACGGCCGGAGAGACCGCGGAGCTCAAGGCCGAAGGACAGGCACGCGGCGGAGCGGAGCTGCTCGCGCTGGCCGGGCTCGCTCCACCGCTGCTCCACTCCGTTCTCGCGCGATCGACCACGGCAGCGCGGCTCTTCAACCTCACGGTCACGAATGTGCCGGGACCGCCGAAGCCTCTGTACGCGTTCGGGTCGAAGCTGGAGGAGGTCCTCCCGCTCGTGCCGCTGGCCGCCGACCATGCCGTGGGCGTCGCGGTCGTGAGCTACAACGGGCACATGTTCTTCGGGCTGAGCGGCGACGAGCGGGCCGTCCCTGACCTCGACGTGCTGAGCAAGGGAATCCAGGAATCGATCGCGGAGCTTCGAGCGGAGGCCCGGCAGGCCTGCGCGTGATCCCGTGACCCCGGTGCACGAGGTGGAGCTCGGGACGGCGACGCTCGAGCGCTTCCGGTCGGTCCTGACCGACGAGCAGTGGCAGCGCCTCCTGCGGGCGGCTGAGCGCGGGCGCAAGGACTTCGAGGGGCGCGTCATCTGGAACGTCAACTCGACCGCGCGCGGCGGTGGCGTGGCTGAGCTGCTCGCGTCGCTCGTCCCCTACAGCCGGGCGGCCGGCGTGGACGTGCGCTGGCTCGTGATCGACGGTGATCCCGCCTTCTTCCAGATCACGAAGCGCCTCCACAACATGCTGCATGGCGCCCCGGGCGACGGACAGGGCCTCTCGGAGCCCGACCGGACGGTCTACCGGGCAACGTCTGAGCGGAACGCGGCGGAGCTCGTCGAGCTGGTGGGCCCGGACGACCTGGTCCTCCTCCACGACCCGCAGACCGCCGGCCTCATCGAGCCGCTTCGGGCGCGCGGCACGCGCGTCGTGTGGCGCTGCCACGTGGGAGTCGACGTGCCGAACGACCTGGTGCGTGCGGCGTGGGCGTTCCTCCTCCCCCACGTGACCGCGGCCGACCGAGTCGTCTTCTCGAGGGCCGCGTTCGTGTGGGAGGGGCTCGACCGTTCGCGGGTGGAGGTGATCCCGCCCTCGATCGACGCCTTCACGCCGAAGAACCAACCGCTGGCGCCAGGGGCCATCGAGGCGATCTTGCGTGCCAGCAGGATGCACGCGGGTCCGACGGACGGCGTGGCGACGTTCGCCCGCCTCGACGGAACGCCGGGCCGGGTCGTGCGTGGCGTCGAGCGAAACGGGTCGCCGCCGCTGCCCGCCACGGCGCCGGCCGTGGTGCAGGTATCGCGGTGGGACGGTCTCAAGGACCCGCGCGGCGTGCTTCGAGCGTACGCCGAGAGCGTCGCGCCGGTCACCGATGCCCACCTGGTCCTCGCGGGGCCGGACACGGCGGCCGTCGCCGACGACCCGGAGGGCCCCGCGGTGCTGGCGGAGATCACCGCCTACGCGGAGCGGCTCTCGCCGGAGCTGCGCGCGCGGGTTCACCTCTTCTCGCTCCCGATGGATGACCTCCAGGAGAACGCGATCATGGTCAACGCGCTCCAGCGCCGCGCCGATGTCGTGGTGCAGAAGAGCCTCGCCGAGGGCTTCGGCCTGACGGTCGCCGAGGCGATGTGGAAGGCGCGACCGGTGGTTGCGTCCGCGGTTGGTGGCGTGCAGGACCAGATCGTGGACGGCGAGAGCGGCCTGCTGGTCGATCCCGAGGATCTGGACGGGTTCGCGCGCGCGGTCACGGGCTTGCTCGCCGACCCCGGGCGCGCCGAGTGGATGGGGCACAACGCGCGCGAGCGCGTGCGCGGCGCCTTCCTGGGCGCCCGCCACCTCGAGCAGTACGTTGAGCTGTTCGAGGGAATCGTGAGCTAGCGGGTCCTACGGGTAGTTGTCGCGCCCGCCACAGCGACCCGGACGATCGAGCGCCCGCTCCAGACGATCGGGTCCCCGGCGCGGCGCCGTCTACTCCGCTTCGCTGCTGCGCACGGGGGACGGCGACGCGTCCGGGGTCTGTGGAGTGCCACGCGCCACGCACGGGGAAGGCCTTGATCGCCGCGCTCCAATGGTGAGAGGCTGCCGGGTGGAAGAGACCCTGTGACGAGGAGGAGTAGGTGTTCAAGACGATCGTGCTTGCCCTGGACGGCTCGGAGGAATCGCGAAGGGCGGTTCCGCTGGCCGCGG
>DASSVP010000054.1:0-30164 GCA_035705985.1 Thermoleophilaceae bacterium
GCGGCGTCGTCAAGCAGGAGCTGCGCGCGGCCCGGGCGAGCGCGGGCTGAGACGCATGTTCGGCACCGTATAGGGGCCCAACATGCGGAGCGTGAGCGGCACCGGCTGGTCGGCAGGGCCGCGTCGGGGTAGCCTGCCCGGCGGCGTGGCCACCCTGGACCTGATCCCCACCGACGAGGAGCGCGAGATCCGCGCCGCCGTGCGCGGCATCTGCGACTCGTTTCCCCAGGACTACTCGCGCAGCAAGCACGCCGCCGGCGAGCCGCCCACCGAGCTCTGGGACGCCCTCGCGGAGAAGGGCTATCTCGGGATCAACCTGCCCGAGGAGTGGGGTGGCGGCGGGCTCGGCATGTCGGGCCTGGCCGCGGTCGGCCAGGAGATCTCGGCGGCCGGCAAGTCGCTGCTGCTGATCGTGGTGTCGCCCGCGATCGTCGGCTCCATCCTCGCCAAGCACGGCACCGACGAGCAGAAGGAGACCTGGCTGCGCGGGATCGCCGCGGGCACCACAAAGGTCGCCTTCGCGATCACCGAGCCGGACGCCGGCACCAACTCCCACAACCTCGCCACCTCGCTCGAGCGCCGCGGCGACCGCCTGCTGCTCAACGGCCAGAAGACCTACATCTCGGGCGTCGAGCACGCCGACGCGGTGCTCGTGGTCGCCCGCAGCCGGATGGCGGACGGGTCGCTCGGCCTGCCCTCGCTCGCGATCGTGGACGTGGACACGCCCGGCTTCACGCGCGATGAGATCCCGATGCCGTACCTCGGCCCGGACAAGCAGTGGACGCTCTTCTTCGACGACGTCGAGCTCGAGGAGGAGCGGCTCGTCGGCGGCGAGGGCGGCGGGCTCGGGCCCGTCTTCGATGGGCTCAACCCCGAGCGCATCATGGGCGCCGCGATCGCGTGCGGGGCGGGACGGCGCGCGCTCGGCAAGGCGGCCGCCTACGCGAACGAGCGGGCCGTCTGGGGCGCGCCGATCGGCACGCACCAGGGCATCGCCCACCCGCTCGCCGAGGCGAAGATCGACCTAGAGCTGGCCCGCCTGATGATGCAGAAGGCGTGCGCGCTCTACGACGCGGGCGCGCCGGGCGCGGGCGAGTCGAGCAACATGGCGAAGTACGCGGCCGCGGAGGCGGCGATCAAGTGCGTGGACCGCGCGATCCAGGCGCACGGCGGCAACGGCTTCGCGCTCGAGTACGGGCTGTCCGACATGTGGTGGGGAGTGCGGCTCACGCGGACCGCGCCCGTTTCGCGCGAGATGATCCTGAACTACGTCGCCGAGCACTCCCTGGGCCTGCCGAAGAGCTACTGACGCCCTCGAGCAGGAGCGGGATGTAGCGCTGCCCGATCTCGTCGATGAAGGACGGGTCTCCGGCTCCCAGCAGCAGCCGGTAGATGGGGATCGCGTGCAGCAGGTCGACCAGCGCGCCGGCGTCGAGGTCCGCTCGCACCTCGCCGCGAGCCTGCCCGCGCTCGACGATCAGCGCGATGATCCTCCGGAGCGGCTCGATCACCGCCTCGCTGAACCCGCTGTGCAGCTCGGGGTCATCCGCCGCCTCGGCGAGCACGCGCGGAGCGACATTCAACAGGCGTGTGCCCGCGGTTCGCGCCCGTTGACCCTGAGCCAGGAGCTCGAGATCGCCGACGAAGCTGCCGGTGTCGGGGAACTCGACGCCCGCGGGCGGCGCGAGCTGCTCCACGGCCGCGATGATCAGATCGGTCTTCGTGGCCCAGCGGCGGTAGATGGTCGTCTTCCCGACCCCCGCCTCTGCCGCCACGCCCTCGATCGTGAGGCCGGCCACCCCCTGCTCGGACAGCAGCTTCAGCGTGGCCTCCAGGATCGCGTGCTCGGCCTCCGCGCTCCGCGGCCTTCCACGGCCGCGGGCCGGCGCCTCCCCGGCGCCGGCCCGCTCGGCGTGCTTCTCGGTCGAGCGGCTCACGCGCGCGCCGGCTCCAGCTCGGCGCCCGCGAGCGCGTGCTTCTCGGCGCGCTCGCGGCTCTGCCCGGGCAGGACCACGAGGGCCACGAGCGCCCCCGCGAGGGCCGTCGCCGCCGCAACCGTGAGCGTGCTGCCCATGGCCGTGGTGAAGGCGGTCTCGGCCGCGTTCGACAGAGCCCGCCCTGCGCCGCCGCCGATCCCGTCCGCGATCGCGCTCGCGTGGCCGAGGGAGTCCGAGGCCGCGTCGGCGGCCGGCTCGGGGAGCGACTTGACCGCGGGCTCCATGTCGGCACCGTAACTGCTCGACAGGAGGCTTCCGAGGATCGCCACGCCGAGCGTGCCGCCGACCATCCGGACGGTGTCGTTCATCGCCGAGCCGACGCCCGCGTGGTTCAGCGGGACGGAGCTCATGATCGACTCGGTGGCCGGGGCCATCGTGGCACCCATGCCGAAGCCGAGCATGACGAGCGACCATGCGACGAGCGAGTAGCCGCTCTCCGCGTCGGCGCTCGACAGCAGGTACAGCGCGAACGCCACCACGCCGAGCCCGATGGCGACCACGTTGCGTGTCCCGAACCGGACCGACAGCTTCGCGGACAGGGGGCCGCCCAGGATCAGGCCGCCTGCCACCGGCAGCATCCGGACCCCGGCCTCGAAGGGCGTGTAGTCGAGCACTCCCTGGAGGTACTGGGTCAGGAAGTAGATCGCGCCGAACAGGGCGAAGAACACGAGCGCGATCGACACGCTCGCGCCCGAGAAGCGACGCACCCGGAACAGCCGGACGTCGAGCATCGGGCTCGAGCTGCGGAGCTCCCAGGCCACGAACGCCGCGAGGATCACCGCGGCGGCGGCGAAGCCGGCCAGGATGCGCCCGTCGGTCCAGCCCCACTCGGGCGCCTGGATGATGGCGGCGGTGAGGATGCCGAGTCCGGCGGTCGAGGTGACGGCCCCGATCGGGTCGAGCCGTGACTGCTTCGGGTCCTTCGAGTCGGGGACCAGCTTCGGCGTGGCGAGCAGCGCGGCCACGACGATCGGGACGTTGATGAGGAAGACGGCGGTCCAGTCGAATTGCTCGAGCAGCCAGCCGCCGCTCGCGGGGCCGATGCCCACGCCGATGCCGGCCACCGCGGCCCAGATGCCGATCGCCTTCGGCCGCTCCTCGGCGGGGAAGACGTTCGTGAGGATCGAGAGCGTGGTCGGCATGATCAGCGCGCCGCCGATGCCCATGAGGGCCCTGCTCGCGATGAGCATGTTCGCCGACTCGGCGAACGCGGAGGCGAGCGATGCGCCCCCGAAGATGATCAGCCCGGCGACCAGAGCGCCGCGGCGACTGAAGCGATCGCCGAGCGCGCCCATGGTGAGCAGCAGGCCGGCGAAGACGAGCGTGTACGAGTCGACGATCCACTGGAGCTGGCCGCTGCTCGCGTCGAGCTCGCTCTCGATCGTGGGAAGTGCGACGTTGAGGATCGTGTTGTCGAGCGAGATGGTTAGAAGGGCCACCGACAGGACCAGAAGCGTCCACCAGCGGCGGTCGTGAATGGTCTGTGCTGACATGCGCTCATCTCCTCTGGTAACGATACGAAACGGTTGCGTATCGCTAGTGAAGCACATGTCCTGGATTTATGCAACACCTTCGTTTCGAATTTATGTGGCGGGCGTCGCGATGGCGGTGCTGCTCGCTTCGCCCGCGGCCGCTGCTCCCTGGCGCGCCCACGTCCGGGAGGCGGGCAGGTACGCCGAACAGCGGGCGGGGGAGGTGTCGTTCGGCGTGCGCACGCCGCGGGGTATCAGTGGGGCGGCCGTCCAGCGCACGGTGCCGTCGGCGAGCGTCGTCAAGGCGATGCTGCTGGTGGCCTACCTGCGGCAGCCGGACGTGCGCTCGCGGCGGCTCCGGCCCTACGAGCGCGTGCTGCTCGGGCCGATGATCCGCCGCTCGGACAACGCGCGCGCGTCACAGGTGTGCAACGTCGTGGGCACCTCCGGGCTCGCCCGGCTCGCCGGGCGCGTGCGGATGCGCCACTTCCACGCCACGCGGCCGTGGGGCCTGTCGTCGATCAACGTCGCCGACCAGACCCGCTTGTTCCTGCGGATCGACCGCTACGTGCCGCGCCGCCACCGCCGTTTCGCGATGAGGCTGCTCGGCTCGATCGTGCCCTCGCAGCGGTGGGGGATCGCATCGGTGCGACCGCGCGGCTGGGCGCTCTACTTCAAGGGCGGCTGGGGATCGGGCACCGGCTGGGCCGACCACCAGGTGGCGCTGCTCCGCCGCGGCAGGCGTCGACTCGCCGTGGCGGTGCTGATCACGGGAAGCCCCAGCCACGCCTACGGGAAGGAAACGCTCCGCGGCGTGGCGGCCAGGCTGCTGCGCGGGCTGCGACCCGGTTCGCGGCCACGGTGAGCCGGGTAAAGCGGCGGCAGGAGGTGACTGTGAATGGCTAAGGACCACGGACCCAGCGTCAAGAACGACAAGCAGTACGAGGGCCTTCGCAAGAAGGGCATGAGCAAGTCGCGTGCCGCGGCCATCTCGAACTCGGAGGGCTCGTCGAGCCGCGGCGGCAAGAGCAACGGCTCGAGCCGGAGCAGGAAGAGCTCGGGCAGCGGCAGCGGCGGCAACACCGCGCAGAAGAAGGCAGCCGGCCGCAAGGGCGGCAAGGCAGCCGCCTCGAAGTCGAGCTGACCCCGCCCTGACCCGGAACGCCCGTCCGGCGGCCGGCCGGCCGCCATGCGGCTGATCCGAGGCCGGCCGCCGGCCACGAACGCCGGCAGCACCGACCCAACGCCCGGCGCGAGGCCGGGCGCGCGGCGAGCCTTACGGTCCGCGCGCCCGGAGTCAGGTGGCCGTCACACAGGGAGGGCACACGGAACAAACTCTCAAGGACCCTCCTATCACACCTTTCGGGTGTGCGAAAAAGCGGGCGGAAAACGACGATATTCACGCACACCTGCCGTATTTGCCGGCCGGGCCCGCGGCGAGCGGGCCTCGCCCCGGCCGGGCCCGCGGCGAGCGGGCCTCGCGTAACAGACCCTCAAGCGAAGGTTGAGGTGTTTCCGCGGAAACGCATCGCCTGGATCAGGCTCCACGCCGACACCAGCGCCCAGACGGCTTCCAGCAGCAGGAAGCCCCACTGGTGCTCGTGGGCGGCGAGCACGGCGAGCACCACGGAGCCGGTCAGGTTGCGCACCAGGTAGGCGCGCGATTCTGTTGAGAGAGCCCCGCGCTGTGCCGCCGCGAACGCGGTAGGGACGAGCAGGGAACCGAGGATCTCTGGACGAGCTGGCTCACGGAGAACCTCCAAGTCGCGCCGTCGTCAGACCGGGTACGCGCGAGCTCTCGTCCGGGCCACTCGCGATTGGCGAGCAGCACCCCGACCGTAGCGATTAGGCGGAAAACCGACGCCCTGTCGTCGGTTCGCCCTCCTGGCGACCCGCGCGCCCGCAGGCGACCTTGTGGGGGAGGCACCCGAGCCTCTCGTCGACACAAGGAGAGATGAGATGTGGCAGGAAGCCGGACAGCTCGCCGCGGAGCTCCTGATCCGCGACAACGCGCCCGACCAGGAGCGGATCTTCGACGGCAAGGACCGGAGCCGCCTGAGGGTTCCCTACGGCGCGCAGGACTCGTTCAAGAGCCGTCTCAACCTGAGCGGCTGGCTCGACGACGAGGTCGAGGCTGCCGGGCTCGTGGAGCAGGGCAAGAAGCCCACCGCGCTGTCGCTCCTCACCGGTTGGGCGGCAGTCGAGGCGATCCGTGCTCGGCGCTGCAAGAACCTCCCGCGCGAGTTCTGCCTCGCGATGACGGGCGACCGCGTCGTCGCGATCGCCGTGAGCGCGATGGCCGAGGGTGACGACACGACGGACATGGTCGTGAAGCTGAAGCGCGAGGAGCGCGGCTCTTGGGCCCGTAGCGCCGTGCGGGTCGAGCTCGAGAAGCCGGGCGCGACGGAGGGCCGGCTCTCTGTGCCCGGAGCGGAGCCGTTCCCGGTGAACTGGGGCGGCGACCCGAGCACCGCCGAGCTGGTCGAGTCGCTCAGCGCTTGACCGGGCCGCGCAGCAGCGCGAGCTGGACTTCCAGCAGCACGGATTCCAGCTCGCGCACGTCCTCGCCGGCACGGAGGCGCCGGACCACCAGGTCGTCGGCCGCCGCCACCACCGCATGGGCGATCTCCTCGCGCACCGCCTGGCCGCCCTGCAACGCGCGCAGTCGCTCCGCGTAGCGGTCGCGCAGCCGTTCGCGGCACGCGAGTGCGTCGGGGCCCGCCGCGGCGATCTCGATGAGAAAGACTCGGGCGAGCGCCGGCTCCGCGGCCAGCCAGCGGAGATAGGCGTGGATGCCCGCGCGGGTGCGGTCGTGCCAGTCGCTGCCGGCCGAGTCCTGGGCGGCGGTCACGTGCTCGTAGAGTTGGTCGCTCGCCGCCTCGTAGGCCGCCAGGAAGCAGCCCAGCTTGTCCTCGAAGTGCTCGTAGAAGGTCTTCTTGGAAACGCCGGCACCGCGGACGATGTCGTCGATGGTCGCGGCCGCGTAGCCCTTCTCGGCGACGGCCTGTCCGGCCGCCTCCAGCAGCCGGGATCGCTGCGAGGCGGCCACCAGCGAGGGGTCCAGCCCGTGGGTCCCGCGAGGCAGGCGGCGAGGTATGTCCGGTGACGCTTCCACGTTGTGTACGCCCTGGTACATTACCTCGCCATGGACCTCACCCTGTCGCCGTCCGAACAGGCCTTCCGCGACGAGCTCCGCGCCTGGCTCGCCGACAACCATCCGGGCGAGGATCCGCCTGGCGAGGACGCCGCCTTCGACCACCGCCGCGCCTGGCAGAGGCAGCTGTACGACGCCGGCTACGCGGGCTTCTCGTGGCCGAAGGAGTACGGCGGCCGCGGGGCCACGCTCGTCGAGCAGGCGCTGTTCGGCGAGGAGATGGCCCGCGTCCGCGCGCCGCAGCCCGCCAACGTGCTCGGGCTCGTCATGGGCGGCCCCGTCGTGATCCACCACGGCACGGACGAGCAGAAGGAGCGCTGGCTCAACGCGATCCTCACGGGCGACGAGATCTGGTGCCAGGGCTTCTCGGAGCCGGAGTCGGGCTCGGACCTGGCGAGCCTGAAGACGAAGGCCGTGAAGTCGAACGGCGAGTGGGTCGTGACGGGCCAGAAGGTCTGGACCACGTTCGCGCACAAGGCGAAGTGGTGCATGCTCGTCGCGCGCACCGACCAGGACGTGCCCAAGCACCAGGGCCTCACCTACTTCATCATGGACATGGAGCAGGAGGCCGTTCAGGTGCGCCCGCTGCACCAGATCACGAACGAGCCCGAGTTCAACGAGCTCTTCATCGAGGAGGCGCGCATCCCCGACGAGAACGTCGTCGGCGGCGTGGGGAACGGCTGGGGCGTCGCGATCACGACACTCATGAACGAGCGCGCCGGCCTCGGCGCCGCGGCGGCCGCGGGCGTGCGCATCGCGCTCGAGGACCTGAAGGAGCTCGCCCGCGAGCGCGGCGTGGTGGACGACCCGGTCATCCGCCAGCGCCTCGCGCAGCTCACGATCGAGGTCGAGCTGCTGCGCCTGAACTCGTGGCGCGGCCTCACGCAGATCATGAAGCACGGCGTGCCGGGTCCCGAGGGCTCGCTCCCGAAGTGGCAGTGGAGCGACGTGAACCAGGCGCTCACCGAGCTGGCCGTGGACATCCTCGGCGAGGACGGCGCGGCCTGGGACTCGCCCTGGACCTACCGCCTGCTGCGCTCGCGCGCGAACTCGATCGAGGGCGGCACCACCGAGATCCTCAAGAACATCATCGCCGAGCGCGTGCTCGGCCTCCCGAAGCTCAGGTAGAGGAGCCAGCGCGTGAACTTCGACTTCACCGACGACCAGCAGGCGATCAAGCGCACCGCGAACGAGATGCTCGCGGCACGCTTCAAGCCGGAGCGGGTGCGCGAGCTCGCCGAGGCCGGAAAGCACGACGACGGCGGGTGGAAGGAGATGTCCGAGCTCGGCTGGGCCGGGATCTTCATCGACGAGGACCACGGCGGTCAGGGACTCGGCGTCGTGGAGCTCGTGATCCTGATGGAGGAGCTCGGCTACGCGCTCGCGCCCGTGCCGTTCCTCTCGAACGCGGCGGCCGGGCTGGCGCTCCAGTTCGCCGGCTCGGACGAGCAGAAGGAGCGCTGGCTGCCGGGCATCGCGTCCGGCGAGGCGCGCGGAACCGTCGGGATGGTGCGCGACGGCGAGGCGCGGCTCGTGCCGGACGCCGACTCGGCCGAGGTGATCGTGCTGATCGGCTCCGACGGCTCCACCAGCGTCGTGCCCGCCTCGGATGCGGAAATCGAGCCGCTCGAGACGATGGACCGCACGCGCCGCTTCGCTCGCGTGCGGGCCGAGGGCGGCGAGCCGTTGGCCGGCGACTGCTTCGTCGCGCGCGACCGCATCGCCACCGCGCTGGCGGCCGAGACCGTCGGGGTCGCGCAAAAGGCTATGGAGATGGCGGTGGAGTACGCGCGCGACCGCAAGCAGTTCGGCCGGCCGATCGGCTCCTACCAGGCGGTGTCGCACCGCTGCGCCCACATGCTGCTCGAGGTCGAGGGCTCGCGCTCCGCGGCCTATTACGCCGCCTGGTGCGCGGACTCGGAGCCCGACTCGCTGGCCGCGGCGGCGTCGATGGCGAAGGCCTACTCGTCAGACGCCGGCTGGCGCGTGTGCGGCTCGTCGCTCCAGGTGCACGGCGGCATTGGCTTCACCTGGGAGCACGACCTGCACTTCTACCTCAAGCGCGCGAAGACGAACGCGATCCTGTACGGCTCGGCGAGCGAGCACCGCGAGCGCCTGGCCGAGCTGACGCTCCAGCCCGCCGCTACGACTGCGGCTTGAACACGGCCGCGAGCGCGGACAGCACGCCGTAGCGCTGCGGCTGCTCCGGCGGCGGCCCCGCAGGCACCTCGCGCACGGGCTGGGACACCACGTGGCGGACCGGGACCGACGTGAGCCGCTCGAGCCGGTGCGGCAGGTCGAGCCCGAGCCATCGCGACGACCCGGTCGGCAGCGTCGACACCACGACCTCGTCGAACCGCATCGGGTCCCACGCCTCCATCACGGCGACCACCGGATCGGGATCGCCCACGCTCCCCTCGACGTTGTCGAGCCCGGCGTCCCGCATCCGCTCGAGTGCCTCCACGAGCCGGGCGGATGCGTCGGCGCCCGACGCCGGCATCACGAGCGTGAACCTGCACGCGCCCTGAGCGGCCCGGTCGCGAAGGCAGTCGATCAACTCGTCCGATCCAGCCGTGACGTTCGCGACAACCAGGAGGCTGAACTCCCAGGCCATGTGACCAGATTACTCCGGGCCGCGATAACTGGGAAGGCCGGACTCGTGGTCCTGGATGGGCCCGCGGCGCTCGGAGCCGAGCGCGATCTGCTCGAGGCGGCGGATCTCCCGCTCGCCCTCGATGCGCGCGGGGTGGTCCTCCGCCAGGTCGCCGACGAGCGTGCGGATGCGGTTGCGGATCTGAAGCGCGAAGTGCGGGGTGGACGCGCCCATCAGCTGGCGGACGTCCTCCACGGTCGGCTCGCGGCGGAGCCGGTCGCTGCGCTCGTACTCGCTCACGGGCGCGAAGTCTACGAGGGGGCGGTTACGGCGCGTTCGCCTGCACGGGGATCAGCTCTGTGAGCTGGTCCAGCTGCGCCTGCTGCTCCACGGAGATCGCCTGGTCGTCGCCGAGCACCCAGGCGCGGTTGTAGACCGCCTGCCCCGGGTCGTCCTCGTATCCCGGCTGGACGCTGAGGAAGTACTCCTCGAGCTTCGGCGGGAGCGTCTCGGCGTTATCGCTCAGGAGGAGCGGCGCGAACACGCCGCGGGTGGCGAGCGCGGCGGCCGCGGCGGCGTCCGCCGGCCGCGTCGTGCTGGCGATCGTGAAGTTGTAGCCCGGCACGACCACGCCCCAGCCGAAGTCGCCCTTCTCGTAGCGCGTGAACGCGATCGCGTTCTCCACTGGGTCCGGCCCCTCGATGCGGTTCACGTCGCGAGCGAGCCGCTCTTTCTCGAGCTGGTCGACCACCCGCTTCGAGATGACCCTCTCGGGACCGAGGACGAAGACGTTCGGCCGTTCGTGCTCGCGCAGCGCCCGGACGATCGGAGCCGGGATGGTGTCGCGCCGCACGGGCAGCGCGGCGTCGCCCGAGCGCGCGGCCCAGGCCGCGACCGGCATGGCGAACTCGGCGTCCTCGGCGGAGTACAGGACGACGTCGTTCGACGGTCGCGCGCGTGCGGCGGAGAAGAACCGGTCGATCGCGGCGGCGCGCTCGAAGGGGCTGTCGCCCTCGATCAGGGCGGTCTTGAAGCCCTCGGGCCGGGCGGTGTCCGGGCCGACCCGGATCACCTGGGCGTCGCGCGACAGGTCCGACCCCTTCGGGGCCAGCCGCTCGAGGACGTCCGCGGTCACGGCGGGGAGCTCGCCGCCGGTCGTGAGCAGGATCGGCGCCCCGATCGGGCGGCCCGACAGCACCGCGGCGGCTATGCCCGTGACCCAGTCGTCCTGGGGCACCAGCACGACCGCGGTCGGGCGGTCCGAGTCGCCCGTGGCGGGGTAGAGCGCGCCGGCGACGCCGGCGGCGTCGGCCGCGGCGTCGCTGCCGCCGACCCGGACCGTGTTGCGCGTGGCCGTGGACGGGAAGCCGAGCTTCTCGGCCGCCTCCTCGTCCTCGGCCTCGACGCCGAGCTGCGGCGGGCGGGACTCGTCGTCTCCGGTGCTGCAGCCCGCGAGCAGCGACAGCAGGAGCAGCAGGAAGAGGGCGGAAAGACGGCGCAATTCGCGGCGCACCTTAGCTAGGTGTGCGGCGGGGGCGCGGCGGGTATGACTATGATTGACTCGTCAGTCAACGGCGCCGAACGGCCGGTCGAATGCGGGGGACACACACGGTGGATTTCAAGCTCAACGACGAACAGCGCGAGTTCCAGGAGAAGGTTCGCCGCTTCTCACGCGAGGTGATTCGTCCCATGGCCGCCGAGCACGACGCCAACGAGAGCGTTCCCTGGGAGGCCATCAGGGCCGCCCGCGAGTGGGGCCTCCACGGCCTCGAGACGATCCAGCGGCTGGGGGAGGACCCCGACGGGATCCTCTCGTGCATCTACGCCGAGGAGATGCACTGGGGCTGCGCGGGCATCGCGCTCGCGATCCAGGGCGGCTCGCTCGCCGCGGCGGGGATCGCAAGCTCCGGGACGCCCGAGCAGATCGGCCGCTGGGTGCCCGAGTGCTTCGGCATGGGCGACGAGATCAAGCTCGGCGCCTACGCCGTCACGGAGCCCAGCGCCGGCTCGGACGTGCGCTCGCTCCGCACGACCGCCAAGCGGGACGGCGACGAGTGGATCCTCAACGGCACCAAGGTCTTCATCACGAACGGCGGCATCGCCGACGTGACCGTCGTCGTCGCCACCGTGGACCCGGATCTCGGGCACCGGGGGCAGGCCTCGTTCGTCGTGCCGAAGGGCACGCCCGGGCTCTCGCAGGGCAAGAAGGAGTCGAAGCTCGGCATCCGCGCCTCCCAGACCACCGAGGTCATCCTCGAGGACTGCCGCGTGCCGATGGACCACCTGCTCGGTGGCTACGACAAGCTCCAGAAGAAGCTCGAGCGCGCCCGCTCGGGTGCATCCACCGGCCGCTCGTCCAACGCGCTCGCGACCTTCGAGCTCACGCGCCCGCTCGTCGGGGCGTCGGCGCTCGGCATTGCGCAGGCGGCCTACGAGTGGACGCTCGACTACCTCGCGGACAAGGAGGAGGACGGCCAGCCGCTCCTCGGGACGCAGCGCATCCAGCAGACGCTCGCCGACGTGGCCACCGAGATCGAGGCCGCGCGCCTGCTCGTATGGCGCGCCTCGTGGATGGGGCGCAGCGGCATCCCGATGACCGCGGGCCAGGGCTCCATGTCGAAGCTGAAGGCGGGCGACGTGGCGATGTGGGCCACCACCACGCTGATGGACCTCGTGGGGCCGTTCGCGCAGACGAAGGACTGCCCGCTCGAGAAGTTCTTCCGCGACGCGAAGATCTACCAGCTCTTCGAGGGCACGGCCCAGGTGCAGCGGCTCGTCATCTCGCGCATGCAGGTGGCGGACTACCAGCGCCGCATCGAGGAGGCCGCCGACGTCCTCAACCAGGCGCCCGGCAGCGCGACGGGCGACAGCGCCGTGGCCGAGGCCACGCGCGCGGTGGCCGAGGCGTCCTAGTCCTTGCGGTCCGGGTCGTCCTTCGACGCCCGCCAGAAGAAGCGCCCGACGAAGACCAGCACGAACATCGGGACGATCAGCGCCGCGAGCGAGATCGCCATCATCGCCGGGTGGTCGTACAGCGCGTGGCCTCCGTGCGCGATCAGGTCCATCCGGTCACAGCCTAGTCCTCGTTCGAGCGCGGCGCGGGCAGGATCTGCTGGGCTCGCCGTTCGTTGATCTCAGTGCCCCCACGCAGGAACTCGATGATCGTGCGGAGCTCCTTGTCGGACAGCCCTCCGACGATGGGGGCGCCCATCTCGCCGAGCGGCCCGTAGGCCTCCCAGGCGAGCTCCCGCGCCTCGTCGGTCATCTCCACGATCACGCGCCGGCGGTCCTCGGGATCGCGACGGCGCGCCACGAAGCCGCGCTCCTCGAGCCGGTCCAGGACGGTCGTCACGGCGCCGGGCGTTAGTCCCACGGCGGTCGCCAGCTCCCCGGCAGTCAGGCCCCCGCGCTGGTCGATGATGTCGAGGCAGCGCCCGTCCGTTCGGTTCACGCCGAGCTTCGCCGAGAACGCCTCGTCCATCTTCTCGACGGCCGCCTGATAGGCGCGGTTCACCGCGACCAGCTCTGTGAGCAGCGCCGCGCGCTCCTCGCTGAGTCCCTCCGACCATCGCGTCGCCACGCGGGGGCGCTCTCCAGATTCGTTTGACATTCGAACGTTTAGATGGTTAAATGCTTCGACTTTCGAAACACAGCATAGGTCAGGAGTCAGGAAATGGCAAGCAGTGCGATCGAGGCAGAGGGCCTCGTCAAGGAATACCCCGGCGGCGTGCGCGCGCTCGACGGGCTGACGTTCGGCGTGGAGCAGGGCACCGTCTTCGGGCTACTGGGTCCGAACGGGGCCGGCAAGTCCACCGCCGTGCGCATCCTCACGACGCTCGCCCGCGCCGACGAGGGCCGCGCCAGCGTGGCCGGGCACGACGTGGCCGCCGAGGCCGCGCGGGTGAGGAGCGCGATCGGCGTGGTCGCACAGCGCGGCGGCGCCGACCGCGAGGCGACGGCGCGCGAGAACCTCCGCCTCAGCGGCAGGCTGCATGGCGTGCGCGGCGCCGAGCTCGAGGCGCGCGTGGAGCAGCTGCTCGGCGGCTTCGGCCTCGCCGACGCGGGCGACCGCATCGTGCGGACGTTCTCGGGCGGGATGGAGCGCCGGCTCGACATCGCGCTCGCGCTCGTGCACAGGCCCCGCGTGCTGTTCCTCGACGAGCCCACGACCGGGCTCGACCCGGAGGTGCGCGCGGACATGTGGCAGGAGATCGAGCGCCTCGGCCGAGACGAGGGCATCACCGTGCTTCTCACGACCCACTACCTCGAGGAGGCGGACCGCCTCGCGGCTCAGCTCGCGATCGTCGACCGCGGACGGGTGGTGGCCACCGGCTCGCCGGACGCGCTGAAGCGCGAGCTCCGCGGCGACGCGATCCACGTCGAGCTGGAGGGCGAGCTGAACGGGGCGCGCGCCGGGCTCGACCGCGTGGCCGGCCTGCGGGACGTGACCGTCGACGGGAGCGCGCTTCGCGCCCGCGCGGACGACGGCGCACGCGCCGTCCCGAGCGTGCTCGCGACGCTCGACTCGCACGGCGTCGCGGTGGCGTCCGTGACCGTCGCGCGGCCCTCGCTGGATGACGTCTACCTCCGCTACGCCGGACGCACGTTCGGCGAGGCCGATCAGAAGGAGAACGGGCGATGACTGCCCTGACACACACCCGATACATGACCGCGACGCATCTGCGCCAGCTGTGGCGACAGCCGTGGTGGATCGCCGTCTCGCTCGTGCAGCCGGTGATCTGGCTGCTGCTGTTCGGAGCGCTGTTCCAGTCGGTGGCGGATCTGCCCGGCTTCGGCGGCGGCGACTACATCACGTTCCTCGCGCCCGGCATCGTCATCATGACGGCGTTCTTCTCGGCGGGCTGGACGGGGATGGGCCTGCTGGAGGATCTCGACCGCGGCGTGACGGACCGCCTGCTCAGCTCGCCGATCAGCCGCCCCGCTCTGCTGGCCGGCCGGGTGGCGCAGCAGACGCTGACGATGGTCATCCAATCGCTGATCATGGTCGGCATCGCTCTGCTCGCGGGCGCGACCTTCGCGAACGGCGCGCTCGGCGTGCTCGGGCTGATCGGGATCGCGGCGCTGATCTCCGCGGCGTTCGCTTCGCTGTCGCTCGCATTTGCGCTCGTGACCCGCAAGGAGGAGACGCTGATCGCGACGCTCACGTTCCTCCAGCTGCCGCTCTCGTTCATCTCGTCGACGCTCATCGCGCCAGAGCTGATGCCCGGCTGGATGCAGTCAGCCGCGAACTTCAACCCGGTCGAGTGGGCCGTCGAAGCTGGCCGTGCCGCGGCACTCGGCGACGGCGGCTTCGATGTGGTCGCGACACGCGCCGGCCTGCTCGCCGCGTTCGTGGCACTCGCGGCGTGGCTGGCGCTGAAGGCGCTCGAGAAGTACCAGCGCTCGCTCTAGGCGCGAGCGCGCTCGGGGCCGGGCGTACGCTTCTCGTGTGCGCCCGGCCCTTCTTGCGGCGATCCTCCTGGCGCTGATGGGCTGCCGGCCCGAGGAGCCCGAGACCGTGGAGCCGGAGCCGACCGGGATCCGCTCCTACGAGGGGCGCGTCATCCGCGGCTGGCTGCTCTCGCTCGAGCGCCAGGATTACTCCCAGGCCGCGTACTACTTCGCGCGGAACGCGCTGATCGACCAGGGGCACCCGTACCGCCTGCGCACGGAGTCCGAGGCAGCGGCGTTCAACGCGAGCCTCCCCTGCCGCGCGGACCTCGTCCGGCTGAAGAACCAGGGCCACGGGCACGTGCTCGCCACCTTCTCGCTGAAGGAGGGACCCGGCGGCGAGTGCACCGGCACCGTGGAGGTCCGCTACACGATCGTGAAGGGCAAGTTCACCGAGTGGCGTCAGCGGCCGAATCAGCAGGAGCGGCAGCTCTCTCCTCCTCGATCCGCCGCCGCTCTGCGAGACGGTTGTCGCGGCGGAGCTGGGCCTCGCGTGCGCGCCGTTTCTCGTCCGGCGTCTCCGGTGCGAGCGGCGGCACCTCCGTGGGATTGCCGTCGTCGTCCAGCGCGACCATCGTGAGGTAGGCCGTCGAGGTGTGAACCACCTCGCCCGAGCGCACGTTCTCGGACTCCACCCGCACGCCCACCTCCATCGACGTGCGCCACGCGCCGTTCACGGTGGCCTTCACCGTCACGAGCTGGCCGACGACCACGGGGTGGCGGAAGTTCATCCGGTCCATGGCCGCGGTCACCACGCGGCAGCCGGAGTGGCGGACCGCCGCGATGCCCGCGACCTCGTCGCAGAGATGCATGATCACCCCGCCGTGCACGTTGCCGGAGTTGTTGGCGTCCGCGATGCCCATCCAGCGGCTCAGGATTGAGGACGACGCAGACGGGGGACGGGGCTCCACAGGGCCGCGGAGACTACTCTTGGCCCGACTGAACACGAGGCTGAAGGAGGCACGGCATGCCAGGGCTCGCCGGGCGTATGTCCACCGTTGTGAAGGCGAAGATCTCGAGGATGCTCGACAAGACCGAGGATCCGGGCGAGACGCTCGACTACGGCTACCAGAAGCAGACCGAGCTGCTTCAGAACGTGAAGAAGGGCATCGCCGACGTGGTCACGTCGAAGAAGCGCCTTCAGATGCAGTCCTCGAAGCTCGAGCAGCAGGTCGTGAAGCTCGACACGCAGGCGCGCCAGGCGCTCTCCCAGGGCCGCGAGGACCTCGCCCGGACGGCGCTCGAGCGCAAGACGCTCGCGCAGACCGAGCTCCAGTCGCTCGACCAGCAGGTCCAGGAGCTGGAGCGCCAGCAGGAGCAGCTCACCGCGAACGAGCAGCGCCTGCGCCAGAAGATCGAGCAGTTCAGGACGAAGAAGGAAGTCATCAAGGCGCAGTACTCGGCCGCCGAGGCGCAGGTCCGGATCTCCGAGGCCGCGAACGGCGTGGGCGAGGAGATGGCCGACCTCGGCCTCGCGATGCAGCGCGCCGAGGACAAGACCGAGACGATGCGCGCCCGCGCGTCCGCCGTCGAGGAGCTCGAGGCCGCCGGCGCGTTCGACGACATCACCCAGCTCGGCTCGGGCCAGGACGACATCGACCGCCAGCTCTCCGAGCTCACGAGCGGCGCCCAGGTGGACGACGAGCTCCAGAAGATGAAGGCCGAGCTCGGCTCCGGGGGCGGCGACTCGCCGGAGCTCGAGCAGGGCCAGGGGAAGGAGAACGCGTGATCGTCCGGGTCTCTGGCGAGGGCCAGTTCAAGCTGCCGGACGAGGACGCGGAACGGCTCAACGAGCTCGACAACCGGGCCGTCAGCGCGGTTGAGCAGGGCGACGAGACCGGGTTCAAGGAGCTTTGGGGCCAGATGCTGGAGATCGTGTCGAGCGACGGCAACGCGGTCTCCGAGGACGAGCTCGTGGAGTCCGACGTGATCCTGCCCCCGCGCGACATCTCGTTCGAGGAGGCGCGCGGCGAGTTCACGGGCGAAGGGCTGATCCCGGACTGAGGACCGGGCGCCGCATCGGCGCGCTCGGCGCCCTGGCGCTGGCCGCCGCGCTGCCGGGCGGCGCGTCCGCCGCCGGCGGTAGCAGGCTGCTGATCGAGACCTGCTTCCAGCCGCCGTTCGCGGATCCCCACTCCGAATTCCACACGGTGCGCCCGGACGGGCGGGAGCTCCGCAGGGTCAGGCGGTTCCCGGCGCTCGGGCCGACCGACTGCGCGCACCGCTACCCGAACTGGTCGCCCGACGGTCGCCGCGTCGCCTATATGAGCGGCGATGCGATCGCGGTGGGACCGGCCGGCTGGCGCCGCGCGTGGCGACGCGACCGGATCGTGACGCGGATCGGTATGTGGCCGGCGTGGTCCCCGGACGGGCGGCGCCTGGCGTTCATCCGCCGGGAGGCCGACGTGGTGAACTCGCTGTCCGTCGTATCGGCGGCGGGTGGCCGCGTGCGGCGCCTCGTCAAGACGAACGACTCGCTCGAGTGGCCCTCGTGGAGCGCGGACGGCGGTCAGGTCCTGTACTCGACGAACATGGTGTCCCAGCCCGGTCAGATCCAGATGTGGCGCGTGAGCGCGGCCGGCGGGCGGCCGCATCCGCTCGGGCGCGGCCGCTCAGCGGACATGGCGCCCGACGGGAAGATCGCCTTCATCACAGGGCACGCCGTCTGGACGATGAACGCGGACGGATCGGGCCGCCGGCGCGTAGTACGCCACTCGCCGGGCAGCATGGTCTGGCGGCTCGCCTGGTCGCCCGACGGCAGGCGCATCGCCTATGTCTTCTACCCCGGGCGAAACGCCCCGGTGAGCCGCGTGCGCATCGTCGGGCGCGACGGCCGCGGGCGGCGCGTGCTGGACCTGCCGCGCCGGATCGACTCGCCGCTCTACGTGCACTGGGGTAGCTAGCCCGTCGCACGCGCCGTCATCGGGGCGTGGCGGCGGCGCTGCTGCTCGCCGCGCCGGCCGCTGGGTGGACTGGGGCGGCGGCTGGGGGCTAGGGTGCGGCGCATGGACGAAGAGGCCTTCAACCTGTCGGTGCGGCGCTTCCTCAAGAAGCTCGGCGTGACCTCGCAGCGCGAGATCGAGCTCGCCGTCCGGGAGCAGATCGACGCGGGCGCCCTGAGCGGCAATGAGACACTAGGTGCCCGGGCCGTGGTGACCGTGGACGGGATCGAGCGCGAGATCGTCATCGAAGGCGAAATCGCGCTCAGCGGAGAGCCGAGCGGCTCGCCGAAGTAGCGGCCGGCAGCTCCAGCCACACGTCGGCGCCGCCGCCCTCGCGCGGGTCCGTGCCGGCGCGCCCGCCGTGCGAGCGCGCGATCGCGTCGACGATCGCGAGGCCGAGCCCCGTGCCGCCGCCCGTGCGCGCGCGATCGCCGCGCGTGAAGCGCTCGAACGCCGAGCCGTCGAGCGCGGCTTCGAAGCCCGGCCCGCGGTCGAGCACGTGAAGCCGCACGCGCTCGCCGTGGCGCTCGGCCGAGAGCTCGACGCGGCCGTCGCCGTGGCGAAGCGCGTTGTCCACGAGGTTCGCGAGCGCCTGTTCCGCGCGCAGGCGGTCGGCGCTCAGGGTTACGCCGTCCGGCTGTTGCACGACCAGCTCGCGGGCCTCCTCCGCCGCGCGGGGCTCGAACCGGCGTGCCGTCGACTCGAGCAGCTGGGCGGCGTCGAGCGGCCCCGGCCGTACCGGCAGCCTCCCCTCGTCGGCGCGGGCGAGCACGAGCAGGTCCTCGGCGAGCTGCACCAGACGGTCGCTCTCGACGGCGGCGGACGCCAGCGCCGCGCGCAGCTCCTCGCCGCTGCGTCCCTCGCGCAGCGCAAGCTCCAACTCGGCCTTGAGGAGCGCCAGCGGGGTCCGCAGCTCGTGGCTGGCGCTCGCCACGAAGCCGCGCTCGCGCTCGGCCGAGCGCTCGAGACGCGCCAGCATCTCGTTGAGCGTCCCGCCGAGCTCGGCGAGCTCGTCCCGGCCCGGCGGGACGGGCAGTCGCCTGCCGCTGCCGAGGCGCGAGATCTCGGCGGCCTCGGAGCGCATCGCGCCCACCGGCCGCAGCGCCGCCGACGCAAGGCCGTAGCCGGCGAGTGCCGCGAGCAGCAGCGCGATCGGGCCGCCGGTGAGCAGCACCGTGAGGAGCGAGGCGAGCGACTCCTCGCGGTCCTCGCGCGAGGCACCCACAACGACGATCCGGTCACCGGCGGGCCGCGCGAGCAGCCGCACATGCTCGTCGAAGCCGGCGACGGCGTCGCGGTCCACGAACAGCGCCTCCGTCCGCGCGCGCTCCAGCTCGTCCGGCCGGAGCACCGGGCGCGAGCCGATCCCGTCGCTCGACGCGAGCACCGAGCCGTCCGCGCCGAGCACCTGCGCGAGGCTCTCGTCCGGCTCCACGAGCCGGTCCCCGGACGCGAGCGAGCGGGTGGACGAGAGGTCGTCGGCGCGGGTGCGCAGGCTCTGGTCGAGCGCGGACCCCAGCTCCGCCTCGAAGCGGAGGTAGACGAAGCCTCCGATCGCGACGAGCACGACCGCCATCACGGCGGTGAAGACGAGCGTCAGCCGTATGCGCACGGGCAGGCGGCTCATGGCGCCCGCAGCCTGTAGCCCGCCCCACGCACGGTCTCGATCGCGTCCCTGCCGACCTTCCGCCGCAGGTAGCGCACGTACACGTCCACCACGTTCGAGCGGTTCTCATAGCCGATGTCCCAGGCGTGCTCGAGGAGGTCGAGCCGGCTCAGCACCTCGCCGGGGCGGCGCATGAAGGCCTCGAGCAGCGCGAACTCCTTCGTGGACAGGTCGATCCGGCGGTCGCCGCGCCACGCCTGCAGCGTCGCCGGGTCCAGACGCAGCTCCCCGGCCTCGAGCACCGTGGGCCGCTCCTTCTGCCCGCGCCGCACAAGCGCTCGCAGGCGCGCCGACAGCTCAGCGAACGAGAACGGCTTCGTGAGGTAGTCGTCGGCGCCGCCGTCGAGGCCGGCGACCCGGTCCTCGACCGCATCGCGTGCTGTGAGGAGCAGCACCGGCGTCCAGACGCCGTCGGCGCGCAGCCGCCGGCAGGTCTCGAAGCCGTCGATACCCGGCAGCATGACGTCGAGGACCACCGCGTCATACGCGGTCGACGCGGCCATCCAGAGCGCGTCCTCGCCGCTCGCCGCCACGTCCACCACCGCACCCTCCTCGCCCAGGCCGCGGCGGACGAGCGCCGCCATCTTCACGTCGTCCTCGACGATCAGCAGGCGCATCTCGCTTCCAAGCTACCTGCACCGGTGCAACGCGGCGGCTGTGAGGTTCATGCAGGCACAGTGGCCCGCCTCCATGAGAGGTTGGTGAGAAGCAGCGCGGCCAGCCCGGCGAGCGCCCACAAGGCAGGCGAGGCCGTGATGAAGGGGGTGAGCCCCTCGTCATGATCCCTGCGTGCCCAGCTCCCCGCACGCGGCGGTCGCAGCCGCATTCCTGATCCACTCGACCGTCTCGGGGACGTGGGCGCCGCGGCTGCCGGCGATCAAGGAATCGCTCGACCTGTCGGACGGGGAGCTCGGTACAGCGCTCGTCGGCCTCGCGATCGGGCTCGTGGTCGGGACGAGGCTGGCCGGTGTACCGGTGGACCGTTTCGGAAGCCGGCCCATGATGAGGGCCGGCTTTCCGCTGCTCGCGGGCACGCTGCTGCTGCCGGGGCTGGCGGAGAGCGGGGCGACGCTGTTCGCCGCGCTGCTCGTGCTCGGCATCGCCAGCGGCGCTCTCGACGTGGCGATGAACGCGCAGGGGATCGAGGTGGAGCGACGGCTCGGGCGGCCGATCCTGTCGGGGCTGCACGGGCTCTGGAGCGTCGGGCTCGGGATCGGCGCGGGCGGCGCCGCGATCGCCGCGGCGATCGACGTGGGCCCGCTCGAGCACTTCGCCGTGGTGGCCGCCGTGCTGGCGGTGGCCTCGCTCGTGTTCCTCCGGGGGCTGCTGCCGGCCGACCGGCAGCCGGCCGCCGACGGTTCCGAGGAGCCGCGGATACACGTCCCCTGGACGCCGGCGCTCGTGCTCCTCGGCGTGATCGCGTTCTGCTCGTTCGTGGGCGAGGGCGCGGCATCGGACTGGAGCGCGGTCTACCTCACCCAGGAGCTCGACTCATCGCCCGCGCTGGGCGCGGTGGCATTCGCGGCGTTCGCCGTGACGATGGCGATCGCACGCTTCGCCGCGGACCCGCTGAGGGCGAAGCTCGGGAACGTCGTGCTGGTGCGCGGGGGATCGCTTACCGCGGCCGTGGGACTGGGCCTCGCGCTTCTCGTTCACGAGCCGGCCGCCGGGATCATCGGCTTCGCGCTGCTCGGCCTCGGCCTCGCGCCGGTCGTGCCGATCGCGTTCAGCGCCGCCGGCGACCTCGACCCACGGGCGACCGGAGTCCTGGTTGGCCGGGTGGCGACCATCGGCTACGTCGGCTCCGTGGCCGGCCCGATCATGATCGGCTGGCTGGCGGAGGGCACGAGCCTGCGCGCGTCGCTCGGACTCGTGGTCGTCCTGGCGGTGGTGATCTCGCTGTCGGCGCGGCCCTGCAGCGCCGCGCGCACGCTGGGCAGGCCGCTCCCGGTCGAGCTCTAGGCCCGGCTGGCGGAAAACCGACGCCCGGACGGCGGCTCGCCCCCATGGTCCGGCGGCCCCGCAGCGGCGATCTTCCGGGCATGACGATCTCCCGCCTTCTCCCTGCCAAGGCCGCCGCCTGTCTCACGACCGCATGCGCGCTCCTCGTTCTGGCCTCGTCCGCCGACGCGGCCGTGTTCTGCGTCGACGATCCGGCCTGCCCGGCCGGCGGTGAGCCCAAGGACTCACCCGCCGCGGCGATGGCCGCCGCGAATGCGGACGCGATCGAGGACACGGTCCGCATCGGGCCGGGGAGCTACGCGATCGCGGGCCTCGGCGGGAGCAACCCGGTCGACATCGTCGGCGCCGGCATGGACGCCACGAAGCTCACCTATACGGACGACTCGATGGGGATCTACCTGAGCCATCCGGCCTCGTCCGTCGAGCACCTCACGGTTCGCGCGACGCTCCCGAAGACGGAGGGGATCCGGCTGAAGAACGGCGCGGACGCCTCGGAGGTCGCGGTCACGGGACCGGACAGCGCAACCGGGACCTACGGCTTCGTGCTCGAGGGGTCGGGCTCCGTGCTGGAGGGGGTCGTCGTGGACGTCGCCGACGGGACCGGCGCCGCCGGAGTAACCGCCATCAACGGCAGCGGCGCGCTGCGCGATTCCCGGATCACGGGCCCGATCGGCCTCGGGGGAAGCCTCGACGTGAGGCGCACGGTGGTGCGCGCCTCGATCGGGCTGCGGCCATTCGGGGCCACGATGAGCGCGAGCAACGTCCTCATCACCCGCCATCCGCGGCAGACGACGAACGTCTTCTATGGCGCGAGCGTCACGAATGGCAACAGCAATCAGAACGCCGCCCTCGCAGCGTCCAACCTGACGATCGACGGCCGGGGCACCGGGCAGGGCATCACCGTCACTTCGAACTTCAATCAGGGCGTGACGAGCGGCATCGCGACGGCCACGATCACCGGCGCGATCGTGCGCGGAGTGAATCAGCCGATCGTTCGGATGGGCAAGTCCGAGAGCGAGACGGCGAGCGTGGACATCTCCTACTCGTCGTACAACGCGAACTGGGTCAACTCGAGCGGTCCGGGCGTGCTCGTCCAGACGACCGGCAACCACACCGGCAACCCCGATCCACGCTTCGTGGACCCGGCCGCGATGGACTACCGCCTGCGCCACGACTCACCGCTCCTCGACGCCGGCCGGCCGACGCCGCTCCTGGGAGAGGAAAATCCCGATCTCGCGGGCAACGAGCGAGTCCGCGACTCCGACGGCAACGGCAGCGCGATCCGCGACATAGGCGCGTACGAGTACCAGCGCCTCGCCCCGACGGCCGAGTTCTCGGTGTCGCCGCTCCCGACGCTGCTCGGCGACCCGACCGGCTTCGACGCGTCGGGCAGCACCGACCCGGACGGCGACCCGCTCGCCTATGCCTGGGCCTTCGGCGACGGCGCCACAGGCTCCGGCGTGAAGCCCGCGCACGTATTCGGCTCGGCGGGGTCGTTCCCCGTGGCGCTCGAGGCCATCGACCCCACCGGCCTGAGCTCCAGCGCCGCCGGCACCGCCGAGGTCGCCCCGCGGCCGCAGACCGGCGGGTCCGGCTCGGGCGGCGAGTCGGGCGGGCCCGGTGCGACGGAAGCGTCCGGCGCGAAGCTCGGCGCCTGCGCGAACCCGCTGACGGGCACGGCCCGCGCTGACGTGCTGACCGGCGCCGCCCTGGGCGAGCTCGTGCGAGCAGGCGCGGGCAACGACCGCGTGCGCAGCGGCGCCGGCGGCGACTGCCTCTACGGGCAGCGCGGCAACGACGTCCTGCAGGGCCAGGCCGGCCCCGACCGGCTGACGGGCGGTCCCGGCGCCGACACCCTGGTGGGCGGCTCCGGCCGCAACGTCGTCAAGGCCGGCCCCGGCAACGACCGCGTGGACGCGGCGAACGGCACGCGCGACCTCGTCGACTGCGGCCGCGGCCGCCGCGACGCCGTGAAGGCGGACCGGGCCGACCGCCTGCGCGGCTGCGAGCGCGTGCGCCGGGTGCCCAAGCGCTAGTGGTGCGTCCAGGCTCCAGGGAGAGCCGGACGAACAACGTGCCTGAGCCCTAGACCTAGAGCGGGATGTCCCAGAGCGGGAACCAGCGGGCCATGTCCTCTTCCCATGGCAGCTCGGCCCCCAGCTGCGACTTGATCTGGAGCTCGCGCTCGGTGTTGCGCGCCTGTTTGCCGGGCGCCGGCACGAACGGGTAGTAGGCGCCGCGCTTGAAGTTGTAGATGAAGTAGATCGGCTTGCCGTTCTCCGAGAAGCCGAACACTGCGGCCAGCAGGCGGTCGCCGTAGCCCGCGCCCTGGAGCTGCACGGACACGGTGTTCATAGCCACGACGAGGTCGTCGAAGTCGGCGTCGCGCAGGATCAGCCAGCGGTAGCCGAACTCGTCGTCGTGGGTCGTGACCTGCGTGCCGGTCTCCTCGGCCGTGCCCGCCAGCAGCTCCTCCGTCTCGGCCACGATCTGCTTGAAGTCGGCGGTCCCGATCGGCTGGAAGACCACGCCTGCGCACTCGCGGTGCTTCAGGCCGAGGCCGGTCTCGAGCGTGATGTTCGCGGTGGTCATCGCGAACAGGCGGTCCGGCGCCGCTGCCTTCAGCTTCCCCTTCGAGCCGCCGAGAAGCGCGTCGAAGAAGCCCACGCGGCTAGGCGGCCGTGCCCTGGAGCTGCGACTCGAGCTGCTGGAGGCGCTCGATCCGCTTCTCCATCGGCGGGTGCGTGGAGAACAGCGCCTGGACCACGCTCTTGACGCGCACCGGAACGATGAAGAACGCGTTCATCCGCTCGAGCCGCTCCGCCTCGCGCAGGTCGCGCGAGGGCAACTGCTCGACCGCGCTCGAGATCTTTACGAGCGCCGCGGAGAGCGCGCTCGGACGGCCGGTGACGATCGCCGCGCCGCGGTCCGCCGCGAATTCGCGGTAGCGCGACAGGGCCATCATCAGGAAGAACGAGAGGATGTAGACCACGAACGAGACGAGCAGCACGATCGCGAAGCTCGGGTTGTCGTCGCCGTCGCCGTGCCCGCCGCCGAAGAAGAAGCCGAACTGCGTGATGATCGCGGCGATGCTCGCGAAGAACGACGCGATGGTCATGACCAGCACGTCGCGGTGCTTCACATGCGCCAGCTCGTGGGCCATCACGCCCTCGAGCTCGCTCGGCGACAGGCGGCGCATGATGCCGGTGGTGGCGCACACCGTCGCGCTCTTGCGGCTCCGGCCGATCGCGAATGCGTTGGGCAGGTCGGTGTCGGCGACCGCGATCTTCGGCTTCGGGAGGTCAGCCTGGATGCAGAGCTTCTCGATCATCGAGTGGAGGCCGGGCGCCTGCTCGGGCGAGACCTCCTTCGCGCCCATCGACGCGAGCGCGAGCTTGTCCGAGAAGAACAGCTGCGCAAGCGAGAACAGCCCGAGGATGACGACCGTGGTCGCGAGGCCCGCGCCCGCCTGCACGATCACGACGAACAGGGCGACATACAGAAGGCCAAGCAGGAAGATCGTCAGGAGCACCCGAGCCTGAAGCCCGGCATCGCGGGGGAACACTGCTTTCTGCGTAGCCATGACATGAAGATTAGTGACCGCTCGCAACGGCTCTTGCAGAAGCAGGACAACGGGTTGCCGGTGCGAGGCGCCTTGCTAGAGTGCGGCCGTCGCGAGCGCTGAATTCCCCTGCATAACGCGTGGAAACGGGGGGAACCCGGCGGTGCTCGAGCCGTGATGAAGAAGAGCTTCCTGCTGCCCATAACGCTGGCCATCGTGGCCTTCCTCGTTCTGCCCCTGCCCGGGCTGTCGGCGCCCCTGTCCACGCGCATCGAGGAGAAGAAGGACCAGATCCAGCGACACAAGGCAAAGGAGGGCGTGCTCAGTACCACGATCGAGCGCTTCAATACCCGGATCGACGCCGTGCAGGGCGAGATCAGCGCCACCGAGCGCCAGCTCGCGCGCGTGCAGGACAGCCTCGACCGGCAGAAGGCGAAGCTGCTCGCCGTGCGCGACAAGCTCGAGGAGGCGCGCGACCGCCTCGAGCGCCTGCGCAGCGAGCTCGGCACCTCACGCCGCGTGCTCGCCGCACGGCTCGTGGAGATCTACAAGGCCGACTCGCCTGACGCGCTCACGGTGATCCTGTCCGCCGACGGCTTCGGCGATCTGCTCGAGCGAGCCGAGTTCCTCGACCGGATCTCCGACCAGGACCGCGAGATCACCGACCGCGTGCGCGTGCTCCGCGACAAGGCGAGGGACCAAACCGTCCAGCTCGCCGACCTCGAGGAGCAGGAGCAGCTGGCCGCCGAGCGGATCCTCTCCGAGCGCAACCAGATCGCGGCGGTGGAGCAGCAGCTCGAGGGAGCGCGCGACCAGCTCGCCTCTGCGCGCGCCGACAGGGCGGGCGCGCTGGCGCAGGTACGCCACAGTCGCGTGGAGCTCGAGGGTGATCTGAAGGCGCTCGAGGCGGAGCAGGCGCGCGTGCAGGCGGCGATCCAGGGAGCCTCCGGCGGCAGCTTCAAGCAGGGAACGGGCCAGCTCGGCTGGCCGGTGAACGGCGCGGTCGTGTCCCCGTTCGGGATGCGCTGGGGACGGTTGCACGCCGGCATCGACATCGCCGCGCCGAGCGGCACGGCGATCCACGCCGCCGACGGCGGCCGCGTGATCCTCATGGGCTGGGTCGGCGGCTACGGCAACTACACCTGCATCCAGCACACGAGCAGCCTCTCGAGCTGCTACGCGCACCAGTCCAGCTTCGCCACCTCGAACGGCGCATCCGTCAGCCGCGGCCAGTTGATCGGCTACGTGGGCTGCACGGGCCACTGCTTCGGCGACCACCTGCACTTCGAGACGCGCGTGAACGGGTCCCCCGTCGACCCGATGGGCTACCTCTAGCGAGGTGACGCGCGCCTTCACCCTCGTGACCGCGGCGCTCGCGGTAGCGACCCTCGCCGGGCTGGTGCTCCTGTGGCCCGGCGAGGTCGAGTCGCAGATCGCGCAGGGAATCGCGGTCGAGACCGAGACCGCGACCGTCGAGCGCGTGGAGGAGGAGGCGTGCCCGGGTTTCACCGGGCAGGACTGCCAGCTCGCCACGGCGCGTTTCGAGAGCGGGCGCGAGAGCGGGAAGCGGGTCGAGGTGCAACTCGGCGGGGGCGGCCTCGATCCGGACGTGGACCCGGGCGACAAGGTGCGGCTCGCGAAGGCGCCCGAGCCGCCGCCCGGCTCGGAGGCCGTGGCCGGCACCGGCTACACGCTGTACGACTTCGAGCGCCGCGGCCCGATGCTGTTGCTCGCGGGGCTGTTCGTCGTCGTTGTGCTCGCGTTCGCGCGCTGGCGCGGCGCGCTGTCGCTCGCCGGCCTCGCCGTGAGCCTCGCCCTGGTGCTGGTGTTCGTCGTGCCGGCGATCCTCGACGGGGAGGAGCCGCTGCTCGTTGCGGTGGTCGGCTCGCTGGCGATCGCGTTGATCACGATCCCGCTGGCGCACGGCTGGGGGCCGAAGAGCATCGCCGCGCTGCTCGGAACCGCGGCGAGCCTGATCCTCACGGCGCTGCTCGCGCTGCTGTTCACGAACCTCACGCACCTCACCGGGCTCGCGAGCGAGGAGGCGATCTTCCTCCAGGTCGGGGGCGCGGACGTGTCGCTACAGGGGCTGCTCCTCGCCGGAATGGTGATCGGCGCGCTCGGCGTGCTCGACGACGTCACGATCAGCCAGGCGTCGACGGTGCTCGCGCTGCGCCGCGCGAACGCCTCGTTCGGGTTCCGCCAGCTGTCCGGGCGCGCGCTGAACGTCGGCCGCGACCACGTGAGCGCGACGGTCAACACGCTCGTGCTCGCCTACGTGGGGGCGTCGCTCCCGATCCTGCTGCTGTTCAGCGCCGCCGACCTGGGTGTGAGCGAGGCGGCGAACCTCGAGGTGGTGGCGAAGGAGATCGTCGCGACGCTGGTGGGGTCGATCGGGCTGATCGCGGCCGTGCCGGTGACCACGGCGCTGGCGGCTCTTCTGGCTAGCGAAACCGCCGGAAGCGACCAAGCCGCTTGACGCCGCAGTTGCCGTTTCCGTCGCATGCGGTCGTGACGAGGAGGTTCGCCCGGCTCCCCGTGATCGCGACCCTCCGCGAGAACGGCCGCGGCCGCCGGCTCGCGATCACGCGGTAGCTGCGCCCGCCGTCACGGGAGACGAGCAGCCCATAGGTCACGGCGCCGGACAGCTCGTCGCCGGCCAGTGTGCGGTCCCGCGAGCGCCGGAGCGTGACCCTCACCCGGTTGCCGCGGCGGCGCGTGCGTGCACGCGCCCGCGGACCCAGCACGTCGTAGATGCGCGCGATCTCGACGGCCTGCATGCCGTCCACGACGCCCGCGCCGGTGAACTCGTTCCACCCGCCGCCGGTGGCCGCGCGGACCAGCACGTCGGCCACCTGCTCGGACGCCAGCCGGCGCTCGGCCTGCCAGGCGAGCGCTGCGAGGCCCGACACGATCGGCGCCGCGAAGCTCGTGCCCTCGCCGTAGGCGAAGCGCGACCCGCTCGGGTCCGTGAACGTCTTCGGGCACCCGCCCGCGTCCCACGGGGGATCGGTGCTCGAGGGGATGGTGGAGAAGACTCCGTACCGGCAGTCGGTCTGGCTCGCCCCCGGCGCGGCGAGGCTCACGAACGGGTTGTGGTTCGAGAACGAGGCGACGCTGCCGTCGGGCTTCGTGGCCGCCACCGACAGGCCGATGCCGCGCCCGCCGCGCCGGCCGCCGACGGCGGCTGCGGGGAACTCGAGCGGGTTCCCGTTCTCGGCGTTGTTGCCAGACGCGGCCACCGGCAGGACGTCGTTGAAGAAGGCGGCCTCGAGCGCGCGCGCGTGCGAGCGCGTGAAGCCCGTGCCGGCAAGACTCATGTTGATGACGTCGGCGCCGCGCCGGATCGAGAACTCGATGCCGGTGATCAGGTCCGCGAGTGTGAAGCGGCCCTCGCGGTCGCGCGACGCCCGCACCGCCAGCACCTTCGTCGTGCCGGCCACGCCCTTGCCGCCGATGGTGTTGCCGTCGCGCGCGGCGATCAGGCCGGTCACGAAGGTGCCGTGGCCGACGATGTCGGTGACGTTCGAGTTCCCCGCCTCGGTGTCGAAGGCCTGCTGGACCTGGCCGGCGAACTCGGGGTGGGTCACGTCGAGGCCGGTGTCGATCACCGACACGGTGCGTGCGGAGCCGCCGCTCACGGCGGCGAGCGCCTCGCCGGCCCGGACGGTGTCGTAGGCCCAGGTGAACTTGCGTCCCGTCTCGAGGTCAGGGATGTCGAAGGGCTCGACCGCCACGCGGAGCGGCTCGTCGCGCTCGACGTAGGCCACGCGCGCGTCGTCGCGGAGCGCGGCGATCGCCTCGGCGGCCGAGGGCACTCTCGCCGCGAGCACGGCGATCGTGTCGAAGCGCTCCGGCTCGGCGCCGAGGGAACGCAGCTTCGCGGCGACCCCGTCCACGTCTCCATGCGAGCGGACGCCCACGAGCAGGCGCTCGGGGCCCTGAGAGCGCGCGAGCCGGGCGAGCCCGCGGCTGGCCGCCGCGGCCGACACGCGCGGCGGCTCCGGCAGCGGCAGTTTCACGACGCCGTTGGCGGCTGCATGCGCGTGCTGGCGGAGCGCCTCGCGCAGCGCGGCTCGCTCCACCATTCCAGTGGAGGCCTGCGCGGTCCCTGCCACGAGCGGCGCCGCACAGAGGAAGACCGCGAGCGCCGCTCTCCGCACACCACAATGGTAGGGGCGCAGGCGGCCGCCCGCTAGCTTTCGCCACCGGTGCAGCCCGAGATTCATATCGGCCCGCTCGAGCTTCAGACCTTCGGGATCTGCTTCGCGGTCGCGTTCCTGGTGTCCGGGCTGATCGTCGGCCGCCGCTTCCGCGAGCTCGGGCACCCGGCCGACTGGACCTACGAGATGGTCTTTGCGGCGCTGATCGGCGGGCTGGTCGGCTCGCGGCTCGACTTCATCCTCCAGAACTGGGACGACGTCTCGGACGACCTGCTCGGCAACATCTTCTCCGGCTCGGGCCTCGTCTGGTTCGGCGGGCTTGTGGGGGGCGCGCTCGGCGTGATCCTCTGGGCCCGCTGGCGGCGCTTCCTCGGCTGGCAGCTCTTCGACACCGCCGCCGTGCCGTTGGCAGCGGGCTACGCCGTGGGGCGCATCGGATGCCAGCTCTCGGGTGACGGCGACTACGGCGTGGAGTCCGACCTGCCGTGGGCCATGTCCTATCCGGACGGCACGGTTCCGACGACGGACGAGGTCCACCCGACGCCGGTCTACGAGACGCTCGCGATGGGCCTCGCTGCGTACGTGCTGTGGCGGCTCCGCGACCGCTTCGCTCCTGGCGTGCTGTTCGGGATCTACCTGATCGTCGCGGGCATCGAGCGCTTCCTGGTGGAGTTCATACGCCGCAACGACGACGTGGTCGCGGGTCTCACCCAGGCGCAGCTCATCTCCCTGGTGCTGCTCGGGGTCGGCGCGGCGATCGTGGTCGTGCGGCGCGACGTGCCGCGCGCGGCGACGGCCTGAGCGCGGCGCCCAGCGCGGCCGCGGCGCAGAGCGAGACCGCCACCGACGCCCCGGCCGCGCTGTGCGCGTGGAAGGACACCTCGATCCCGACGATGGCCGCGGCCACCGCGACCGCGCTGCCGGCGAGCATGGCTCGACCGGGTGTGCGCGCGTGCCCGCGGACCGCCAGCGGCGGCCCTACCAGGACCGCGAGCGCGAGCAGCGCGCCGAGGCCCTGCACGGCGAGGGCGACCGCCACGGCGAGCAGCATCAGGAGCGCGAGCCGGACGAGCGCCGGGCGGAGTCCCCCGGCGGCCGCGCCGGCAGGGTCGAACGCGAGCGCGATCATCGGGCGGTGCAGGACGGCCAGCGCGGCGCCGCCCAGCGCGAGCAACGCCGCCGCCGCGGCGAGGTGGCCGCCG
>DASSVP010000055.1:0-28641 GCA_035705985.1 Thermoleophilaceae bacterium
GCCGCCTACAACGCCGAGATCGACGCGATGACGGAGGGCACGGTCTGGGTCTCGGGCGGCTGCCAGAGCTACTACCTCGACTCGGGCGGCCACAACTCCGCGCTGTGGCCGACCTACACGTGGCCGTTCCGCCGCCGCCTCCGTGAGTTCGACGCGGCGGCATACGCATTCGGCACGCGGGTACCGACCCGGAGTGGCGAACGCGATCGCGCTGCAGCGGCGCACGCCTGAGGAGCTCTCGCACCGGCCCCGGCCGCTTCCGGACAGCCCCCGGGTCCAGGGGCAGACGTGGCGCAACCTGCTCTTCGCGCACTGGCGGGTGACGGCAAGCCGGGCATCTACTTCTTCAGCCGGACGCGGGGCGCCGCGCGGCCGTGATCGCGGCGCGGCGCACACACCGGCTGCCGTACTTCCACGCGCGGATGCGCCCCGCGCACGTCGGGACCGGATCGATTACTCGAGCGAGCGCATCGAGTCGTCGGGCCCGCCGGCCTCGTTTCGCGGCAGCTACCGGCCGGTGGCACCCACCGTCGACGACCACCGCTCGCGCTGGCTGGCAGAGCGCTACTGCGCGTACACCTTCGACAGGCGAGGGCGGCCGCTGCGGGTGGACATCCACCACCCGCCGTGGCCGCCGAGGCAGGCGGACGCCGACCTCGACGCACAGGCCATGGCGGACCAGATCGGTATCCCGCTGGAGGGTGAGCCCCTGCTGAATTCGCCGCCAGGCAGGACACGCTGCTCTGGCCGCTCAAGCCCGCCTAGTTGTTGGGGTAGGGATCCTGGGCGCTGTCGCCGCCGCTCATCGTGTTCCACTGCCCGTTGCCGCAGCTCGGGCACGGCGGAAGGCTCTGAGTGGACTGCACGTCGATCGTGTTACCGCACTGCGTGCACTGGTAGGTGCCGGCTGAAGCGTCGCTTCCTGCCGGGACTGGCTCGGCCATGTGTGACTCTCCCTCGTGGTTGCTTCCGGCGCCGTTACCCGCGCAGCACGTTCTCAATACGCGGCGGGTCCTCGTCCGCGAGGGTGAGCACGGTGCCCGGCCAGTAGGGGCTGTCGCGCCCGGCGCGCACGAACGCGCCCTCGTGCAGCCAGCTGCCGCTGTTCCACAGGCGCGTGCCGGAGCTCGTGGTCCACTCGTGGAGGTCGTCGCCCGGCAGCGGGCCCGGCCGGTGCGTGTGGCCGAAGATCACGTGCTCCGTGCCGGGGGAGAGCGCGCTCGCCACGCGCGACATAGCGTCAAGCCCCGAGCGCCGCAGCTCCTCGCCCGTGAGGGTGGCGCTGAACGGGCCGAGCCCCAGCCCGTTCAGGGCGGCCACCGCCCCCGGAATCGTCACCTGGCCGAGCAGGAAGCGGGTCGCGAACAGGCGGCCCGCCTGGATCCGCCCGCGCGGGGCGTCCTCTGGGCGGCCGTCGCTCACGCGCCTCCACACGCTCCGGGACAGGCTGCCACCGCGCGACAGCGACGCCGACGACGCCCCCTGCGCGAGGCCCGAATAGAAGGCGTACATCGGCGCGACGACGGCCTCGTAGTCGGCGGCCGAGCGGGCGGTCTTGCCGAGGCCGGTCACTCGTCCCATGGCGGAGGCGGCGATCGCCTCGAGGCGCGGCACCGTCAGATGCAGGTCCAGGTAGTGCCCATGAGTGGCGTAGACATCCGCGCGCAGGGACACCCCGGGATAGGCCAGCGTCACCTCGACGTCCGGCATCCAGGCGGCGATGCGTCCGGCCGCGCCGTCCTCGGGCGTCACCGGCCACTCGGCCTCGGCGGGCAGGAGCTCCCCGTCCAGCCGCAGCCGTGACAGCCAAGGCTCGGCCAGCGCGTGGTCGTGGTTCCCGGGGACAAGCAGGACGCGGCGGCCGGCGAGCGCGCGGCCCAGTTCCTCGAAGAGCGGGCGGCCCACCTCGAGCGCTTCAGACAGCGGCAGCTCGCGCAGCTCGAGGATGTCGCCGAGCAGCACGACCCGGTCGCTGTCGCGGACGGCCGCTACCAGCTCCGCCCGGACCTCGGGCCTGCGCGCGACGTCGGCCTCGGCATGAAGGCCGAGATGAAGGTCGGATACGACCGCCGTCCGCACCCCGAGCATGGTGTCAGGCGCGCTCCCGTTGTCTAGATTCGGAGGGGCGTGTCGCTGTTCTGCCGCCACAATCGCTTCGTCGCGGACTGCCCGATCTGCTCCAAGGGCACGGTGCTCGACCCGAACCGCAAGCCCGAGCGGCGGCCGCGCCCGAGCGCGGGGACGCGGCGCTCCGGCGCGAAGCGCACGGCCCAGGCCGTGAGCGGCACGCGCGTGTCACGTGGGCCGTTCGCGGCGGCGGGCCCGTACGAGGACGGGCGCGAGGTGCGGCTGGAGAAGGTTCCCGGCGGGCTCCGGCTCGCCGTCTGGCACGCGGGGCAGCTCGTGAAGGACGCGCCCGTGCTGGCGCTGTCGGACCTGCCCGCGCTGCTGGGCTCCGCCTCCGAGCAGGGTCTGCTCGGCGAGCCGGATTTCGACCTCGCGCCGGAAGGCGCGGGCGAGGTCGGGGCGCACGGCGCGAGCCCCGGCCGCTCCGGCGAGCTCCGCGACGAGCTGCGGGTGGAGCGCCTCGTGGACGAGCGCGTCCGCATCGCGCGCTGGATCATGCGCCCGAACCGCGGCTGGGAGCTGCAGCAGGCGCCGGTGCTCCTGCCCGGCGACCGCTTCATCGGCGCGCTGCGCGCAGCGGCCCGGAACGGCGTTCTCGCGTCAGGCGATCCGGTGGAGTAGCGACTATCTCCGTGTGCCCCTGAAGCTCGTCACCGGCCCAGCGAACGCCGCCAAGGCGGGCGAGGTGCTGGGCGGGCTGCGGGCGCGCCTCGACGACGAGCCGATCCTGGTCGTGCCAACGGTCGGTGACGTGGACCACTCGCAGCGCGAGCTGGCCGAGCGCGGCGCGGTGTTCGGGGCGCGGGTGATGAGATTCGACTGGCTGTTCGGCGAGATCGCCGCGCGCGCGGGGTTCGGGGGTCGCGCGGCCTCCGATTTCCAGCGCGAGCTGATCGTGGAGGAGGCCGTGCGCGGGGCGGACCTTCACGTGCTGCGCGAGTCCGCCACCCAGCCCGGCTTCGTCCGGGCCGCCGCCCGCTTCGTCGGCGAGCTGGGCCGCGTGCGGCCGAGGGTCGAGCCGGCGCGCTTCACGCGCGCGCTGCGCCACTGGGCCGGCGACGGGCCGCGGCGCAGGTATGCGGACGAGGTGGCGGCGGTGTACCGCGGCTACCGCGCGCGCCTGGAGGCGGCCGGCATGGTCGACGAGGAGCTGTTCGCCTGGGGAGCGCTGCGCGCGCTCGGCGACGTGCCGGCCGAGGTGGGCGGGCCGGCCGCGGCGTGGGGCGGCTCGCCGGTGTTCGTGTACGGGTTCGACGACTTCAACGGGCTCCAGCTCGAGGCGCTGGAGCTTCTTGCCGCGCGTTGTGAGGCCGACGTGACGATTTCGCTCCCGCACGAGCGCGGAAGGCTCGCGTTCAAGGCGGTGAGCGGCGTCCACCTGGAGCTCCTGGCTATGGGCGCCGAGGAGCTTCGGCTGCCGCCGCTGGACGACCACTACGCGGACCAGTCGCGATCGGCGCTCCACCACGTGGAGCGGCGCCTGTTCGAGGACGAGGCTGCGGGGGCGGCGGCGGAGGCGGACGCCGGACGGGTCGCGCCCGGGAAGGCGGTCTCCTTCCACTCCGCGGGCGGCGAGCGCGCCGAGGTCGAGCTGATCGGCGCCCGCGTGCTCGGACTGCTCCGCGACGGCCTCGAACCGGGCGAGCTGGCGGTGGTGTTCCGCGACCCCATGCGCTACTCGTCGCTGCTCGAGCAGGTCTTCGGCGCCTACGGGATTCCCTACTCGATCGACCGGAAGCTCCCGTTCGGCCACACCGGGCTCGGACGCGGCCTGCTCGCGTTGATCCGGGCGGCCGCTCCCGGCGGCACCGCCGACGCCCTGCTCGCCTACCTCCGCACGCCCGGGCTGCTCAAGGTGCCTGGGCTGGCCGACCGTCTCGAGGCCGAGGTGCGCCGCGACGGTGCACACGCCGCCGCCGACGCACGCGAGCGTTGGGAGCGCGACCACTGGCCGCTGGACGAGCTCGACCGGCTCGCCGGCGCCCGCGACGCCGCCGCCTTCGCGAGGGAGCTCGAGACCCGTGTCACGCGCCTGTTCGCCGCGCCGTACGAGCGCACCGCGACCGTCCTGAGTGGCCCGCAGCTCGAGGAGGCGCGCGCCCTCAGCGCGGCCCAGCGCGCCCTCGGGGAGCTGCGCGCCGTGCTCGGCAATCGCCCCGTTGACGTGCCGCAGGTGCTCCGCATGCTCGAGCAGCTCGAGGTCCACCTCGGCGAGACGCCGCAGCCCGACCGCGTCCAGGTGGCCACTCCCGAGGCGATCCGCGCCCGCCGCTTCGAGGTGGTGTTCGCCTGCGGGCTCCAGGAGGGGGAGTTCCCGCGGAAGGCGTCGCCCGAGCCGTTTCTCTCCGACGAGGACCGCCGCGCGATCGCGACGGCCAGCGGCCTCGTTCTGCCGGTCCGCGAGGATCGGCTGGACCGCGAGCGCCACCTCTTCTACGTCTGCGCCTCGAGGGCCGAGCGGCTGCTGGTGCTCAGCTCGCGCTCGAGCGACGAGGAGGGCAACCCTCAGACGGAGTCCTACTTCGTGGACGACGTGCGCGACCTGCTCGCCGACGGCGCGGAGACGAGGTCGCGCTCGCTCTCGGAGGTCACCTGGACTCCCGAGGAGGCGCCCACCGCCGCCGAATGGGACCGCGCTCACGCGGCCACCGGCCCGCGCAGGCCGCTCACCGGCCCCGTGCCGCTCAGCGCCGAGCCGCTCCTCGAGCAGCTCGCCGCCCGCGACGCCGTGGCCGCGCGCGCTCTCGAGAACTTCGCCGATTGCCCCGTGAAGTGGCTCGTGGAGGACCTGCTGAAGCCGGACGAGCTCGTGCCCGACCCGGAGGCGATGGTGCGCGGCTCCTACGCGCACGACGTGCTCTTCCACACCTACACCCGCGTGCGCGAGGAGACGGGCTCGCGCCGCGTGACCCACGGCAACCTCGCCCGTGCCGAGCAGATCCTGCTCGAGGAGCTCCGCGAGCGCAGCGCGCAATTCCAGCTGTCTCCGAAGCAGACGCGCGTGCGCGCCGCGGCTCGCCGGCTGGAGTTCGACCTGCTGAGGTTTCTCCGCTCCGAGGCGGAGTCGGACTCGCAGTTCGAGCCGGCAGAGCTCGAGCGCGACTTCGGCTTCGAGGACACGGAGCCGGTCGAGCTTGACGGCGGTCTGCGCGTGCGCGGGCGGATCGACCGGGTGGACGAGCACGACGGCAAGGCGCTCGTTATCGACTACAAGACCGGCAAGCGGGTGGACCGCTACAAGGCTGCGAGCTGGGAGCCCGAGAACCGCTTCCAGGCCGCGCTCTACATGCTAGTCGTGGAAAAGCTCCTGGGTCTCCGGGCGGTGGGAGGCGTCTACGTCGCGCTCGGAAACCAGGACCCGCGCCCGCGCGGGATGGTCGCCCGCGAGGTCGAGGAGCTCGGTTCACGGTGGGTCCCCACCGACCAGCTCGACTCCGACGAGTTCCGGCACAAGCTCGACTGGGCGCTCGGCCGCATCCGCGAGACCGACGCGCTGATGCGCAGCGGCGAGCTGAAGGCGTGCCCGGACCGCTGCGCCTGGAACGGCGGCTGCAAGTACCCGTCGGTGTGCCGGAGCGAGCGGTGAGGGCTCTGACGGACGAACAGGCCCGGGCGGTGGCGCGGCGGGACGGATCGCTGCTCGTGCGCGCCGGCGCCGGCACCGGCAAGACCACCGTTCTCGTGGAGCGCTTCGTGCGCGCGGTGAGCGAGGACGGGGTCGGGGTGGAGCAGGTGCTGGCGATCACGTTCACCGAGAAGGCCGCGGCGGAGATGAAGACGCGCGCGCGCCGGCGCTTCCTGGAGCTCGGCCGGCGCGAGGACGCGCGCGCGGCGGAGAGCGCGTGGGTCTCGACGATCCACGGCCTCTGCTCGCGCATCCTGCGCGCCCATGCGCTCAGCGCCGGGATCGATCCCGACTTCCGAGTGCTCGACGAGCTGGAGGCCGAGCGCCTCGCGGCGGACGCGTTCGACTCCGCGCTCGAGGACTTCATGGGAGACGGCTCGGCGCCGGAGCGGATCGAGATGGTGGCGGCCTATACGCCCGACCGCCTGCGGGACATGCTCCGCACCGCCTACTCGCACCTGCGCAGCCGCGGCGAGCGCCACCCGAGCCTCAAGGAGTCGCGGCCGCCGGCGCCCGCGGGGGAGAGTGAGCGGCTGGAGGCGGCGGCACGGTCGGCGCTGGCCGAGCTGGCGTTCGCCGAGCCCTCGAAGGCGGTGGCGAAGGCGATCGACTGCATCGAGGCGCGCGGCGAGCTGAAGGCCGGCAACGCCAGGGCGCTCGCCACGGACGCGTGCGACGAGTACCGCGAGGCGCATGCCGCGCTCACGACGCTCGAGGTCGCCGAGCGCGAGCACCGCGACCACACGATGCTGCGCGCGCTGCTCGACCTGTACGGCGCGCGCTACGAGCACGCCAAGCGCGAGCGCTCCGGCCTCGACTTCGAGGACCTCGAGCTCGCCACCCGCGACCTGCTGCGGCAGGACGAGGGCCTGCGGGAGGCGTACGCCGCGCGCTTCGAGCACGTCCTCGTGGACGAGTTCCAGGACACGAACCGGCTCCAGAACGAGCTGCTGGCGCTCCTCTCGCGCGACAACCTGTTCCGGGTCGGCGACGAGAACCAGTCGATCTACCGCTTCCGCAACGCGGACGTGGAGGTGTTCCGCGAGCACTGGCAGGCCGCGAAGGACGCGGGCCGCGCCGAGAGCATCACCGTGAACTTCCGCGCGCGCGGTGAGGTGCTCGACGCGATCGACCTGGCCTTCGAGCGCACCTGGGGCGACGGCTTCGAGCCGCTGCGCGAGGCGCGCGGGTCGCGCGACGCGGCGCCCGCGGTGACGCCGTGCGTGGACCTGCTCGTCGTGGACCGCGGACGCGACGGGTGGAAGGAGCTCGCCGGCGACGGGGAGCCGTTCGGCGAGGCGATGTACGGAGCGCCGCTCTGGCGCGCCGCCGAGGCGCGGCTGCTCGCGAAGCGCGTGGACGAGCTCACGCGCGCGGGCCGCTGGTCGTACGGCGATGTGGTCATGCTGTTCCGCGCCACCACCGCGATGGGCCTGTTCGAGCGTGCGCTCGACGAGCGCGGCATCCCGGTCCACGTGGTGGGCGGGCGCGGCTACTGGGGCCAGCAGCAGGTGGCCGATCTGCGCCACTGGCTCGCCGCGCTCGCGAACCCGCTCGACGGCCTCGCGCTCTTCTCGGTGCTCGCCTCGCCGCTCGCGGGGCTGTCGCTCGACGCGGTCGCGCTGATCGGCCTGCGCGCGCGGCGCCCGCCGCGCCGCGACCCGTGGCGGCTCGTCCGCGAGCCCGACGAGGAACTGCTCGAGGCGCTTCCCGACGCGGACAGGACGAGGTTGGCTGCGTTCGCCGACCGCTTCGAGGCCGAGCGCCGCATCGCGGGCCAGGTCTCGCTCGAGACGCTGATCGACCGGGCGGTGACGCTCACCGGCTACGACCGCCACCTCCTCGCGCTGCCGGGCGGCACGCGCCGGATGGCGAACGTCCGCAAGCTGATGCGGATGGCCCGCGAGTTCGAGGCCGACGAGGGCCGCGACCTGCGCGGCTTCATCGACGCGGTCGGGGAGCGCGACCTGATCCAGGCACGTGAGGGCGAGGCGCCGCTCGAGGCGGAGGCGCTCGACGCGGTGCGGATGATGACCATCCACCGGGCGAAGGGGCTCGAGTTCCCGGTGGTATGCGTGGCCGACCTCGGCAAGGACGGCCGCGACGACGACGGCCGGCTTCGCATCTCCGAGGACGGCAGCGTCGGACTGCGCCTGGCGCAGCTCGGCGGCGGGACGGTGGACAGCGCGAAGCTGGAGCGGATCAAGGCCGAGGGCAAGCGCGCGGCGGAACAGGAGGAGCGGCGGATCTTCTACGTCGCGGTGACGCGCGCGCAGGAGCACCTCGTGCTGAGCGGCGCCACGGATCTCGCGAAGCGGCCGTCGCCGGCGGAGCTCACCGAGCCGATGCGCTGGATCTGGCGCGGCTTCTGCGCCGGGTTGCCGTCGGAGGGCGCGAGCGGGGTCGCGATCGACTCGCGTGAGGGCCGCGACGTTGCCGTGCGCTGGCAGCGCCTGACGCCGGACACCGTGGACGAGCTGCTCCCGGCCGAGGACCGCTCGCCCGCGCCCGATCTCGTGGAGGAGCAGCCCGCCTACGAGCAGCCGCTTCTCGAGCTCGGGCTACCGCCCGCGCCGCGGGCGCTCCCGGTCAGCCGCCTGAGTTACACCGGGCTCGAGGATTACCGGAAGTGCGGGTACCGCTTCTTCCTCCAGCGCACGCTCAAGCTCTCATCCGTCGAGCGTCCGCCCGGCGGCGACCCCGTCGAGCCCGGCCTGAACCCGCTGGTGCGCGGCTCGATCGTCCACGAGCTGCTCGAGCGGATGGACTTCGCGAGCCCGCTCCCGCCGGGCGACGAGGAGCTGGCAGCGGCGTTCGCCCGGCACGGCGAGGAGGCCAGGCCGGAGGACCTGGCCGACATGAGGGGAATGCTCGAGCGCGTGGCGGGCTCCGGGCTGCGCGAGCGCATCGCCTCCGCCGCGCGGGTGCGCACCGAGCTGCCGTTCGCGTTCACGCTCACGCCGCATGGCGCCGGCGGGCGGAGCCTCCTGATCAACGGAGTCGTGGACGTGCTGGCCGACGAGGGCGCGCGCACGCTGATCGTCGACTGGAAGAGCGACGCGCTGGGCGAGCACGAACCGGAGGCGCTGGTCGCGGCGTCGTACGCGACCCAGCGAACCGTGTACGCGCTCGCCGCGCTGAGAGCCGGCGCGGAGGTCGTCGACGTGGTCCACTGCTTCCTCGAGCGCCCGGACGAGCTGGCGGTCGCGAGCTACGACGCGGCGGACGCCGAGGCGCTCGAGCGGCGGCTGCTCGAGCTGGCCGCGGGGGTCGTCGACGGCCGCTTCGAGCCCTCCGCCGAGCCGTATTTCTCGCTCTGTGCGGACTGTCCGGGACGGGCGGCGCTCTGCGTGCACGATTCCGCCCTCACTTTGAGGCTTTCCGTCCCCACCCCGTCCTAAATTGGCGACCATGCCACTGTGCTTCATCGAGCCCCAGGAAGCTATCCGCGTCGTTGCCGAGAGCGTCGGGCGCGAGGCGCGTCGCCAGCTGCTCGGCGAGGTCGTGCGCGCGTGGGTCGACGAGATCCCCGAGGACGAGCTCCAGGTGCACTACGCCAAGGCCGTCGAGGAGCTCGACGACGACGACCTGTCGATGCTGGCCGCGTGGCACGCGTCGCTCGAGGTGGGCCAGCCGATTGCGAACAAGGAATTCCTCCTCGGCGCGTTCTCGCGGCTGGGCGACCACCGCCGCGAGGCCCTGCGGATCGCGGCCGGCTTCAAGGGCGAGGACGCCTTCGAGGCCGGCGTGAGCGAGGAACAGGCGCTCACGACAGTGCTGCCGTGGCTCTCCCATGAGCGCCTGATGGAGCTTGCCGCCGAGGCGGTCGAGCTGTATTGCTGGGACCGCCTCGGCTCCGACAACTAGCCGGCCGCCTGCAGACCTGCGTCCGGCTGCGTCCTCGGTCGCTCGCGTGCCGGAGCACGCGTCGCTCCGTGCGTCCTTGTCAGACTCGGTTCTCGGCCGCTGGCGCGGTGCTGCTCGTCGGCCTCGCCGCCGGGTGCTCGGAGCCCGCCACCTCCGCCACCGATGCGCGGGTCACGAAGCACACCGACGGGGACACCCTGTGGCTGTCGGGCGTCGGGAAGGTCAGGCTGATCGGGATCGACACCCCCGAGGTGTACGGGCGCGGCGAGTGCTTCGGCAGCCGCGCGTCCGCGTTCGTCGAGCGGACCGCCCCGCTCGGCGCGAAGGTGCGTTACCGGCTGGGTGCCGACGAGCGCGACCGCTACGGCCGCGCGCTCGCGTATCTGTGGCTCGCTGACGGCCGCTTCCTGAACAGGCTGCTGGTGGCACGCGGGTACGCCCAGCCGCTCACGGTTCCGCCGAACGTGGAGTACGAGGACGTCTTCGCGCGCGCGTCGCGTCGAGCGCGCGCCGCCGGGCGCGGCCTGTGGGGCCGCCCCGGATGCAGCGGGTAGGCTCGCCGCCGTGCTGCGCCATGTGACGAGCCCCGACGGCGCCCGCATCGCTTGCGAGGTCAGCGGCGAGGGGCCGCCCGTGGTGCTCGTGCACGGTGCGGGCTCGGCGCGCTGGAGCTTCGACGCCGTGCGGCCGCTGCTCGAGCCGAGCTTCACCGTCATCGCGATCGACCGCCGCGGCCGCGGCGACTCCACGGACGCGGACGGCTACGAGCTGGCGCAGGAGTACGAGGACGTCGCGGCAGTGCTCCGTGACGCCGGCGAGGGCGCTCTGCTGGTGGGGCACTCCTTCGGGGGCCTGGTGGCGGCCGGCGCCGCGGGCCTGCTGGACGAGCTCCCGCGGCTGGCGCTGTACGAGCCGCCGATGGGCGGCGTGCTCGTCGACCCCGAGACGGTCGATCGCTGGGAGCGGTTGATCGAGGACGGCGACCGCGACGCCGTCGTGCGCGAGTTCCTGCGCCAGGTGGGCGGCTACGACGAGGCCGCGATCGACGAGATGGCCCGCACGCAGCTGTGGGAGGCGCGCAAGCGGGTGACCCCGACGCTTCCGCGCGAGCTGCGGGCGGAGCTCGCGCACAAGCTCGACCGCGATGCGCTCGCGGGGGTGACCGCTCCGACGCTCCTGCTCGTGGGCACCGAGAGCCCGGACTGGGCGACCCGCTCCACCGAGGCCTACGCGGAGATGCTGCCGAGCGCCGAGAAGCGCCCCCTCGACGGCCAGGGACACGGCGCGAACGTCAGCGCCCCCGAGGTGCTCGCCGGCGAGCTGACTCGCTTCCTGTCGAAGTAGTCTGCGCCTCGTGACAGCCTCGCTGCCGCAGGAGATCCAGCGTGTCTTCGACACCTTCATCACGACCGAGTTCGCCACGGTCGACCGCCGCGGGCAGCCGATCTGCTGGCCGTTGACTCCGTACTACCGGCCGGGCGACGCGTGCATCGACGTGACCACCGCGCTCGGCTACCCGAAGAAGGCCTTCGACGCGCGGGCCAACCCCAAGGTCGCGCTCCTGTTCTCGGATCCCACCGGGAGCGGGATGGACGCTGCGCCTCAGGTACTCGTGCAGGGCATCGCGGATGTGGACTACGAGGACCTGGAGGCCAATCGCGAGCGCTACGGACAGGAGTCGCTCGAGAAGCTTCCCGGCGCCAAGGGTCTCTATCCGCCCGCCGTCCTCCAGCGCGCGTTCTCGTTCTACTTCACGCGCATATACATACACGTGCGCCCCGAGCGAGTGTACGTGTGGCCCGGGGGCGACCCCACCGGCGAGCCGACGCTCTACGACGCCCACATGGAGGAGGTCCGCTCCGGTCACGACGAGGAGCCCGACGCTCCGCACGCACCCGCCCGGGGCGGCACGACCGTGTGGGACCCGCGCATGGACGAGCTCGGCGAGCGCTACCAGCACGCGGTCCTGTCGCTCGTCGCGCCCGACGGCTTCCCCTTCAGCCTGCGGGTGCCGATCTCCGTGGACGCGGGGTCGAAGCGCGTCCGCATCGGCGCCAGCGTGGTCGGCCTGCCCGTCCAGCCGGGCCTCGCGTGCCTGACGGCCCACGACCACCACCCGGAGTTCAAGTGGCAGCGGAACTTCCAGGTGCGCGGCGACCTCGTCGAGGAGGACGGCGGCTGGGTGCTCCTACCGCACAAGATGGTCGGCGGCCTCGAGCTGCCGCCGGTGTCGAAGGGCAGGCTCTACGCGCAGAACGCCCGGAAGATGGCCCGGATGTGGCGCACCGCAAGGAAAACGAGACGCGGACTGGGCGCTTGAGGAGCGCGCCACCGGTGACCGAGGTCTCCGGGGCTGCGCGGCGAGCCTCACATCCTCGTGGCTTCGCTCTTTGCGCTTCAGATCCGCGTCTCGCGGAGCAGTAGAACACGCGCTAGCCGACCCGTCAAGGGTCCGCATCGGACACGCCGCATCCTGCGTAAGAGTGACGCTTACCGGCGGCGCTTCGTGACCTTGACGGTGGCGGTCATGTCCACCGGGTGAATGCCGCAGAAGAGCTGGTACATGCCCGGCACGTTCAGCTTCTTGCGGTAGATCCGCCCATTCGACAGGTTCGGCGAGGAGAAGCCGCGCGGGCCGTTCGCGAGCGTCACATTGTGGAGCGAGTCGCCCTCGAACCTCCAGGTGAGCGTGCCGCCCTGCGGAACGGTGACGTTCGCCCTGCGGAAGAAGAGATCACCCACGTCGATCGTCCCGCGCCTGCCGAGCTTCGCGCGGCGCCCGGGCGGCGCGTCGATGTTGACGGCCCTGCCGCCGCGCCGGCCGACGATCGGCACGGTGAACGGCGGCGGCGCTCTGCGTCCCGACGGCGCGGGCAGCTCGGCCATGTCGTCCGGGCGCGCGGCGCAGCGCTCGGTGACGGACGCATCCGGCGCCATGAAGACGATCATGATCCCCATGACGCGCGTGTGCGGGAGCCGCGCGTCGTAGCGCGACTCGAGCACGACCCGCTCCCCGGCGGCCACCGGGATGCCGGCCGCGGAGTTGAACCCGCTCATGTTGATGGGCCCGGGCTCGTGGAGGATCGGCCTGACCCGGTAGAACGGGTGGCGCGGGCCGCCCCAGGTGGGTCGTGACCTGTAGAGCTCGCCGTTCGTGGCGCAGTTCGGGCGGCGCAGCACGAGCGCCTGGCCGCCGCCGTGCACGTGGCCGCCGGCCCCGACGATGCGGCCTCCCTTCGGGACGTTCCAGACGGCGCGCTGGGTGTCGCGGCTGCCGCGGCGCTTGCCGCCGGCCACGTCATAGACCGGGTCCATCCTGCAGTTCTCGACGTCGAGCCAGTAGGGCTCCACCGGCGTGACGTCGGGCCGCGTGTCGACCGTGACCCTGTAGCCGATGTAGGCGCTGTCCGTCCTCGACCGATGGTTCATGAACATGTAGGTCACGAGCCAGTCGTCGGACTTCTTCACCGGGTAGCCATAGCCGTCCGGCAGCGCCATCTTCGTGCGCTCCTCGCCCGCCGCGTAGAAGCGCTCGGCGGCGGCGGGGAGCTTCGACATGGAGTTCCACATCGTGAAGTTGGTGCAGGTCCTGTCCGGCACGCCGAAGTTGGAGAAGACGATGTGGTGGAGCATCAGGCGGCGGATCGGAATCGGCGCCCCGTTCGCGTCGACGACGTCCGTCTCCATGTTCGTCACGAAGCCGTTCACGTCCGGCTTGGGCATGCCGAGCTGGACCTCCTTCGTCAGCACCTGGAACGGCGCGACGGTGATCGGTCCGTAGCGGCAGTCGTACGTCTGCTTCGTGCCCTCCGTCCCAGTGAGGTTGCACGTGCCGGACGGCGACTGCGCCGCGGCCGGGGCGGCGAGCGCGAAAAACACCATGCCGACGAGAACGGGGAGCCGAAGGCGAACCACCCGGGGCAGCCTAGCCGTCCGCGCCATGCAGGGCCGAGTCGATCCGCGGAATCGCCTGCTCGGCGCTCTCGAAGCGGACCGCGGCCATCCCGAGCGCCCGGGCCGCCTCGCAGTTCACGTCGAGGTCGTCCACGAACACGCAGCGCTCGGGCGGCACGCCCCCGAGGAGCTCGAGGGTGAGTGAGTAGATCGCGGCGTCGGGCTTGCGCAGGCCGACGAAGGCGGAGTCCACCACCAGTTCGAACAGCTCGTCGATCTCGGGAAGCTTCGCGCGCCAGAGCGGCTCCCACTCGCGCACGTTGTTCGTGAGCAGCGCGGTGCGCACGCCGCGGCCGCGCAGCTCGCGCACGTAGTCGACCATCGCCGGGTTCGGCCGGAGCCGCTCGAAGTAAAGGGTGCGCAGCCTGATCGGGTCGAAGCCGTCCTCGAGGTGCGCCTGCACCCGCCGTGCGAACTCCACCTCCGTGATCTCGCCGCGCTCGAGCGCGAATAGGGGGTGCTCGCCGTGCTCCTCCGCGGCGCGGCCGAGCGCGGTGCCGAGCTGCTCGAGCGAGACCCCGGACTCTTCCTGGTAGGCGAGGAAGCCATCCTGGATCGGCGACGTCAGGACACCGCCGAAATCGCAGATGAGAACGTCCCTCACGCGGCGGAGGGCGGCTCCGAGCGCAGCATCAGCTCGTACGAGCCGATGGCCTCGCGTCCGTCGAGGCGCCAGCGGAAGACGGCGATGTGGACCTGCAGGCTGTCGAGGTCGAGCGACGAGCCCGCGATCACGAGGCCGGAGCCGCGGCGCGGAAACTCCTCGCCGGGCATCCACAGCTCGAGCCCGGCGCTGCGCTGCCGGCCCCCGCCGTCGTACACCGTCGAGATGCGGGCGTCTTCCACGGCGAGCAGCGCATCGTCCTCCACGAGATGGGCGCGCACCAGCTCGTGGCCGTGGCCCACAGCGCCGCGCGGGCGGCGCGCCAGCGCGAGCAGCGCGTGCTGCTCGTCGGCCAGCGCGGAGATGCTCCGGATGGCGTCGAGCTCGTCCCAGCGCGGTGGGACCGTCGTCTCGGAGATCGTGCCGAGCCCGTCCACCTGGCGCCCGGCGGCGGAACCGCGGACACGGACCATCCGGGCACGCACGCCGCCGAGCTCAGCGGGCTCGGAGAGCGATTCGACCGCCAGGGACAGGGTTCCGGGGAGCTCGGCGCGCCAGCCGTCGCCGCTCGGCTCGATCGCGGGGCCCTCCGGGAGCACCACCGGCTTGCGGCGCTCGAACAGGACCGAGGCCCCCGACCGCGCCGTCCCGTGAATGTCGTGGGCGAGGTCGAAGAAGGACAGCGCGAGCGCCGGGGCGCTCACCGCTCGAGCCCGCGTCGGGGCATGTCGTCGTACTCGCGCGCGGTGCCCTCCACGTCGTAGTCGCGCCGGCCGCCGCCGACCATCACGCGTCGCCCGAGCCGCCTCACGAGGAAGCGCCTCACGACGGCGCGTGTGGGCGGCACCAGCAGCGTCAGTCCGACGACGTCCGTGAGAAAGCCCGGCGTGATCAGGAACGCCCCGCCGAAGATGACGAGCACGCCGTCGATCACCTCGCGGTGCGGCATCCGGCCCTGGGCCAGGTTGTCGTTGAACCGGCGCCAGACCGCCCTGCCCTGCGATTTCAGGAGCAGCGAGCCGAGCAGCGAATCCGCCGCCAGGAGCAGGAACGTCCAGAGCACGCCGATCGCGTCACCCACCTGGTAGATGACGTACAGCTCGGCGACCGGGACGAGCAGGAAGAGGAGTGCCAGGACCCAGAGAGGCACGGCCTGACCCTACTATCCTCGTCCTATGTCAACCGTGACCGTGGACGACGTCCAGGAGGCGCTCACCAACGTCATCGACCCTGAGCTGGGGCTCGACTTCGTGGAGCTCGGGCTGATCTACGAGGTCGAGGTCGAGGGCGGCGACGTCTTCGTCAACTTCTCGCTCACGTCGCCCGGGTGCCCCATCGGGCCGCAGGTCGCGGAGCAGATCCAGGAGTTCGTGGGCGAGCTCGACGGCGTGAACGCCGTCCACCCCAAGATGACCTTCACGCCGCCCTGGACCCCCGACATGATGAGCGAGGAAGCGAAGTTCGCTCTGGGCTACTGAGCGCCCTCTGAAGTGCCGATAACCGCCTGAGGGTGGCGGCTCGGGTCCACACCGTTCAGGAGGAGCGCACGCTCGCCGGCACATTGGCCGGTGTTCTGTTTCTGACTGCCGGAATCACCGCTCTCATCCTGCTGCTCGTGCCGGGCGTCGAGAACGCCCACCGGAACTGGGTGGTGGCGCTCGCCGCCGTGTGCGTCGCGTGGGGCATCTTCTGCGTGGCATTCGCCGAGCCGGAGCAGCACGGCGCCTGGTTCTGGCACGCGCCCGCGATCGGCGCGATCGGGGTGGTCGGCGGCGTGGTCGCCTCCACCGGCGGCGCCAACTCGCCCGCCCGCTTCTACTTCTTCTTCCTGCTGGTCTACGCGGCGTACTTCTACCGCCGCCACGACGCGGTCCCGTACGTCCTCGCCTGCGTGGCCACGGCGCTGGTGCCGCTGCTGTACGACCGCAACGCGGTGGCGGAGGGCTACATCGGCGAGCTGATCGTCGTCTGCCCGGCGTACCTGGTGCTCGGCCTGTTGATCGTCAAGGGCAAGGAGTTGCTCGTGGAGCTGCGCGAGCGCGCCGAGGCGCTCGCACTGCTCGACCCGCTCACCGAGCTTCCGAACCGCCGCGCGATGCTCGACTGGCTCACGGTCGAGACCGAGCGCGAGCCGCCGAGCGGCCTGCTGCTGGTGGACCTCGACGGCTTCAAGGACGTCAACACCGCGCACGGCTATCCGGCGGGCGACGCGGTGCTTCGCGAGACCGCCGCTCGGCTGCGCCGCTGCGTCCGGACGGACGACATGGTCACGCGGCTCGGCGGCGACGAGTTCGCCGTGCTGGTTCCGCGTGCGACGAAGCACGCGATGACGCTGCTGTCCGAGCGCGTCCTCGACACGCTGCGCGACCTCGACTACGACGACATCCGTGTGACCGCGAGCGTCGGCTGGGTGATCTACCCGGACGACGCGGCATCCGTCGACGACCTGATCGCGGCCGCCGACTTCTGCCTGCGCGGCGCGAAGCTCACGGGCAAGGACCGCGCGCTGTCCGCCCTCGACTGGTCACCGGACGACGGGAACGAAGTCGCGGCATAGTTGCCGCGTGCCCCGGCTGCGACTCCTGGAGGACTCCTTCGCTGACGATCCCGCTCTCGATGCGGCCGTCTCGCGCGCGCTGATGTTGCGGGTCGCCTCGGGAGCGTTACCTGAGACGCTTCGGATCGCGCCGACCGGCACCACGGTGGCATTCGCGAAGCGCGACGCCGTGGCGCCCGGCTATGCCGAGGCGGTGCGGGCCGCTCGCGTGCGCGGGTTCGACGCCACCCTGAGGCTGGCCGGCGGGCGGGCGGCCGTCTTCCACGAAGGCACGATGGAGGTCGGGCACGCCGTGCCGGACGCGGAGCCGCGCGGCGGCATCCACGACCGCTTCGCGCGTTCCACGGAGCGGCTCGCCCGCGCGCTGGCGCGCCTCGGCGTCGACGCACGCGTGGGCGAGGTGCCGGGCGAGTACTGCCCGGGCCGCTACAGCGTGAACGCGCGCGGCGTCGCGAAGCTGGCCGGGATCGGCCAGCGGGTTGTGGGCGGCGGGTCGCACACCGGCGTGGTCCTGGTCGTGGAGGGAGAGGACCGGATCAACGGCGTGCTCGAGCCGGTCTACGCGGCGCTCGGGCTCGACTGGGAGCCGGCCGCGAGCGGCTCGGTGCGCTCGGAGGCGCCCGGCGCAACCTGGGCCGCAGTGCACGACGCGATCGTCACCGAATACGGACGCGAGTACGAACTGGTGCCCGCCGAACTGGACTCCGAGACGCTGGCGATGGCCGAGACGCTCACGCCTGAGCACCGAGTGAACTAGGGGCGGGCGCCCCCGACTTCCCGGGTGGCGCAGGTTGTTCACGACAGTGATGAAGAAGCTGCGCCACCGGCGCTCGGCCGGGCGTCGGTGCGGTCGTTCAGGCCGGCTGCCTCGCCGCCGCGCGCGCGGCGTTGTTCGCGATCGCGTCCACGAATGTCGGCCAGAGCTCCCTTGGCAGGTCGTGGCCCATCTCGGGGATCTCGACGAACCGGGCGCCCGGGATCGCGCGGGCCGTGGCCTGGCCGGCTCGGAAGGGCACGAGCGGGTCCTTCTCGCCGTGGATCACCACGGTCGGCACGTCGAGCTCCCGGAGCGCCGGCGTCCGGCTCGGCGACGCGAGGATCGCTGCGAGCTGCCGTGCTGTGCCCGCCGGGTGGTGCCCGCGGTCGTAGGTCGCGGCAGCGCGCTCGCGGATGCGCTGCTCGTCGGCGTCGTACCCCGGCGAGCCGATCGTCCTGAACACCCGCACGAAGTACTCCACGTAAGCGTCCCGGTCGCGCGGAGCGCGCCGCATCAACACGCTCCAGACGCGCAGCTTCGGCGTGCCGCCGCGACGGTCGCCGGTCGTGGACAGCATCGAGGCGAGCGAGAGCACGCGTTCCGGCCGCGCGATGGCCATCGTCTGGGCGATCATCCCGCCCATCGAGGTCCCCACGATGTGCGCGCGCTCGAAGTCGAGGTGGTCGAGCAACCCGAAGGTGTCGTTCGCCATGTCCTCGAGCAGGTAGGGCACGGGGGTCGACATGCCTGCCATCAGGCGCATGACGTTCGGAACCGGCGCACGCACCTGCGTCGAGCGCCCGGCGTCGCGGTTGTCGAAACGGATCACGAGGAAGCCGCGCTCGGCGAGCAGCTCGCACAGCTCGAGGTCCCAGTGGATGAGCTGCATGCCGAGGCCCATCACCAGCAGCATCGGCTCGTCGGAGGGGTCACCGATCGTCTCGTAGACGAGCTCGACATCTCCCACGTTGGCGCGCGCCTCGGTCACCGTCCGGGAAGGAATACCCGGATTCCCGAAACCCTGACCGCAAAGCGGAAGTTGCTGGTGCGCAGGAAGAGCGGGTCGCGGCCGACGAGCTCGAGCCGCGCCACGTGTCCGCGCCGGAAGCGCCAGCCGTTTCCGAACAGCTGGAAGAGGATCTCGCCGCTCTGGTTGTCGCGCAGGCGGTAGACCCCGCGCGTCACGAGCGTCATCCGCCCGCGGTGCACGTCCCACAGCCGCGCCGCCAGGAAGCCGCCGCGGCCGCGGGTGCGGATGCTCGCCTCCACGGTCGGCATCCCGAGCAGCGTGAACGGGCGCCGGACACGGCGGTTGACGAGAGCCGTGCCGCGTGCGCGCCGTGCGCTCACCCGGTTGCACGCCGCCCCGCCGATCGGGTCGATCGCGCGGGCCGTCGCGCGCCGCCCGCCGCTCGAGCGCACGACCTGGGGGCGCGCTCGGCGCAGTGCGAGCACCAGCGGATGGAGGCGCTCCCAGTTCTCCGCCCGGAACGGGCCTCCCTCACGCGCGGCAGTTGGACAGGTCTGCGTGAACGCGAGCACGCTGCCGTGAGCCGGCGGGCGGCCCTCGCGCTTCAGGTACGCGTCGAAGAACGCCCCGCCCTGGGCCGTGGTCGCGGTTAGCGAGCGTGCCTTGTTCTGCCCCCGCGGGTGGCCGAGGTCCGCGAGCTGGAGCGAGATGCGCGCGCCGGGGACGGCCGTGAAGGTCCGGTACACGCGAAGCGCCTCAGGCGCCGGGAACAGATCGTCCGTCCAGCCGTTCTGAACGAGCAGCGGCGGGCTCGGGCCCGACAGCCCGGCCCAGCTGTGGAAGCGCGTGAGCTCACGGCCGGCCGCGAGCGCGCCCCGGCGTAACGGCTCGCCCTGGTCCGAGAGGGCCTTCCAGGTTGTTAGGTCCGCGTTGAAGGGCCCGCCCTGCGGCGCGTAGAAGCCCGTCGCGCTGCCGCTGGCGTAGAGGCCGTCGAGGTAGCTCTTCTTCATCACCCCGGCCGGCCGGATGCCCTGATTCCGGCGCGGCGTCCGGAAGTCGAGGAAGCGCCCGTTCGGCTGGAGCGCGGAGGTGAGATCGGACGCCGCCCAGCGGGCCCACGCGGCGGCGATCGACAGCGGCCTCCCTGCCGGGCTCTGCCACGGGACGAACGAGCCGTCCTCGAGGCGCACGCGGTTGCGGAGCCGAGCAAGATTGAGCGACTGGATCCCGCCGTACGAGATGCCTGTGACGCCGATGGCGTCGGGCCGGATGACGCCCTGGTCCACGAGTAACCCGAGCAGATGCTGGGTGTCGCGCCCCTCGTAGCGGTGGTCGGCCAGGTGGATCCAGCCGCGATCGCAGCCAGGGGACGTACGCGAATCGAGGGCGCCGCACGAGCGACCGAAGCCGCGGGCGGAGTAGTTCACGACGGCATACCCCAGCCGGGCCAACGCGACGTTGTCGTACGCGCCCGCCGGCTGGGGCGTCTCGAACGACGTCTTGCTCCCGCCCCAGCCGTGCAGCATGACGATCGCCGGGAACGGGCCGTCGCCGCTCGGCGGAAGCGTCACGTCCACGTCGAGCGGCACGCCGTCCCAGCTCGGCACGCGCTCGGCGTCGGTCGCGGTGGGGCAGAAGAGCACGCCGTCCTGCGGCAGGCAGGCGTGTCCGAACGGAGCCGGTGGAGCCGCGTGCGCGGCGGGCGCGAGCAGGCCTGCGGCCGCGAGTGCGGTGACCGCCGAGATCGTGCGGCGCATCAGGAGGCGGGCGTCTTCCTCCGCGCCTTGCCCGGCGTGCCGTCCTTCTTGCGGCCGTTCGTCTTCGCGTTCGACTTCGCTGCCTTGCGCGCGGCGGCCAGCAGCTCGGCGAGCGAGTCCTCGAGCTCGCCGGCGAGGGCGTCGATGTCCGGCATCGCGTCGTAGTCCGCGAGCAGCCCGAAGTCGACCCTGCCGTTGTAGCTCATGATCGCGATCGCGAGGGCGTGGTTCTCGGGCAGGAACGCGATCGGGACGATCTGCTCCATCTCGCGGCCGAGCAGGTAGAGCGGGAATTGCGGACCCGGGACGTTCGTCACGATCAGATTGAACAGCCGGGTCGAGAAGTTGAGGCGCGACGCCTGCGCCAGCAGCGTGGGCGGAGCGAAGTCCTGGAGGCCCGCGATCACCTCGGCGCCGAGCGCCTGTTTCGACTCCTTCAGCTGGCCCATGCCGCGCTGGACCACTCGTAGGCGCTCCACCGGGTCGTCCACGTACACGGGGAGCGGCCCGCGCATCGCCGCGATGCGGTTGCCGAGCGAGCCGCGCTCGTCCTCACCGCGAATCGACACCGGCACGAGCGCGCGCAGCTCGACTCCCTGCGTGCGCACGCCGCGGTCCCGGAGCCACGTGCGCAGCGCGCCCGCGACCACCGCCAGCACGGCGTCGTTCACGGTCCCGCCGAGCGCGTTCTTGACCTCCTTGAAGTCGGCCAGGCGGCTCTCCACCCAGCGCACGCGGCGGTGCGGGCCGATCGGCACGTTGAGCGGAACCTCGGGCGCGGGGTTCAGCCCCGCCCAGACGACCTCGCCCACGCCCTCCGCTGCCTCGCGCACCTTCTCGAGCGTCTCGCCGGGGCGCTGCAGCGCGCCGACTGCCTGGCCGGCGAGGCTGAAGGGGGTCTTCACGAGGCCGATCACGCCCTCGGCGACAAGCTCGGCGTCGGACGGCTCGGGCTCGGGCGTCCACGGCTCGCCGGGCTCGGGCTCGGACGGCACCGGGGAGAGGTCGAACAGCACCGTCGCGATGTCCACGCCCGAGACGCCGTCCACGAGCGCGTGGTGCGTCTTCGAGATGAGCGCGAAACGGCCGTCCTCGAGCCCGTGCACGATCCAGAGCTCCCAGAGCGGCTTCGAGCGGTCCAGCCGCTGGGAGAAGATGCGTCCCAGGAGCTCGCGCAGCTGGTCGTCGCCGCCCGGCTTCGGCAGCGCCGTGTGGCGCACGTGGTAGTCGAGGTTGAAGGTCGGGTCGTCCACCCAGAACGGCCTCCCGGCGTCGAGCCGCGGGAACGCCAGCTTCTGGCGATAGCGCGGGACGAGCCCCAGCCGCGCCTCCAGGTGCGCGCACAGCTCGGCGCCCGCCGGCGGCGGCCCGTCGAATGTGGCGAGCGCGCCCACGTGCATGTGCGAGGCCTGCTTCTCCTGGGCGAGGAACGAGGCGTCGACCGCGCTCAGGCGGTCCTTGTGGCCCTGGTTCGCCATCCGCGGAGCCTACCCGTGACAATCCGCTCTGTGAAGCTGTTGGGGATCGTGCTTGCGGTTCAGGTCGTACTCGGATTGACGCTCGTGGCGCTCGTCGCCACCGACAACCTGCCGTTCACCGGTGACGGCGAGGCGGACGGCAGCACGGCGCCCGCCGCGGCGGTCGACCGCTTCGACGGGGCGGCGGCCTTCCGGCTGCTGCGCCGGCAGGTCGAGCTCGGCCCGCGCCCCGCGGGCTCGCCGGCGTCGCGCCGGCTCGCCGACCTGCTCCAGCGAATCGTGCCCCGCGGCCGCTACCAGGACGTCCCCGGCGGCCTTCGGAACGTGATCGGCACCGTGCGCGGGCGCGAGCCCGGCTACATCGTGGTCGGGGCGCACTACGACACGAAGGACATCCCCGGTTTCGTGGGCGCGAACGACGGGGCGTCGGGCACCGCCGTCGTCGCGCAGCTCGCGCGCACGATCCGCCGCCCGCGGCACACGATCCGGTTCGTCTTCTTCGACGGCGAGGAGTCGCCCCGCAACGCCTCGGACGCGGACTTCCAGGAGAAGGGCCTGCGCGGGAGCAAGGTCGCCGCGGCGGCGTTCTCGAGGGCGCGAGCGATGGTCCTGCTCGACTTCGTCGGCGACCGCGAGCTCACGATCCGGTACGAGAGCAACTCGTCACCCGCGCTCTGGCGGCGCCTCCGCGACGCCGCTCGCCGCGCCGGCGCCATCCGCTTCTTCCCCGAGGGCAACCAGGGCCCGATCTCCGACGACCACATCCCGTTCCTCCGCCGCGGCGTGCCCTCGATCGATCTGATCGACTTCGACTTCCCCTGCTGGCACCGCCGCTGCGACGACATGTCTGCCGTCTCGGCGCGGAGCGTCAACGCCGTGGGGGAGACCGTGTTGAGGCTCGTGCGCGACCTCTGATCGCTAGCCTCACCTCGGATGGCCGCCGCTCCCGAAAAGCTGCTGCTCGCCGCGCCGCGCGGCTACTGCGCGGGCGTCGACCGCGCCGTGCAGACGGTCGAGCGCGCGCTCGAGCTGTACGGCCCGCCGGTGTACGTCCGCAAGGAGATCGTGCACAACAAGCACGTGGTGGAGCAGCTCCGCGAGCGCGGCGCCGTCTTCGTCGACGAGGAGACCGAGGTGCCGGAGGGCCAGACGGTCGTCTTCTCCGCCCACGGCGTCTCGCCGGCCGTTCACGCCAATGCCGAGGCGCGCGAGCTCCGCACCATCGACGCGACCTGTCCACTCGTCACGAAGGTGCACGTCGAGGCGAAGAAGTTCGCCGCCGACGGCTACACGATCGTCCTGATCGGTCACGAGGGCCACGAGGAGGTCGAGGGGACGATGGGCGAGGCGCCCGACCACTTCGTGCTCGTCGAGACCGAGGAGGACGTGGACCGGCTCGAGCTCCCCGACCCGAACCGGGTGGCCTACCTCACGCAGACCACGCTGAGCGTCGACGAGACCGACCGCATCATCCGGCGCCTGCGGGAGCGCTTCCCGAACATCACGGGCCCGAAGTCCGACGATATCTGTTACGCCACGACCAACCGCCAGCTCGCGGTGCGCCAGATGGCGCGCGAGTGCGACCTCGTGCTCGTGATCGGCTCGAGGAACTCGTCGAACTCGAACCGGCTCGTCGAGGTCGCCCGTGACCACGGCGCCGACGCGCACCTGATCGACAACGAGACGCAGGTGCAGGAGGAGTGGCTCGAGGGCAAGCGCGTGGTGGGCATCTCCTCCGGAGCGAGCGCGCCCGAGGAGCTCGTGCAGCGGCTGATCGAGTTCTTCCGCGCCCGCGGCACCGCCGACGTCTCCGAGTTCGAGGTCGTCCAGGAGGACGTCCGCTTCATGCTCCCCAAGGAGATCAGGAAGGCGCTGGCGGCACGGGCGTGAACTGAATTCCGTGGAGGCGCAGCCCCGGTGACTCGGCCTCCACCACGCCCTCTTCCAGTTCGTACAGCCCCGGCTCCACGCCGCCCTCCGACAGCGCGGCGTAGACGCCCCCGGCGGTGTAGCTGAAGCGGGCGGCCGCGCCCGCGTCGGCCGCCGCAATCCAGTCCTCGCCCTCGGTCCAGTCGCGCACCAGCTCCAGCCGTTCGCGGTCGGCCGGCAGTGCGATGTCGGCGGTCTGCGGCTCGAGCAGGACGCCCGGCGCGTCCTCCGGGCGCAGGGGCTCCACGGGGTCGACCTCCACGCCGAGCGCCTCGCCGATCGCGCGCTCGGTGTCGTCGTACTCGCCCTCGCCGTAGTGGATCAGCGTGAGCTTCCCGGTGCGGTCGAACAGGTAGCGGCCCGGCCAGCCCTTGTTGCCGTACAGGCGCCAGACCGCGTAGTCCGGGTCGAGCGCCACCGCGTACGGGATCGCGAGCCGCTCGACCGCGCGCACCACCGTGTCGCGGTCGCGCCCGAACGAGTAGCCGGGCGTGTGCACGCCGATCACGCGCAGGCCCGCGTCCGCGTAACGGGCGTGCCACTCCTTCAGATACGGGAGCGTTCGCAGCGAGTTGACGCGCGCGAAGTCCCAGAACTCGACGAGCACAGCTCCGCGGCCCATGAGCGTGTTCATCCGGAGGAAGGCGACGTTCACCCATTCGAGCTCGCGCGGGAACTCGGGCGCATAGATATCGGCGTCGACGGGGGTGCGCACGCTGGTATAGGGTGGCAAGCCTTCATTGGTCTCAGTTTCAGTCCCACCCTCCAGGAGGAGAGATGCGAAAGGTCTTGGTGGCCGCGCTGGCGCTCGGAGCGCTGGTCGCAGTGGCCGGCGTCGCCTATGCGGCGAACACTTACACGCTTCATAAGGCGTCCACGAGCGCGAAGGGCAAGGGCAGCCTGAGGAAGCCGATCCCAACCAACCTCGTGTTCGGGTTCCGCGTCGGCGAGACGGATCCGTCGAAGCGCGCGACCGTCATCGAGAAGTACGCGATCGGCGCCGAGGGGCTTCTGGCGAACACCAAGGTCAAGCCGAAGTGCGCGTTCACCGACCTCGACGACCAGGCGGGCGTGCCCTCCAGGTGCAACAAGGCGCTGGTCGGCAGGGGCATCGTGAAGAACGCCGCGGGGGCGAGCAATAACCAGAGCCTGAGCGCAAGCGCCGCATGCAACCTGCAGCTGCGGCTCTACAACATCGGTACCGGCCTGGCCATCCGGCTCGACAGCAACGGCCAGCCGCCGCCGCCGAGCTTCGAGTCGAACGTCATTGGCTGCCCGCTGCCGATCGCCACGGCCATCAGGGCGACGTACGTGAAGACGAAGATCGCCGGCATCACCGGCAGCGATCTGCGCTTCACCGTTCCGCAGAACCTGAAGCATCCCCTCACAGGGGTCGACAACTCGATCCGCGAGTCCGTCTCCACCATCGCTCTCGCGGACAAGGTGATCAACGGCAAGCGGTGGGGCTTCTACAGCAAGGTGGGATGCAAGGGCACGCGGCGGACGGTCCGCGCCACCTTCACGACCGAGGCCACGTCCTCCGAGCCGGCCCGGAAGATCACCGCCAGCAAGCAGGTCAAGTGCTAGCCACGGCATAGCCGAGGCTTACGCGAACGGGGCGGCCTTCGGGCCGCCCCGTCTGTGTTCAGCGCGCGACGTCGTTGAGCAGCGTGGGCCAGCCCCAGACCTCGATCGCGGCGGCCGCGAGCAGGATCGGAATGGCGATCGCCACCGTCACGAAGGTGGCCGCCAGCAGCTCATGCCAGTCGCCGCGCCTGCTGGCCACCATCCATGCGGCGAGCGGCAGGAAGAGCGCGAACAGCTCCGGCAGCGCGTGCGGGAGCAGAGTGAGCATCAGCATCCCGGGAGTGATGCCCACCTGCGCCGCGATCGAGGCCGCGTTCCCGCCGATCACGTAGGCCTGGGTGCAGAGCGAGAAGAGCGTCGCGCAGGCCACGAATGCGATCGCCAGCGGGCCGGCCTTCTCGTGCACCCACTCCGACAGACCGCTGCGGTGGGCGGCCGAGAGCGGCAGCGAGCTGCCCGCCATGAAGCCCGCGACGCACGCGAGCGCGTGCAGCGCCAGCACGAGCGAGTTGCGGAACAGGACGTGCGCGTAGTCATCGATGCCGGCCTCGGCGTTGTAGCCCGGGAGCACGTAGAGCGTGGGGTCCTCGGGCGCGAGCTTGGCCACGGCGTAGACGGCGTACAGCAGCGCCGCGGCGATCGCCACGCTGAGGGCGCACCACGGGCGGAGGGCGGTGCCGGGCTCTCGGTTCCAGCGCGCGAGCGCGACCTTGGTGTCGCGCATCCCCTGGACGAGCACGAGGTCGTTGACGCTCATCCCTCTGGGAATCGGCACGAATGGCGCAACTCCTGAGCCTTCTGCGGTTTGTTGCCGGCGGACCTGGAGAGCGGTCCTTGTTTGCAACCGATCTTGGAGGCAGTCTCTTGAAGGGCAGGACGCTCGCGGGCGCGCTGGTCGGCGCGCTCCTACTCGCAGTCCCCGGCAGCGCGTTCGCGTCGCACGAGAACACGCTCATGAACCTCAACTTCAGCACGAGCGCGAAGTCGCGCGATGCCGGCACGAAGGCCAACCCCAAGCCGGTGAACACGAACATCGAGTTGACCCAGTCGACCCGTTCCGGGACCGGCCAGCCGGAGACCTCGACCGACCTCAACATCGTGCTCCCGAAGCAGTTCCGCTTCATGGGGAGGAGCTGGCCGCGGCGCCTTCGCTGCAACCCGCAGAGGGCCAATCAGGCGCGCTCCGACAGCGCCTGCCCGCGGAACTCGCGGATCGGCAGGGGGCACGTCACAGCCACGGGCGGCGACGGTACGTTCGTCGAGGAGATCGACGTGCGCGCGTACGTGACGACCGGCGGTGACCTCGGCCTGTGGCTGAGCGCCACCGCGCCGCTTCCGATCTCGGAGATGCTCGTCGGCGAGGTGAGCCGCGGCCGCAGGATCGAGGTGGGCATCCCGACCAACATCCAGGAGCCGCTGACCGGGGTGAAGAGCTCGATCCGGAGGCTCCAGTTCGGCCTCAACAAGACCGTCCGGATCAACGGAGAGCCGACGGGCGTGGTGCAGTCGATCGGCTGCCCCGCCAACCGCCGCTGGCTGCTGGCGTTCACGAACGTGTACCAGCACGGCAGCACGACCGACAGCGACACTTCGCGCTGCCGGCCGTAAGCTCCGCGTAAGCCGAAAGCGACGGGCGGCCCCCAGCACAGGGGCCGCCCGCGCTCACCGCTCAGGCGGTCAGCGAACGAACCAGGAGGTGCACGCCATGGTGAATCCGATCCCGGAGGGCTATCGGCAGGTCACGCCCTACCTCATCGTCGACGGTGCGGCCGCCGCGATCGACTTCTACACGTCCGTCTTCGGGGCGAGCGAGCGGATGCGCATGGACGCCCCGGAGGGCAAGGTTGGCCACGCCGAGCTCGAGATCGGCGACTCGGTGATCATGCTGGCCGACGAGCACCCCGAGATGAACGCTCGCGGCCCGCGGTCGACCGGCGGCACCCCGGTGAGCCTTCACATGTACGTCGAGGACGCGGATAGCGTCTTCGAACGCGCGGTCGAGGCCGGCGCCAAGCCCATGCGCCCGGTCGAGGACCAGTTCTACGGCGATCGCCTCGGAAGCTTCGAGGACCCGTTCGGGCATCACTGGCACGTCGCCACGCACGTCGAGGACGTGTCGCCGGACGAGATGTCGAAGCGGATGGAGAACGCCGCGCCGGGCGGCTGACCTGTCAAAGGGCGTGCAGGAACCTGCGCGCGTCCTACGCGGATGCCGCCGGGCCTTCGGGATCGCGCACCAGACGTCGGCGAACGCGGCCCCGGGCTCATCGTCGCGCATCGACGGATCCGTCTCCCACACAAGCATCGTCTCGTAGAGCCTGCGGCCCAACAGAAAGCCGCCGAGCTACGTGTCTGCGCGATGTGGAAACGAAACAGCTCCTCGCTGGGGACCGACCACTGCCGGCACCGCGTACGGCACTCAACAGAGCACCGAGTCGGCCGCCGTGCTCGTCTCAAGGCACCAGTCTGATCTATTACGCTGCGCCGATGAGTCCTCCGGCGACCCTTCTCATGTGGTTTCAGCTGCGTTCGCCGGAGCTGGCCGAGGACTTCGAGCGCCTAATGACGGAGGATCGCGACATCGTCCGCGGGTCGCTGGACACGGTCTCGGATTGGCGGCTCACGCGGCCGGCGGACGTGCCCGGACAGTCCATCGGTCAAGCCGATTACGTGCTGATCGCCGAGATCGTCGAAGTGGAGCGCTTCGAGCAACAGGCGAGCGAACACGTCCAGCGCTTGGCGGACGACTTGGCGCATCTCGTCTCGCACCGGGGGATGCTCGTCGTGCGTCCCGTCCTCTGAAATCCGCGCTGGCTAGGCGCCGGCCGGCAGCTGCACCACCCAGCCGTTCCCGTCGGGATCGGAGAAGAACACGAACCTGCCTCCGGGCAGGTCCTGCACCTCGCTCGCCTCGACGCCGCGCTCGAGCAGCTCGGCGCGGGCCGCGTCGATGTCCGACACGACCACCTGGATGTTCTGGAGCGAGCCCGGCGCCATCTGTGTGAGGCCCTTGCCGATGGCGATCGAGCACGCCGATCCCGGCGGCGTCAGCTGAACGAAACGAATCTCGTCGCTGACGGTGTGGTCGTGGTCCGCGTTGAACCCGACCTGCTCTGTGTAGAACGCCTTCGCGCGGTCGACGTCGCTGACGGGCACCGTGATGAGCTCAAGCTTCCAGTCCATGCGCTCATCATCTCGCTCCGCGGGTCCGGGCGAAAGCAACAGCCGAAGCCCGCGGGTGTTCGGTTCGCCCGCTCAGCCGATCGAGTCGACCATCTCGAGCTGAATCAGGCGGTTCAGCTCGACGGCGTACTCCATCGGCAGCTCCTTCGTGACCGGCTCGATGAAGCCGTTCACGATCATCGCCGCCGCCTCCTCCTCGGTGAGGCCGCGCGACTGCAGGTAGAAGAGCTGCTCGTCGGAGATCTT
>DASSVP010000056.1:0-17380 GCA_035705985.1 Thermoleophilaceae bacterium
CACGACCATGAACATGTGCCCGTCGTTCGCGTAGATGGTGATCCAGCGCCCATGGCCCGGCGCCCCGTAGTTCATGAAGCCCCCGGACGTCAGCGGGCTGCCGAGCAGGCCCGCGCCGGCCAGCGCAAACGACACCGAGCCCGAGCAGTCATAGCCGGTGTCGCGCCAGGCGCCGTGGCCGCCGCCCCACTTGTACGGGAACTTCGCGATCTCGTTCGCGGCCATGATCACGCGCTTCACGACGTCGGGCGCGTCCTCCGGCGCCACCGCCGTGCCGTCGCCGAGCACCCGCGCGCGCCGGCCGGTCTGGAGGAACGCGGTCGTGTTGAGGTGCTTCTTGAACTTTGCGAGGTTGGCGCGCGCCTCGCGCAGCTCGGCCCGGACCTCCGCGTCCGTCGGCGCGCCGGGGCTCGGCGCGTCGTCGGTCGGGTCGAGGGCCGGCTCCGCACCCGCCCCGCGGAGCTCCACGATCTGCGGCTTGAGGCGCCGGTTCGGCCGCTCCTCGCGCGAGTGGGCGCGCCCCTCCCTCGCCGCCTCAGGGGTGAGCACGACCTCCTCGGGCTCGGCCTCGCGCTCGCGCGTGCGCTCCCCCTCGGGGTCGCGGCCGCACGCCGCGACCAGGAGCAGCGCGCAGAGCGCGACGGCGAGCGCGCTCAGCCGCCTGCGGGCGCCTGGTGCCTGGACTTCCATTCCTCATACGGCATGCCGTAGACGATCTCCCTGGCCGTCGCGTCCTCGAGCTCGATGCCGCGCTCCTCGGCGGCCTCGCGGTACCAGCGTGACAGGCAGTTCCGGCAGAACCCCGCCAGGTTCATCAGATCGATGTTCTGTACGTCTGTGCGCTCCCGGAGATGCTGCGCCAGCGCACGGAACGCCGCTGCCTCGAGCTCGGTGCGGGTGGCCTCATCCATGGATCTGGAACGATAGGGAGGATGACCGAGTCCGAACGCAAGCAAGGCCGAAGCCCCTCCGATCCGAGCGGGATCGAGGAGCCGCACGACATTCTCGCCGCCGAGGAGTTCGGCATTCCGACGCGCGACAACCGCATCCCGAGCGACCCGACCGGCCTCCGCGAGCCGCATGACGTGCTGGCGGCCGAGGAGTTCGCGATGCCCGCCGGCGCGGAGCCGCACGGCGACGACGGCGGCAGCGGTCTCGGGATCCGCGCGTTCCTCCCGCTGGGGGCGGCCATCCTCCTGCTGCTGCTCGTGCTCCGTCGCCGGCACTGATGCCGGAGCTGTCCCCGGAGAATCGGATCGCGATCACGGTCGACCGCGCCCTGTGCATCGGCTCGGGCGACTGCGTCGACACCGCGCCCGACGTTTTCCAGCTCGATGCCGAGGACAAGGCCGTCGTGGTGGACCCGGACGGCGCGTCCGTCGACGACGTCATAACGGCCGCGGGGAACTGCCCGGTGAGCGCGATCTTCGTCGTCGGCGAGGACGGCGACCTGTATCCGTAGGCGCTAGACGGAGCGCGGCGCGGGCTGCGAGAGCGCGGCCTGCATCGCCTCGGCGGAGAGCTGCTCGAGCGGGTACAGCAGGCTGCGGCTGATAGCGAGCGGCTCGCGGTCCTCCTCGCGGAGCCATTCGGCCTCGTCGCGCGACTCGACGAACGTGCCGAGCGCCGCGCGGTATGCGTTCAGGCGCGCGGGCCGCATCACGAGCGTGCCGTGGCCGCCAACGAGCTCGCCCAGCTCGTCGGCCAGAGCGGTGAGCTCGCGGAACTCGACGACGTCGTCCGCGGACAGCTCAGCGTTGCGGAAGCGCTCGGCGGCGCCGGCCGCGACGGCGTGCGCCGAAGCCGCGATCTCGTCCTCGCGGAGGTCGAAGACCGCGTGCACCACCGGCTCACCGTCGAGATCCTGAGTGATGTCTATGTGCTGCCGCTCCATAGCTCTGTCGACAGTATCGGCCGATTGGGCCGAGGTCGTGATGACGGTCACATACCCTGCAAATCGGGAGAACTCACCTCGCGCCTGCATCTGGCAGGCAGCGCGTCGAGCACCTGGATGACCCAGTTCCTGAAGTACGACCGGCCGAGCGCTCCCAGCACTCGCCATCGCAGCGCGGTCGGCTCCACGCCGCTCTCGGCCTCGACGAAGGTGTGGCCCTGCGCGGGCGTGAGCGTAAAGCGCGCGTAGGTGCCGCTCACCGTGCAACGGAAGTGAACCTCCTTCAGCTGCTCCATCCGCTCGATGACCCAGACGGACTCGACGGCGTCGCGGAACGGGAGGACCGTCGACCTGTAGAGGTACTCGTCCCCCTCACCGAGCCCCTCACCGGCGACGATCCCCTCCACCTCGGGCCACCAATCCTCGTGCGTACGCGGATCGCTGACGACCGACCAGACGTCGTCGAGCGGAGCTTCGATGAACGCCTGATGACGGTACGAGCGAGCCATCCTTCAATCCTACGCCCGCCGGTCAACCGCGATACCTCCCGGCGGCGCGCCCCCGCGCCAGCGCGCCCAGAAGGACGTGCGCTTTCGGGCGCCCGCCCGGGAGAGGCCGATGTGGATGTGGTCCATGTGGGCGTCGGTGCGGTCCATGCGCTTGCGGCGCTTTCCGCGCTCGGTGTAGCAGGCCGAGTACTGGGCCATTCCGTCGGAGCCGGACCACCACGAGTGGCAGTTCCAGATGATCTCCTGGATGCCCATCCGGCGGGCGAGGGCGTGCTCGTTGCCGGCGCTGTCCGTGGCCAGCCAGAGGTCGATCAGCCGGCGCGCCTCGCGGCGGTCGGCCGCGCGGGCGGCGTCCAGGTGCCAATCCACCGCGCGACCCTCCGCGTGCAGCGATGCGCGGCCCTTGCCCCAACGCTCGCAGCGCATGATTCCCCAGGACACGCCCTGGGCGCTCCGCTCCAGCCAGTCCACAAGCGCCAGCGCGCCGGGGGTGGCCCGCTTGCGGCAGTCGCGCGCCTGGTCGTACGCGTAGTCGTCGATCGGCAGGTCCGCCAGCCGGTCGGCTGGGTTACCCGTCACTCCGAGGGCGGATCCGGCTGGGACGGCCGCCAGAGCGACCAGGAGGGTGAGCAGCGCGAAGCGAAGGCGCACCCCACCTCTATCGGCAGCAGCGTCAGCGTCCGTAGACCAGCTTCAGGAGGCGCGACAGGAACTTCGTGCGCCTCGGCGTGTACGGCATCATGTGCAGGTCCTTCTTCATGGGCGCGAAGCTCGTGACGAGCAGGCTCTGCGTCCTCGTGTACTTGCGGATGCCGTCGGCGCCGTGTCGGGTGCCGAGGCCGGACTGCTTCCAGCCCCCCATCGGCAGCTCCAGCACCACGTAGTTGACCATCGCGTCGTTCACGGTCACCGCGCCCGCCTCGATCCGGCGCGCCAGCCGCTCGCCCTTCCCCGCGTCCTTCGTCCAGACCGACGCCTGCAGCCCGTAGGGCGTGTCGTTCGCCAGCCGCACCGCCTCGTCAGCGTCGCGCACCCTCATGATCGGGACGGTGGGACCGAACGTCTCCTCGCGCATGCACGCCATCGAATGGTCAACGTCCACGAGGACGGTCGGCTCGAAGTAGTGACCGTTCTCGTCGCGCCGGCCGCCGCCGACCAGCACGCGCGCGCCCTGCTCCACCGCGTCCTTGACATGGCGCTCCACGATGTCGGACTGCGGGGGATTGATCACGGCGCCGAGGTCTGTCGAGCCCGGCCCGCCCGGCACGCCCTGACGGAGCCCGCGCACGCGCTCGGTCACCATCTCGACGAAACGGTCGTACACCGGCTCCTCCACGTAAACGCGCTCGGTCGACGTGCAGCTCTGCCCCGCGTTCTGCATCGAGTAGTGGGCCGCAGCGTTCGCCGCGCGCTCGATGTCCGCATCCGCGCAGACGATCATCGGGTCCTTGCCGCCGAGCTCGAGCGAGACGGGGGTGAGCGTCCGCGCGGCGCGCTCCATCACCTTCTTGCCGGTGGCGGCCGAGCCGGTGAACATCACGAAGTCGACCTCGTCGATCAGCGCCTGCCCGGTCTCGCCGTAGCCGGGCACCACCTGGTAGACGTCCTCGGGCAGCCCGCACTCACGCAGCATCTCGCCCATCAGCATCGACGTGAGCGGCGTGACCTCGGACGGCTTCAGGAGCACCGAGTTGCCGGCCATGAGCGCCGGGATGCAGTCCCCGAACGAGTTGGTCAGCGGGTAGTTCCACGGGCCGATCACCCCGACGACGCCCAGCGGCGCGTAGCGGACGATCAGCTTGCGGCCCTTGGCGAATGGCGACGCGGTCCGCACACGTTCCTCGGCCAGGTACTTCTCGGCGTTCTTGGCCCAGAACGCGAAGGCCGGCTCCGCGTAGCCCACCTCCGCAACGAGCGCCTCCTCGTACGCCTTGCCGGTCTCGGAGACGATCGTGTCGATCACGCGGTCTGCGTTGTCCGAGATCCACTTCTGGCAGCGCTTCATCACGGCGGCGCGTCCGCCGAATCCGAGCGCCTCCCAGCCGGGCTGCGCGCGCCGGGCGCGCGCCACCAGCGCCGCGACGTCCTCGGGAGCGACGACGGGGATCGTCGCGATGATCTTCCCGGTGGCGGGGTTCTCGACCTCAATCGAGCCGGCGGCGGTGTCGGTGGCGGAATCCTTCGTCTGGAGCATGCGCAAAACCTAACCGGACCGGGCACGCCGCCGCTCGCCGGCGCGACGCAGAAGCGGCGCGGCCCTGAGGCCGGCGCGCCCCGACATCGCGTTGAGACGCGCGCCCCAGCCACGCCAGCGCGGGATCACGTGCACGAGGCGCCTTCCGTCGAGCAGGCCGACCACGTCGTCGGCCACCTCGTCTGCCGTGAGCATCCGCGGGCCCGACCAGATGATCGCCGCCTCCTCCTCGTGGTCGTGCTCGCGCACGAGCTGCGTGTCGGCGCCGTCGGGACATACGGCGTGGACCGTGATGGGAATGCCCGCGTCGTACAGATCGCCCTGGAGCGAGGTGCTGAAGCCGAGCACGGCGTGCTTGGTGGCCGCGTACACCGCGAGCCCCGGCACCGGCAGGAGCGCGGACAGCGAACCGAGGTTGACGATGTGCGCGTCCCGCGCTTCGCCCGCGCGCATGGCGTCCACCGCCGCGCGCGAGCCCCAGATCACGCCCATCAGGTTCACCTCGCATTCGAGGCGCACCTCGGCGTCGGGCTGCTCCCAGCACTTCGTCGTACGCATCACGCCGGCGTTGTTCACCCACACCTCGAGCGGGCCGCGCTCGCCCGCGGCGCGCGCGGCGGCGCGGTGCGCCTCCGGGTCGCGCACGTCGAGCTGCATGGAGAAGCCGCCCACCGCGTCCGCCGTGGCCTGCGCGGCCTCGGCGTCGATGTCCGTGGCGAGCACGGAGAAGCCGCGGCCCGCCAGCCGCTGCGCGATGGCGCGGCCGAAGCCCCTACCCGCACCCGTTACGACAGCCACGCCCGGCACGTCGGCGAGCGTACCAAGTTGGCTGGCCAGCCAGGGTCGGCAGCAGCGCTAGCCTTGCGCGTATGGCGATCGCAGAGGTGAACGGGCAGCGGCTCTACTACGAGGTCCACGGAGAGGGCGAGCCGCTCCTGTGCGTGCACGGGCTTGCGTGCGACACGCTCGCCTGGATCCCGCAGATCCAGGGCTTCTCGGCCGCGTTCCGGACCGTGATCTTCGACAACCGCGACGTGGGCCGGTCCTCGATGGCCGAGGAGGACTACGCGATCGCGGACATGGCGCGCGACGCGCTGGCGCTCGCCGACCAGCTCGAGCTCGACACCTTCCATCTGGTCGGGATCTCGATGGGCGGCGCGATCGCGCAGGAGATCGCCTGCCAGGCGCCCGGCCGCGTCCGGACCCTGACGCTCGCCGTGACCTTCCCGGCCGGCAGCACCTACGCGTGTCGGCTCGCCGAGGTGTGGAGCAACCGCCTGAAGCGGATCAGCTTCGAGCAGCACGTGGACGAGCTGATGATGCTGAACCACTCCGAGGAGTTCTTCGAGAACGCGGACATGGTCGAGTTCATCCGCACCGCGATGCTGAACAACCCGAACCGTCAGTCGGCGGAGGCATTCGGGCGTCAGATCGCCGCGTGCGGCCGGCACGACACGCGCGAGCGGCTCGCCGGGCTGGCGATGCCGACGCATGTGATCGGCGGCGAGTACGACATCCTCGTGCCGGTCTGGAAATCGCGCGAGCTCGCCCAGCGGATTCCCGGCGCGAAGCTCACGGTCCTGGAGAGGGCGCCCCACGGGCTGTCGCTCGAGCGGGCGGACGAGTTCAACGCCGCCGTGCTGGGCTTCATCCGCGAGGCGGCGGCTACTCCGGCGGCGTAGCGAGCCGCGCGACCGCGGACTCGACGTCCGGGTCGATCGGCGCGGCGCGCCCGAACTCGACGATCTCGAGCACGCGTGCCACGGTCTTGCCCGCGGGCGCGACCACCCGGAGCTGTTGGCGGTGGCTGCCCACGCGGCGCGCCAGCCCGAACAGCATCGATATCCCGCTCGAGTCGATGAACTCGAGCCCGGTCATGTCGACCACCACGCCGTGCGCCGAGCTCGGCACCGCGGCCGCGATCCGCTGCCCCGTGGACTGCGTGACCGAGATGTCGAGCTCACCGGTGAGCCGCACGAGCACGACCTCCTGGCCGCGCTGCTCGACGGTCATCCCCACGAGGCCGCTCACGCCTCGGGGGCCTCCCTCGCTCCGAGCCTTCGCCGGAGGCTGACCGTCGTGCCGTGCGGGCCGGGCTCGACGGCGACGGTGTCCATCAGCGTGCGCATCAGGTCGAGGCCCCGGCCGTGATCGTCTTCGCGCTCGCGCCGCCAGGAGCCGTGGTCGCGTACCTCGATCTCGATCTCATCCCCCTGCCTCCGGCCCGACACCGCGAAGCCGGTCCCGTTGCCCGTGTTCGCGTGTTCTATCGCGTTCGTGGCCGCCTCGCCGCAGGCGGTGGTTATCTCCGCGATCTCGAGCTCGTTCGCCCCGGCGTGGCTCAGCCAGCGCCGTAGCATGCTGCGGATCGGCGCGAGCGACTCCGGCTCGGCCGGGAACTCGGCGCTGAAGTGGTCTGGAACCGGGAGGTTCTTCAGCGTGAGCAGCGCCACGTCGTCCGGGGCCCCGCCGGCAGGCACAAGCGCGTCGAGCACGTGGTCGAGCAGCCGCTGCGGGTCGTTCGCCGCCGCCTCGCGCACGCAGGCGGCCAGCTGCGCGAGGCCGTCGTCGATGTGCTCGCCCGGCCGCTCCACGAGGCCGTCGGTGTAGAGGAGGAGCGCGCTGCCGGGCTCCATCGGCGCCGACACCTCCGTGTAGGTCGGGAACGGCAGCACACCGAGCGGGACCGACGCCTCTCCCCGGAGGAACTCGGCGTCGCCGTCGCCGCTGATCATCAGCGGCGGCGGGTGGCCGGCGTTCACCCAGCGCACGACTCCGGCGGCGGGATCCGCGATCGCGTACAGCATCGTGGCCATCTGGCTCTCCTCCGCCTCGGTCCAGAGGAGGCGGTTGAGGCGCTCGACGACCCGGCCGGTCTCGTGTCCCTCGAGCGCGTACGCGCGCAGCGCGCTGCGCAGCCGTCCCACCATCGACGCGCCGGCTAGCCCCTTCCCGGCCACGTCGCCCATGACCAGCCCCACCGCGCCGCCCGCGATCGGGATCACGTCGTACCAGTCGCCCCCCACCTCGGCCTCGGCGGCCGCGGGCAGGTAGCGGGCCGCCACGTCGAGGCCCGGCAGGTGCGGCAGCCGGTCCGGCAGCAGACTGCGCTGGAGCGTCTCCGCGATCCGGTGCTCGCGCTCGTACACCCGCACGTGCGCGATCGCGAGGCCGACGCGCTCGGCCGCCAGCCGCAGAAGCGTGAGGTCCTCGCCCGTGAACCCGCGCGGCGGGTCCACGCCGGCCACGAGCACGCCCGTGACCTCTCCCTCCGCGAGCAGCGGTACTCCGACCAGCGCGTCGTCCCTGCCGAGCCTCGCCTCGCCCGCTTCCGCCACCTGCGCCGCGAACGCGTCCGCGCCGGCGATGTCGCCGGGCGCGGCCGCGCCGACGCTAAGCGCCCCGGTCTGGTCTGCAAGGAAGATGCTCGCGGCGTCCGCGTCGAGCACGCCCCGGACCTGCGCCACGAGATCGCGCAGGACGCCCTCGAGGCTGCGCTGACCGAGGGCCGCGTCGACGAGCGCCTGCATGCCGCCGACGATCTCCGCCACGCGCTCGGCCTCGGCACGGGCCGCCTGCTCGCGGAGCAGCGCCTCGCGCTCGGCCTGCCGGCGCAGCCGCTCGGTCACGTCGACGATGAACCCCGAGACGAGCAGCTCGCCCGCGAGATCGACCTTCGACACGGTCGCCTCCCCGGGAAAGCGCTGCCCGTCGCGGCGGACCAGCTCCACCTCGAAGTGCTCCATCGCGTGCGGGTCCGTGTTCTCGATCAGGGCGCGCCGGCGCGCGTCGTGGCGCTCACGATGCTCCGGCGGAAGGATCAGCTCGCTCATCCTCCGCCCGATCGCCTCGCCCTTCGTCCAGCCGAAGGCGCGTTCCGCGGCGACGTTCCAGGTCCTGATGAGCCCGTCGCGGTCGAGTGTGACGAACGCGTCCGGCGCGGTATCGAGCACCAGCCGCGTTCGCTCGTCCGAGCTGCGCACCTCGTGGGCGTGGTCGCGCACCCGCCCCAGCAGCCGCGAGATCAGGAGGCCGGCCACCAGCGGCGTACCCACGGCGAGTAGCCAGCTCACCACCGCGCTGTCGGCGTCCTGGATGGCTAGCACGACCGCGTACGCCACCGCCAGGAAGACCATCTGAGCGGACGCCTCCCGCAGCGGGAAGAAGTAGAACGCGTAGAGCGCCGTCCACATGTACAGGATCGGGTACAGCGTGGATGGACCGGCGTAGTAGTTGGCCAGGCTGACGATCACGGTGCCCGCCACGAGCACCGCGTGGATGTGCCATTCGCGCAGGCGGTCGGCGAGCGCGAGGACGACCGCCGCAACCACGTACGCGATCCCCGCGAGGACGATCAGCGGGACGTCGCGGACCTCGCTCGCATGCGGGAACGCCAGCGTGAGCAGCCCGAGTGTCGCGCCCGTAGCGAACAGGTAGGCGATCGAGCGCGCCTTGACGCGCAGATCGAACAGCCCTTCGAGCTCCCTCACCGAGGGCACAGCCTAGAAGCCGGTGCCGCCGCCTCGGGCCGAGAGCCTCGCCAGCGCCTCGTGACACTCGACGACGCGCCGCTTCACAGGGTCCTCGTCGCGCCGATCGTGCACGAGATCCCAGGTCTTGTCCGCCACGTCGCGCGCGGTCTCCGGCGTGGCCCGCTCGCACAGCATGTCGACCAGCGTGAGCTCGAAGGCGGCGAGCTGCTCCCTGGGCTCGCCGGGCGCCATCCGCGGGAGCGGATCGGTCGTCGCCTCCTTCCACATCTGCGTCGCCATCACGAGGCGGTTGCGCAGCTCCATCTGGTCCACGGCGGGCAGGCTACTCCCGCCCGCCGCGCCGGGCTGCCAGCCGCTGGAGCAGCGGAAGCGGGTCGAGCGGCCGTCCGGTCGTGCCCCGACCGCGCCGGATCTCGAGGTGAAGGTGGTCGCCCCAGCAGGAGCCCGTGCAGCCCACCGCCCCCACCCGCTCGCCTTGTCGCACCGCGTCGCCCGGCCCGAAGCGCGACGGCCGCAGCATGTGCAGGTACACGAACGTGCGCTCCGCCGCGGCGCTCCAGATCGCCAGGTAGTTGCCGCGCCCGCCGTCGTCGCCCTTCTCGACGATGCGCCCGTCGCGGATCGCCACGAGCGGCGTGCCGGCCTTGGCGAACACGTCCTGCCCCTCGTGCGCGCGGCCGCCGCGGTACGCGCCGAAGCGCGCGTCCTGCTCGCCCCAGCCGACCTGACCGCGAACCGGGAACTCCGCCGGCGGCGGCAGTGGCTTGCGCAGGCTCTCGAGGGTCGCGAGCCGGCCCGCCGCGTCCAGCGTCGGTGCCAGCGCGGTGAGGCGCTCTGTCTCGGCCGCCGCGGCGGATGAGCCCACGGCGGCGGCCGCCAATGTCGCGGCCAGGCAGAGGCCGCGGAGTCCCAGCGGTCGCATCGAAGTCCGAGAGCGTAGCGTTGCGGCATGCCGCGACTGCATCTGCTTCGCGTCTTCTGCACCGGCGACGCCGGCGGGGGCAACGCGCTCGGCGTGTTCCTCGACGGCGGGGCGGTGCCGGAGGGGCACCGCCAGGCCGTCGCCGCGGAGCTCGGGCTCAGCGAGACGGTCTTCGTGGACGACGCGGCCGCGGGCGCCATCCGGATCTTCACCCCGGCCGTCGAGCTGAACTTCGCGGGCCACCCGTCGGTCGGCGTCGCGTGGCTGCTCGCGCGCGAGCGCGAGCCGGTCGAGCGGCTTCGCGTGGCCGCCGGCGACGTGCCGGTGCGCTACGAGGGTGAGCTGGCGTTCGTGACCGCGCGGCCCGAGTGGGGCCCGCCGTGGGAGTTCAAACGGCTGGACGCGCCCTCGGACGTTGAGGCGCTCGACGGCCCGCCGCCGGGCCACGACCTCGTGGCTCCGTGGGCGTGGTTGGACGAGGAAGCCGGGGTCGTGCGCCTGCGTGCGTTCGGCCCGCGCATCGGCATCGCGGAGGACGAGGCCACCGGCAGCGCGGCGACCAAGCTCTGCACGCAGCTCGGGCGTGCGATCGACATCCGGCAGGGCCGCGGGTCGCGCATCCTGGCGAGCCCCGCCTCCGACGGCCGCGCGGAGATCGGCGGGCACAGCGTGCTCGACGAGCTGCGCGAGTACGAGCTGGGTTAGCGAGCTCAGACCGCGCCGCGGCCGGGGGTCATGAACGCCACGGCCGGCCCGAGCCCGGCGGCCGGCCTGATCGTCGCGATCCTCCGGCCCGGCTGGACCGCGTCGCGCGGCCTACCGAGCAGGTCCCCGAGACTCCGCGCCGACTCGTCGAGGTCCGCGACCGTGAACGCGAGCCCCCACAGCCGCGCCGGGCCGTCGGGCTCACGCGCCACGCTCGTGCCCTCGGGTGCCTGCACGACCTCCAGAATCGGCTCGCCCGCCCGGAAGAACGCCTGCCGCCTGGACCCGCCGGGCGTAGGCCCCTCCCGCACGCGGCGAAGCTCGAAGCCCTGCCGCTCCAGCTCCTCGACCGTCCTGTCGAGCCGTGGCGAGAGCATCACTACGTGATCGAGCGCCACGGCGCCGTTCGGGTGCGGCGGCGCCGGCGCCGCGGACGGGTCCGCATCGCCGAGCGTCCAACCCACGATGCCGCGGACATCGCACTTCCCCGTGAGGCGCAGCCCAACGCGCGACACCGCGCACATTCCGTCCTTCACGTCGAAGCCCGCCCTGCTCCAGGCGGAGGGCTCGTCCGCGATCTCCAGCTCCTCGATGGCCGGCATCCGGCCGGACGCTACTCGGGCGGCGTGACCGTCTCGACCACCGGCGCCTCGGGAAGAGGTTCGGTGGCCGGCTCGGGCGCCGCCGTCGGCGGGCTCACCGGGGCCGTCGGCTCGAGCCTCGGCGCCGGCACCGCCTTCACCTCAGGCCGAGAGCGAGGCGCCACGGGCTCCCTCGTGCGCGGCCCGGCGCTTCCGCCGGGGGCCGACTCAACCTTCTCGGCGCGCCTGACGTCGCCCACCTTTCGACCTCCGTTCGGAGCCGGCCTCGCGCCGTGCGCGCGCGCCCGTCCCGTGTTCTCGAAGCCCATCGGCCCGCGCCCGCGCGAGCGCTCGGAGCGGCGTTCGATTCCGCGGAGGCCGTGGCTTCGCTCGGCGCTGATGCGCTCGCCCACGGTGTCGCCCCGCTCGTCCTTCCGTGCCGCGTCGACGGCGGCGCCGGCGGGGGCAGCCTGCCCCGCCGCCGCGGGAGCCGGGGGCCGCTCCTCGGAGCCGCCCACCACCGCCTGCCCGGCCACCATGCCGCCGGTGGCGAGCGCACCCAAGATCGTCACCTTCGCGACCGCGCCGGAGCCGAATGACGCGATCGCCGCGCCACCGGCGAGGCCGCCGGCCGCCGCGCCTCCGCCGGCGCCGCCGCCCGCGAAGCCCGCCGCCGCCAGGACCTTCGACTTCAGGCCGAGGCCCGGCACGACCGGGAGCGCCACGGCGAGCATCTGGCGCTGCCGGCGGACCTCCTCGCGGTAGCCGGCGCAGCCTGGGCAGCGGCGAAGGTGGTGCCGGAGCTCGTTGCGCCGGAGCGCGCCCCCGCGCAGGGTCGCGAGCTGCTCGCGTATCTCGTTGCAGGGAGTGTCGCGAGCCTCACGGCGCTCGATCAGGCTGCTTCGCGCGCGGAACACGAGCCCCTTCACGCTCCCCGGCTCACAGTCGAGGACCTCCGCGATTTCCGTGTGTGACATGCCGGCCGCCTCGGCGAGCAGCAGGGCGGCCCGCTGGTCCTCGGGCAGCTCGCGCACGTCCGCGAGCAGCTCGCGCAGCTCCGCGCGCCGCTCCACCTCGTCGTTGAGCCCCTCCGTGGGAAGCTCGTGGAGCTCGGCCGCTTCCTCGCGGCGGGCGCGCAGCAGCGACAGGCAGCGGTTGCGCGCGATGGTGTAGAGCCAGGGCCGAAGCGCGATCGTGCGGTCGGAGCCACGCGCGAGGTCCCGGAAGGCCGCGGCGAAGGTGTGCTGCACGGCGTCCTCGGCCTCCTCGCGGGAGCCGAGCATGTGCCGGCAGAAGGCGAGGATGCCGGCCCCGTGACGCTCGAAGGCGATCTCGAAGGCCAGCTCGTTGCCGCGCCGGATCTGCTCGACGATGCGCTCGTCGCCCGCCAGCGCGAGCAGGCGCTTCGACCGGAGCGGCCGGCCGGGAAGGCGTGGTGTGAGCGCGTCACTGGACATAGGAACGCAGCCGGCAGGCGTAGGTTCGCTCATAACCCGCGAAGCTTTAGGTTCGACCCGCCTTTCAGCCGGCATGAAGAAGATAACGGTGATCGCCCGCGTGGACCTCACCTTGATCCTTGCGACCGGCGCCGTGGCTACGCCGCAACCGCATAGTGGCGACAGGCGTGCCGCCGAGCCTGCGTGAGCGCAGGAGGCCCGGGAGAGACGACACCGACCACGCGAATGCCCAGGTCTCGACTAGGTCTGGACCCGCCTGAGGTACGGCGCCGATGCGAGGAGCTCGTGGGGAAACGCCTCGGCGCGGTTGCCGTCTCGCCCCTCCATCGCATCTGCGCCGCATAGCGAGTTCAGGACGGACTCCTGCACGACGTCGGCCGCGGCCTCGAACAGGTTTCGCATCGCCACCGAGTCGTCGCGGAGGAGCGCGAGCTGGTCGCGGTCGCGCTCCACGCGGTGCGGAACGCGATGCGCCGTCGAGAACGCGATCACGAACTCGCCGCTCGCGTTCGCCGCGCAGCTGCCCGCACGCGCCAGCCCGAAGGAACCGCGGTGCGCGAGGCGGCCGAGCTGGCGCTCGGACAACGCCGCGTCGGTCCCGAGCACGATCATGATCGAGCCGCCCTGCGCCGGCGGCTCGGCCCCCGCGGGCACGTCCGCGTCGGGGCCTACCAGCAGGTGGAGGTCCCGGCGCGCGCCGTAGTTCGAGACCACCAGGCACCCGAGCGCGTGCCCGTCGACGACGCGCGACGAGCACCCCACGCCCGACTTGAAGCCGAAGAGCGTCGTGCCGGTGCCGGCGCCGACCGCTCCCTCGCGCGCCTCGTCCGGCGTCGCGGCGGCGATCGCCTCGAGGGCATGCTCCGGCCGCACCGCGAGCGCGCGGGCGTCGGACAGCCAGCCGTCGAAGCACTCGCCCACGACGACGTTGACGGTGTCGCGGTCCCGCGCCGCATCCGGGTTCTCGTCGAGCACGTGCCGGAGGCCGCCCTCCCAGACGGGGCCCACCGACAGGGTGTTGGTGAGCAGGATCGGGCTCTCGAGCGTGCCGAGCTCGGCCAGCTGCGTGAGGCCGGTGGCCTTGCCGTAGCCGTTCACGACGTGGCACGCCGCGGGCACCTTCTCGGCGTAGAGGTTCCCGGCGTGAGGCAGGATCGCGGTCACGCCGGTCCGCAGCTGGTCGCCCTCGACCAGGGTCCGGTGCCCCACGCGAACGCCGGGCACGTCCACGAGGGCGTTCAGATCGCCCGTCGGGAAACGGCCGATGGCGAAGCCCAGCTCACGGAGGCGCCTGCGCACAGCGCGGGCAGCTTATCCGCGCACTTCTACGAGTGAGACGGCGCAAAACGGGGCACAAGCCGGGGCGAGCACCCGAGACCACGGGAAGGAGTCCCATGTACATCGGTATCGGAACGGTCCTACTGATCATCCTGATCATCGTGCTGATCGCGTTCGTCTTCTAGCGCGCGATCAGCGGCGAGCGGCGGCGCGCTGCGTCAGCGCAGCGCGGCGCTGAGCGCGCTCGTGCTGCTCGCGCCGGACCCGGTGGTCGAGGCGATCCAGGGACGCAGCTCGTCATCGGCCACGCGCGCGTACACGCCCGGCTTGCCCGGGCGGGCGCAGCCGTCGCCCCAGCTCGTGGCGCCCACGACGCGGAGCGTGCCGGTCGACGTGCGCCCGAACATCGGGCCGCCGGAGTCGCCCTGGCAGGTGTCCACGCCGCCCTCGGGGAAGCCCGCGCACACCATCGTCGCCGGGTCGAAGGAGTCGTCGTACGCCCCGCTGCAGTAGGCGTCGGTGGTGATCGGGACCTGCGCCTCCTGGAGGTTCTGCGGCCGTGAGCCGCCCTCGCTGGTCACACCCCAGCCGACGATCGTCTCGAGCGTGCCCGCGCTCCAGATGCTCCGCTCGCCGGCGCCGGCCACCTGCGTGGGCGCCATGGCCGAGCTCTGTGAGAGCCGGAGCAGCGAGATGTCGTAGCCGTTCGTGAGCAGGTAGTCGGGGTGCATGACGACGCGGCTCACCGTGCGCTTCTCGCCGTCGGTCCGCGTCACGCCGCCGATGCGCACGTTGATGAGCTGCGGTGGCCAGCTCGCGGGGGACGCGACGGTGCCGGCCGTGATGTTCGAGCAGTGGCCCGCCGTGAGCACCCAGTCGGGCGTGACGAGCGTGCCGGTGCACAGGAAGGGCCCGAACGTGATCTCGGCCACCGACGGATACTCGCCCGGACTGGCGTTGCCGCCACCGACGACGGCTGACGAGGGCGACGCGGCCGCGCCCAGCAGCGCGACGGCGGTCATCGAGATCGCGAGAACCCGGCGAAAAGCGCTCATGTGTGCTGGAAACGCACACATGAGCCGAAACTTGCGGGTAGATTGCCGCCATGGCGGCTGAGCTGCCCCCTGGGCCGCGTCTTCCCAGCGTGATCCAGACGATCGCGTGGTGGAACCGCACGATCCCGCTGCTGGAGCGCTGCCGCGCCCGCTACGGCAAGCGCTTCACGCTCAACCTGTTCCAGTCACCGCCGTTCGTGCACCACTCGGAGCCGGACCACATCAAGGAGATCTTCACGGCGCCGGCCGATGTGCTCCATCCCGGCGAGGGCGCGAGGGTGCTCGAGCCGGTGGTGGGACCCAACTCCGTGATCCTCCTCGACGAGCGCGAGCACCTGAACCAGCGCAAGCTGATGCTGCCCGCCTTTCACGGCGAGAAGATGCAGCAGCTGGCGGGCCTGATGGAGGAGGTGGCCGAGCTCGAGGTCGCCCGCTGGCCGCGCGACGAGCCGGTCGAGCTGCACCCGCGGCTCCAGGCGCTCACGCTCGAGGTGATCCTGCGCGCGGTGTTCGGCCTCGACTCCGGCGAGCGGCTCGACGCGCTCCGCGAGCGGCTGTCGCGCATCCTCCGCTTCGGCTCGCGGCCGTCGTCGCTGGTTCCGGCGCTCCAGCGCGGCAAGGTCTGGAGCGACTACGTCCAGCGACGCGCCGAGGTGGACGAGCTGATCTACGCGACGATCGACGAGCGCCGCGCCGAGGGCGACTCCGACCGCGACGACGTGCTGGCGATGCTGCTCGAGGCGCGTCACGAGGACGGCTCGCCGATGGAGCCGGCCGAGCTGCGCGACGAGCTCATGACGCTGCTCGTGGCGGGGCACGAGACGACCGCGTCCGAGCTGGCCTGGGCGTTCGAGCGGCTCCAGCGCGAGCCCGAGGTGCTGGCGCGCCTGACCGAGGCGATCGACGGGGACGGGGACGCCCCGTACGTCACGGCCACCATCCACGAGACGCTGCGCCGGCGCCCGGTCCTGGCGAACGCCGCGCCGCGGCTCGTGGTGCAGCCTGTGGAGGTGGGCGGCTGGCAGTACGAGCCGGGCGTCTGCCTGCTCGCGGACGCCTACCTGCTGCACCACGACCCGGACATCTACGAGGACCCGTACGCGTTCCGGCCCGAGCGCTTCCTCGACGAGCAGCCCGGCACGTACACGTGGATCCCCTTCGGCGGCGGCCGCCGCCGCTGCCTCGGCTCGAGCTTCGCGATGCTCGAGATGAAGCTCGTGCTGCGCGCGGTCCTTCGGCAGGTGGAGCTGGCGCCGGCCTCGACCGTCGCCGAGGGCGCGCGCCGCCGCAGCATCACGCTGAGCCCGCGGGCGGGTGCGCGTACGGTCCTGCGCGCGCGTCAGCGCGCACGCGTGGCGGTCGCGGCCTAGCCCCCGCCGGTACGGGGCGGTACCTTGGCGTCGCAATGCTGTCGCGCACCCGGCCCTTCATCGACGAGCTCTCCCGGGCCATCCCCTCCCGGCCGTTCACGATCGAGCTGTGGGACGGCTCGCGGCTGCCGTCCACGAACGGCGGCGGGCCGACCTTCGAGGTGCGCTCGCCCGACGCGTTCGCGCACGCCCTGAGATCGCCGGGACAGCTCGGCCTCGGACGCGCGTACGTGGCCGGCTCGCTCGGGGTGGACGACCTCGACGAGGTGCTCGAGCTGCTCGACGGCTGGGAGCCGCCGCCGCTCGACAGGCGGGCGCAGGCACGGCTGGCGCTTGCCGCGGCGCGCGCCTCGGGCATTCGGCGCCCGCCGCCGCTCCCGGCCTCGGAGCTGCGGCCGCGCGGCCGCCGGCACAGCCGGGAGCGGGACGCCCGCTCGGTGCGCCACCACTACGACGTCTCGAACGACTTCTTCAAGCTCTTTCTCGGCGAGTCGCTCACCTACAGCTGCGCGCTGTTCTCGCGCGGTGCGAACACGCTCGAGGAGGCACAGGAGGCAAAGCTCGAGCTGGTCTGCCAGAAGCTCGATTTGAGCCCCGGGAACCGCGTGCTCGACGTTGGCTGCGGGTGGGGCAGCTTCGCCATGCACGCGGCGGCGAACCACGACGTGAGCGTCGTCGGCATCACGCTGTCCGAGCCGCAGGCGGCGCTCGCCCGGGAGCGCGCCGCCGAGCGTGGGCTGTCCGAGCGCGTGGACATCCGGGTGATGGACTACCGCGACGTGACGGACGAGCCCTTCGACGCGATCGCCTCAATCGGGATGGTCGAGCACGTCGGCTCGGTCAACATCGACGCCTACGCGGCCAAGCTCGCGGCGCTGCTCAAGCCCGGCGGCCGGCTGCTCAACCACGGGATCGCGCGGCT
>DASSVP010000057.1:0-2828 GCA_035705985.1 Thermoleophilaceae bacterium
CTCGCCCTCGACACCGAGCGGCTCGCGGCTTGTGGCGACGATTCGCGCGTCGGTCACGGCCGGGATCACCCGATCGACGAGATCGGCCGCGCCCTCCAGCACGTGCTCGCAGTTGTCGAGCACGAGCAGAACGTCGCTGCCCTCGAGCGCCTCGGCCACGGCCGTCGCCGGAGCGGCCTCGGCGTCGTCTCGCCGCAGAACGGACGACACGGCGGGCGCCACGGCGTCGTCGGAGCGCAGCGCGGCCAGCTCGCACCAGCGCACCTCGCCGGCGAACTCGCCTGCCAATTCCGCCGCCAGCCTGGTCTTGCCCACGCCGCCGACCCCGGTTAGGGTCACCAGAGGCACGCTGTCGAGCAGCTCGGCGAGGCGCTCCTTCTCGCGCGTCCTGCCGAAGAAAGTGGTCCGTGCGAGCGTCACAACGAGTCAAGGCCGATGTTCGTCGCTCACGCTGTGAGGCGCAACCTCACGGGTACGGGACATGAGCATCGATACCGATTCCCGCACCGAACGTCAGGCCGCCGCGCTGCGCGAGCTGGCCCAGTACCCGCTCATGGACGCCCTCTACGGGCGCCGGGCGCGCCGCATCTCGCTCGGATCCACGATCCCGGACGGGCCGCTGGCCTACGAGTCGCCGCACGAGCCGGTGCCGCTGTCGGAGCTGGAGCGCATGGTCGTGCTCACGTCGATGGCCGGCACCACCGGCTGGCACTACTCGATCACACGGAACGCCCATTACGCCGGGCACATGGCGAACTACGCCGCCGGCGCCGCGGGCCGCACGTTCCCGTCTGCCGCGGGCTTCCACACGAGCGAGCTGTTCTTCACTGACGACTCCGGCACCTACATGTTCCCCACGCGCGACGCCGGGGCGCTCGTGGACCCCGCCGACGACGACGTGAGCATCGAGCTGATGCTCGAGCGTCACGCGTCGAAGATCGTGAAGCTCGACGACAAGCGCGTCGAGTTCCCGCGCGAGGAGCCCTACTACGAGGGCCACAACACCTGGTGCGTGAACGTGCCGGGCTCGCTGCTCGCGTTCCCGGTGGGCGACCTGGCCCAGCACGCGATCGCGGGGATCATGTTCCTGACCCAGAACGGCTACTGCCTGGGCGACGACGTGAACGGCCGGCCGATCCCCGGCATGGAGAAGTTCCGCGGCCTCGTGGACGTGGACGACACCTTCCCGCTCACGTTCTTCGACCAGTACATGCTCGCCGAGATCACGGCGGAGCTGGCCACCTCCTGCTACGCCGGGATGCTCGTGCTCCAGGCGATGGGCCTGGGCGGCTGGATGTTCGACGGGATCGACCGCTTCTCGATGCTGGGCGCCTCGGGCGACCCCGACATCCCCGGCCTCGGCTTTCGCTACGACGAGGACGACCGCTGGTCCGTGCCGAATCCCACCGGCCGCGCGGGCGTGTTCGAGGCGTACTGCCCGCCGCACTACCCGGACATGTACGCCGCTGTGGAGGCGCTCACCGAGCGGAAGTTCGGCAAGGGCGGTCCGCACAACGCGAACACGCCCGGCGCATGGACCGAGTCTGCGCTGGTGCGCTCGAGCGCCCAGGTGCACGACGAGCGCTTCCGCGAGTGCGTGTCCATCCAGGCCCAGTACATCTTCGACACCTTCGGGAAGTTCCCGGCGACGGTGCCGTCACTGATGATCCTGAACTACCTCCAGGCACACCACCTGGACCTGGACTTCTACGACCGGAAGCTGCGGCCGGGCTCCTACCTGGAGACCCACGCGAGGCACATGGAGACCTGGCACTAGCTAATCGCGCTTCATCGTGCGGACGCCGACCTCCGGCGTCCAGACGGTGATCACGAGGTGCTTGCGGGCGTCGTCGACCCGGACCGTCGACGCCTCGCGAATGTCGAGTCGGAAGCGGTACGAGCCCGGTCCGTACGGCGACTCGACCTCCTCGGCGAGGCCGGCGACCTTCGCGTCGCCGGCCCAGTCGTCGTCAGGCTCGTCCGACCCGCTGTGGAGCGCGAAGCGCGGGTCGCGCTGGAGGTCGCGGGCCTTCAGCGCGTTCGCCATCGAGCCGATCCACAGCTCGCCGTCTTCGAACTGCGTCTCGGTCCCGGAGATCCGCGGCGACCCGTCGCGCCGGAGCGTGGCGATCGTCTTGTGCTTGTGGGCGTCGAACCGCTCGCGCACGTGCGCCGCCAGCTCAGGCGCGCCCGCCTCGAACTCGGACCAGCTCGGCATGGCCCCAACCTACGCGATCGGCGACGTGGTTCGCGCCCGGTTAGGCTGGCTCGATGGCGGACTCGCAGCGCCGGGCGTCGTTCCGGCAGTCGCTGAAAGATGCGCTGGCCACTCCGGAGCTTCGGCGCGTGCAGCTTGGCTGGACCGCCGCTTCGGTGGGCGGCTGGATCTTCTTCATCGTGCTCGCCGTCTACGCGTATGGCGAGGGCGGTGCGACCGCGGTCGGGGTTGCCGCGCTGGCGCGCATGGTCCCGGCCGGACTGGCGGCGCCGCTCGCCGGCGTGATCGTGGACCGGCGCTCGCGTCGCGACGTCCTGGTGGCGATCACCATGGCCCGCTCGCTGGTGCTTGGGGCTATCGCCCTGGCCGTCGCGGCGGACGCGCCGCTCGCCGCGGTCCTCGTCCTGAGCGCCGGGTTCACGGCGCTCGCCACCGCGCACAAGCCGGCCCAGGCCGCGCTGTTGCCGGCGCTCGCGGAGACTCCGCGCCAGATCGCCGCCTCCAACGCGGTTCTCACCGCGGTGGACAGCGCGGGGTTCCTGGCGGGGGCGCTGCTCGGCGGCGTCCTCGTCGCCGCTGCGAGCATCGAGACCGCGTTCCTGGTCACCGC
>DASSVP010000058.1:0-15485 GCA_035705985.1 Thermoleophilaceae bacterium
GCGAGGAGGCCCCCGCCGACGAGGGCGAGGCCCGTGCCGAGGAGGCCGAGGGCTCCTCAGAGTGAGCTTTTTCCGCCGCGGCGGAAAGGCTGACTGGCTTGTAGTAGGTCTCGGCAATCCGGGCGACCGCTATGCCCGGACCCGTCACAACGTCGGCTTCGAAGTGGCGAAGCTCGTTGCCGAGCGCCTCGGCCTGCCCAGGTTCAAGAAGAAGTACGGCGGGCTTTACGCCGAGGGCAGAGACGTCGCCGTCCTGTTGCCGCAGACGTACATGAACGAGTCCGGCACCTCCGTGAGCCCGGCACGCGGTGCGCTTGGCCTGGATCTGGATCACGTCCTCGTGGTCCACGACGAGATCGACCTTCCATTCGGAAAGGTCGAGCTCCGCACGGGCGGCGGGCTTGCGGGTCACAACGGGCTCAAGTCTGTGAAGAGAGGGCTCGGAAGTGGCGATTTCGGGCGGGTGAGGGTCGGCGTGGGGCGGCCGGACAGCACCGATCCGGAGGTGGTTTCCAGATATGTCCTGGGGAGGTTCGATGAGGACCCGCGGGCGCTGATCGAAACCGCCGCCGATGAGGTCGAGCGCCGCGTAACCTTGGGCGAGTAAGCCGCGCGGCACGCCCGGGCGGCCAGAACCCGTGGCTGCGCACCGGTCACCGCCCGGTGCACGCCCAAGACGCATGCTCCGAAGCCTCCTGACATACGCACAACGGGACGACTCCGTCACGGGGCTCGCCGAGGCTGCGCGCGCGGAGCCGCAGCGGGCGTTCGTGTCCGCCAGCCTGCGGCCGTACCTGCTGGCGTCGCTGATCGACGCCGAGCCGAAGCGGCCGGCGCTGATCGTGGCGGGCGACGACCGCGCCGCGCGCGACCTCGCCGCCGACCTCAAGGCGTACCTCTCGCCGCGGGCCGTCCGCTTCTACCCCGCGCGCGGCATGCGCTACGAGTCGCACCTCGCGCCGCCGCCTCATCTCGTCGGCCTACGAATCGCGGCATTGGATGCGCTGCTGGGGCAGCAGGCAGCCGTGCTCGTCGCCTCCGCCGTCGCGCTCGCCGAGAAGGTCCCCGACCCGGACCTGCGCCCGCACGGCTTCGAGATCGAGAAGGGCGGGCTCCTCGACCTCGACGAGACCGCCGACCAGCTCGCGGCATGCGGCTACGAGCGCACCGATCAGGTGGAGGACCGCGGCCAGTTCGCGATCCGCGGCGACATCCTCGACGTCTATCCCGCCACCGAGGAGCGCGCCGTGCGCTGCGAGCTGTTCGACGTCGAGGTCGAGCGGCTCACCTGGTTCTCCACCTTCACCCAGCGCTCGCTGGAGGAGGCGGAGCGCGTGGAGATCGCCCCCGCGGCCGAGCTGGCGCCCGAGCACCGGGAGCTCGCCGAGCTCGCGGCGGCGTCGGCCGGCGACGACGACCGCCCGGACGTGGCCGACGTCCTCCCGGTCGACCGCTTCTGCGAGCTCCTGGACCTCGTCCCGGGCGACGCGCTCGTCGCGATCGCCGCGGAGGAGGAACTGGCGCCGGCCCTGCGCGACTACTGGGAGGACGTCACCACGAGCTTCCACGACGAGGACGCGCACCACCTCTACGTGAAGCCGGACGACCTCGACACCGCGCTGTCCGAGCGCGCCCAGCTCCGCCTGTCGAGCATCTCGCAGGACCAGCCGCACGAGTTCCGCGCCCAGTCCGCGGACACCGCCGCCCGCTCGCTGCGCGACGCGGAGCCCGAGCTCGAGAAGCTCGTTCGCTCCGGCTATCGGACCTTCGTCGCCTGGGCGCGCCGCGGCGAAGCCGAGCGTGCGCAGCTCAACATGGCCCGGATGCAGGCCGCCTTCCTCGACGGCCGGCCCGCCCCCGAGGACCCGTCGCTGACCTTCGCCCACGCGAGCCTGCGCGACGGCTTCATCGCCCCGAACCTGAAGCTCGCGGTCCTGCCGGAGCACCGCCTGCTGCGGCGGCGCCGCACCGAGCGGCCCACAGGACCCGGTCCGATCGCGTCGTTCACGGACCTGCGCGCCGGCTCGCCCGTGGTGCACGAGGACCACGGCATCGCGCTCTTCACAGGCTTCGAGACGAAGACCGTGGGCGGCGTGACGCGCGACTACCTCGAGCTCGAGTACCGGGACGGCGACCGCGTCTTCGTTCCAAGCGACCAGCTCCACAAGATCAGCCGCTACGTGGGCGCGGACGCGAGCGACCCGCCGCTCTCGAAGCTCGGCGGCAAGCAGTGGGAGCAGATGAAGCTCAAGGCGCGCCGCGCTGCCCAGGCGCTTGCCGGCGAGCTGATCAACCTCTACGCCGAGCGCAAGCGCCGGGCCGGCCACGCCTTCCCGATGGACACCGAGTGGCAACGCGACTTCGAGGGCCGCTTCCCTTACCGCGAGACACCGGACCAGCTCGAGGCGATCGAGGCGGTGCGCGCCGACATGGAGGAGGCGCGCCCGATGGACCGGCTGATCTGCGGCGACGTGGGCTACGGCAAGACCGAGGTCGCGCTGCGCGCCGCCTTCAAGGCCGCCGAGGACGGCAGGCAGACGATGTTCCTCGTGCCGACGACCGTGCTCGCCCAGCAGCACTACGGCACCTTCGTGGAGCGCCTGCGCGACTACCCGTTCCGGATCGAGATGGTCTCGCGCTTCCGCTCGCCGAAGGAGGTGCGGGAGACGCTCGCCGACTTCCAGGAGGGCAAGGTCGACATCCTCGTGGGCACGCACCGGCTGCTCTCGCGCGACGTGCGGCCGAAGGAGCTCGGCCTCCTGATCGTGGACGAGGAGCAGCGCTTCGGCGTGAAGCAGAAGGAGCTGATGCGCCAGCTGCGGCTGAAGGTCGACGTGCTGTCGCTGTCCGCCACGCCGATCCCGCGGACGCTGCAGATGTCGCTGGCCGGCCTCCGCGACATCTCGGTGATCGAGACGCCGCCCGAGGGCCGCCGGCCCGTCAAGACCTACGTGGGCGACTACGACGACGACCTGGTCCAGAAGGCCATCAAGCGCGAGCTCGCCCGCGGCGGCCAGGCGTTCTTCCTCCACAACCGGGTCGAGACGATCGACGAGACCGCAGAGCGCGTGCGCGCGCTCGTGCCCGAGGCGCGCGTGCTCGTCGCGCACGGCCAGATGGCCGAGGGCGAGCTCGAGGGGGTCATGCTCGAGTTCCTGCGCGGCGGCGCCGACGTGCTCGTCTGCACCACGATCGTCGAGTCCGGGCTCGACATCCCCAGCGCGAACACCCTGATCGTGGAGCGCGCCGACGAGCTCGGGCTGGCCCAGCTCTACCAGATCCGCGGGCGCGTGGGCCGCTCACGCGAGCGGGCGTACGCCTACCTGCTGTACCCGTCCGCGGCCGCGCTCTCCGAGGAGGCGGGCCAGCGGCTCGCCACGCTGTCCGACTACACCGAGCTCGGCTCCGGGTTCAAGATCGCGATGCGCGACCTGGAGATCCGCGGGGCCGGCAACCTGCTCGGCGACGAGCAGTCCGGCCACGTGGCGGCGGTGGGCTTCGAGCTCTACGTGGGGATGATCGACGAGGCCGTCCGCCTGCTCGCCGGCGACGCCGCGGAGGAGACCGCCGAGCCCGTCCGCATGGACCTCCCGGTGGACGCGTACGTGCCGGGCGACTACGTGCCCTACGAGGCCGCGAAGATCGAGATCCACCGGCGCGTGGCGGGCGCGCGCGAGATCGCCCAGCTGATCATGCTCCGCGAGGAGCTGGCCGACCGCTTCGGGCCGATCCCCGAGCCGCTCGACAACCTGATCCGGCTGCAGGACGCCCGCATCAAGCTCGGACGCGCCGGCGCGCGCTCCGTGGACTTCGCCGGCGGGCGCCTGTCCGTGACGCCGATCGAGCTCGACTCACGCGGCGCGAAGACGCTGCGGCAGCGGGTGCCGGAGGCGATGTACGAGTCGGGCAGGGAGACCGTGCGCGTGCGCCTGCCGGACGAGCCGTCAGAGCGCTTCCGGGCCGTCGTGACCGCCGCCGAGGCGATTCTCGAGGTCGCGACGGAACCTCCCGAGGACTGAAATCTTCTTCGCTACCCTTCGCCGCCGCTTGGCCATGAGACGCGCATTCAATAAGTCATTGCTCATCCTCGCCGCGGCCACTCTCGGCATCGGCGTTCTCGCCGGCTGCGGCAACGACGTGCCCGCGGGAGCGGTCGCCAAGGTCGGCGACTCGACCATCAGCCAGGACGAGTTCGACAAGTGGCTCGGCATCGCCGTGAAGGGCCAGGGCCAATCCGGCGCCGCCGCGGTGCCGGACCCGCCGGACTTCAAGAAGTGCGTCGCCGCGAAGAAGAAGACGCCGGTCGCGAAGGGCCAGACCCGTCCCTCGGACACCCAGCTGAAGAAGCAGTGCAAGACGGAGTTCGACAACGTCAAGCGCGAGGTCATGCAGTTCCTGATCCAGGCCGAGTGGATGCAGCAGGAGGCCGATGAGCAGGGCATCGAGGTCAAGGACGCCGAGCTCAAGAAGGCGCTCGAGGACCAGAAGAAGCAGGCCTTCCAGAACGACAAGCAGTACAAGGACTACCTCGCCAGCTCCGGCATGACCGAGCAGGACGTCCTCTTCCGCGTCCGGCTCAACCAGCTTCAGGAGAAGCTGGTGAAGAAGGTCACCGAGGACGCGAAGAAGGTCTCGGACGAGGACATCGAGTCCTACTACGAAAAGAACAAGAAGCGATTCGCCCAGCCGGAGCGCCGCGACCTGCGCGTCGTGCTCACCAAGACCGAGGCCAAGGCGCGGCAGGCGAAGCGCGCGCTCGACTCGGGTCAGCCCTTCAAGCGTGTCGTGAAGAAGTACTCGATCGACGAGGCCTCCAAGTCCCAGAACGGCCTGCTCCCCGCGGTCTCGGAGGGCCAGCAGGAGAAGGCCTTCGACGAGGCGATCTTCTCCGCCAAGAAGGGCAAGATCGAGGGGCCCGTGAAGACGCAGTTCGGCTGGTACGTCTTCGAGGTCGAGAAGGTCACGAAGGCCTCGCAGCAGACGCTCGACCAGTCGAAGGACACCATCCGCAACCTGCTCCGCTCGCAGCGTGAGCAGAAGGCGCTGGATGCGTTCGTCAAGGACTTCCGCGAGAGCTACAAGGACGAGACGGACTGCGCGAGCGACTACCGGGTGGCGGAGTGCAAGAACGCTCCGAAGGAGGACACGAACACCGGTCCCGCCTCCGGCGGCAGCCCGGGCGGCCAGCAGCAGCCCGCCCAGCCCGCGCCCACGCCGGAGAACCCGCAGCCCTAGTGACGGCGACGGATCTCTCGGCCGCGCTCGAGCGGCTGGACGAGATCACGCGCCGGCTGCGCAGGGAGTGCCCGTGGGACCGGGAGCAGGACGAGCGCTCGATCGTGGCTCACACGGTCGAGGAGGCGTACGAGCTGGCCGACGCGGCGCACTCCGGCGATGACGCGAAGCTGCTCGACGAGCTCGGCGACGTGCTCTTCCAGGTGTACTTCCTCGCATTGCTGCTCGAGGAGCGCGGCCAGGGCTCGCTCGCCGAGGTGGCCGAGCACTGCCGCCAGAAGCTGATCCGCCGGCACCCGCACGTGTTCGGCGATCGCGCGGCGGAGACCGCCGGCGACGTGGTCCGGAACTGGAACCAGATCAAGCGCGACGACGAGCGCGGCGGGGCGATCTTCGGCGATATCCCCGAGACGCTCCCCTCGACGCTGTACGCGAAGAAGGTCCTGAGGCGGGCGGCCGACGCGGGCTACGACGCCCCGCCGGCGGACCCGCTGCTCGCCGCGGTGAAGAGCGCGCTCGACGCGGGACACGATCCGGAGCTGGCGCTGCGTAGGGCGGCGGACGACTACAGGCAGGGGGTGGAGGCAGAGTGAGCGGCATCGAGCAGGTCCACGGGCGCCAGATCCTGGACTCGCGTGGAAACCCGACGGTGGAGGTGGACGTGCTGCTGGGGTCCGGCGCCGCCGGCCGCGCCGCCGTGCCCTCCGGCGCCTCGACGGGCGAGTTCGAGGCGGTTGAGCTCCGCGACGGCGGGGGCGCCTGGGCGGGCAAGGGCGTCACGCAGGCGGTCGCAAACGTGAACGGCGAGCTGGCCGATGCGGTGCGCGGGCGCGACCCCGCGGACCAGGAGGCGCTCGACCGCGCCATGATCGACCTCGACGGCACGCCCAACAAGGCGCGGCTGGGGGCCAACGCGATCCTCGGGGTGTCGCTGGCCGCCGCCAAGGCGGCCGCGGCCGAGGCAGGCCTCCCGCTGTGGCGCTACCTCGGCGGCGAGGCGGCCCACGTGCTGCCGGTGCCGATGATGAACGTCCTGAACGGGGGCGCGCACGCGGACAACAAGGTGGACTTCCAGGAGTTCATGATCTTCCCGGTCGGCGCGAAGAGCTTTGCGCAGGCCCTCCAGATAGGCACCGAGGTGTTCCACGCGCTGAAGGAGACGCTCCACGACCGCGGCCTCGCCACCGCCGTGGGCGACGAGGGCGGCTTCGCCCCGGACCTCGACTCCAACGAGGCCGCGCTCGAGATGCTGATCGCCGGCATCGAGGCCGCCGGGCACACGCCCGGCGACCAGGTCGCGATCGCCCTCGACCCGGCGACCAGCGAGATCCACGAGGACGGCGCCTACGTCCTCGAGCACGAGGGCCGCTCGCTGAGCTCTTCCCAGCTCGTCGATTACTGGAGCGACATCTGCGCTCGCTACCCCGTCGTCTCGATCGAGGACGGGCTCGACGAGGAGGACTGGGAGGGCTGGAAGCTGCTCACGGAGAAACTCGGCGACCGCGTCCAGCTCGTCGGCGACGACCTCTTCGTGACCAACACCGAGCGCCTCGGGCAAGGAATCCGGGAGCGTGCCGCCAACTCCATCCTCATCAAGGTCAACCAGATCGGGACGCTCACCGAGACGCTCGCCGCGATCCGGATGGCCGAGCAGGCCGGCTACACCGCGGTGATGTCGCACCGCTCCGGCGAGACCGAGGACACGACGATCGCCGACCTCGCCGTGGCCACCGGCTGCGGCCAGATCAAGACCGGCGCGCCGTCACGCTCCGACCGCGTGGCGAAGTACAACCAGCTGCTGCGGATCGAGGAGGCGCTCGGCGCCGACGCGACCTACGGCAAGTTCTCGATCACGTAGGAGCGCTCGCCCACGCGCACCATGCCGAGCCGCCGGGCCTCGCGCTCGAGCGCGCCCGGGTCGCGGAGGGCGCGCAGCCGCCGGTCGAGCTTCTGCTTCTCCTTCCTCAGCGCGCCGAGCTCCTCCGCCTGGTGGCTCGCCGTGCCGGACTGCTTGATCCATTGGCGCGCCGGCGAGGCGTAGGACAGGACGATCACGACCAGCGTCGAGAGCAGGGCCACACGCCCGACCCTGTCCCAGCGGATTCCCGAACGACGGCGCACGGGTCGGCCTTCGCCGCCCCCGGCCCAAGTCCTCCGGAAGCCATCCCTGCGCGCCGGGCACCGCCCGTTTGCCTGCGCCCTACGGCTTCTCGTGCGTCTCGCGCGGGCGGCCGCCCGCGTAGTCCTTCGCCTCGCGCACGTAGCGCGCGAACGCGGCGTCCACGACCGCGGCGGCGTCCGTCCCGGCACCGTGGCGGCGGGCCAGCTCGAGCGCCCAGTCGGTGTCGCGCCCGTAGAGGTCCGCCAGCTCGTCGACCACGAAGCTCGAGCCGAGCCGGCGGCGGAGCTCCTCGACCACGACCTCGGCCGCCTCGTCGAGGTCGGCCTGCACGACGTCCGGCTTGTCCGCGATCCGTCGCTCCCCTTCGCGCCACTGGTAGAGCGCGTTCTCCAGCGCGTACGCCATGGCGGGCGAGGCTAGCGTGCCGCTTCTCAGTCGTCTTCGCCGGAGTCGCCCGCGTCGTCGCCGGCGCGGGCGATCACGATCCGGTCGGGCTCGATCGTCACCGTCACGGGCCGGTGCCCTGCCCAGTGCTCGGCGTAGGTCGCGTCGTCCTGCACGGCCGGGTCGAGCCAGAGCCCGTAGCCCTCCTCACCGTGGTCGAAGGTGCCCTCGAGCGTCCTCGGCTTGCGCGCCCGGCTGCGCCCGCGGCCGCCGCGACGGCCCCGCCGGCGGCGCTTCGGCCTGTCGTCGCCGTCGCCGTCCTCGTCTCCGTCCGTGTCCGCCGTGTCATCGTCGGGCGCCTCCTCGGCGGCCTGGCGCTCCGCCTCGAGCGCCTCGGCGACGAGGGCGTCGTCCTCGGCGCGGAGATCCGGCTCGTCCGCCTCGGCTCCCGGCACGAACAGCTCGCCCTCGGTGGCCTCGGGCGCGAGCTCATGCTCGCGCTTGAAGGACCGGATGTCGCCCACCGAGACGTCGAGCTGATGGGCGATCCAGGCGTCGGTTCGGCCTTGGCGCACCCAGGTGCGGATCTGGTTCAGCTGCGGCTTCAGCGATCTACGTGCCAAACGGCGGCGGACACTACCAACCTGGCCACCCAAATCGACATCGTTTCAGCCCCCGAAGGGTTGTCCATTGCACCACACCCTCTGGGCTGCTTTATTGGTGGCCTATTCCTTCGGCAGGGGAAAGGCAGGGCCGTGCTCGTTCTCACGCGCAAGAGCAATCAGAGCATCATGATCGGCGACGACATCGAGATATCGGTGCTCGCGGTCATGGGGGAGAAGGTCCGAATAGGGATCGAGGCGCCGCGGTCGGTACCGGTCTTCCGGCGCGAGGTGTACGTCGAGATCCAGGAGGATCAGGACGACCCCGACGAGCGCGAGGAGGTCGATAGAGCGCTTGCTCGACTGCGCGCGGAGGGCGGCTAGCCCGCGAGCATCGCGAGCGTTTCGAACATCACGATCGTCACGATGACTGCCGTGACCACGAGTGTGAGCGCCAGGAAGGTGAAGCGGAGCGAGCCCTGCTTCCGCGTGCGCTCGACCCGCCGTACGCGGGAACGCTGAGCGGCCTCCTTCCGGAGCCGCTCCCTGCGCACGATCGACTCGGCGGCTTCCTCCCGGAATGCCTCCTCGAACTGCGCCAGTGACTGCCTCATGCGCATGAGAACGCGAAGGCTAGCGCCTCATGCCGCGGCGTGCTCCCGTGCGGCCTCCTGGTAGACACGCACGAAGCGGAGGTACTTCTCGGCGATCTGGCCGGCCGCGTCGTCCCGCTCCAGGTCGCCCTCCAGGAAGCCCTTGAGGGCGTCCCACCAGATCGTCCGCCCGATGGCGAAGCCGGCGTAGCCCTCCACCGGAGCGCCCTGCCGGAGCCAGTGGTCGACCTTCTCGTCGTTCGCCCCGCGGCCGAGCACCACGCAGATCACGCCGTCGCGGCCGTCGCGCCGGCAGGTCTCGGAGATCCGCTCGCAGTCCTCCTGGGTGTCGATGCCCTCGATCTTCCAGATGTCCGCCTCGATGCCGAAGTCCTGGAGCTCCACGATCGCGCGGCGCATCAGCTCGGGGCGCAGCTCGGCGTCGTAGCGGTCGCTGTCGCCGCCCACCTGCTCGAGCTGGTGGTCCTCCGCCGGCACGAGCAGCTCGAAGAGGAACTTGCGGTCGTGCTCGTGGAGCCAGTCGGCGAGCCGCTTGAGCCGCTCCGACTGCCGCTGGTTCATCCCCGCGTCACCGTCGGGGTTGTAGCGGACGAGCACCTTCGAGAAGTCCGGATCGAACTTCTCGATGTGGGCGCCGAAGTCGTCGCCGTACTCGAAGTCGAACTCGTTCTGGCCCGACTTCTCGACCGGCATGGCGAGCAGCAGGCCGTTCTCCTTGGCCTGGGACTGGATGCCCTTGGGCTCCCCGAACTGCTCGTCCACGAGGCAGCCGCTGCAGCTCGGGTCGATGCCCTCCTCTGCCGCCTTCAGCATCCCCTCGAAGATCAGGTGCTTCGCGTCGGCGATGGTCTCCGTCTGCTCGGGAGTGGGGTCGCCCTCGATCCCGAACATCTTCTTCTGGAAGGAGCCGCGGTGGTCGAAAGCGAGGATGTAGAGCTTGCCGCTGTAGCCGAGTGACATACCTGGGTTATACCCTGCGCGGCCTATGGAGCACCGGTTCACGGGCCCCTCGTACACCCTTGGGATCGAGGAGGAGCTCATGATCGTGGACGAGGAGACGCTCGACCTGTCGAACTCCATCGAGCGGCTTCTCGACGACCTCCGCGACGTGCCCACCGACGGCGAGGTGAAGCCGGAGCTGATGGAGGGCGTGTGCGAGATCGCCACGACGCCCGTGAGGAACACCGCCGAGGCGGGGCACCAGCTGCGCTCGCTCCGGCGCACCGTGAACCAGGTGGCCCAGCAGCACGGGCTCGCCATCGGGTCGGCGGGGACGCACCCGTTCGCGCTCTGGGAGGACCAGCGGATCGTCGCGCGCCCGCGCTACCGCGACCTGATCTCGGGCCTCCAGTTCGTGGCGCGCCAGGAGATCATCTTCGGGATCCACGTGCACGTGGGCGTGGACCACCCGGACAAGGCCATCCACGTGACGAACGGGATGCGCGTGCACGCCCCGCTGCTCCTGGCGCTCTCCGGCAACTCGCCGTTCTGGCGCGGCGACAGCACCGGGCTCGACTCCACCCGCACGCCGATCTTCCGCGCGTTCCCGCGCGTCGGGATCCCGCCGCGCTACGACGACTTCGCCGACTGGGCGCGGCGGATCGAGTTCATGGTGCGGTCGAAGGTCATCGGCGACTACACGTACCTCTGGTACGACGTGCGGCCGCATCCGAACTTCGGGACCGTCGAGGTCCGCGTGATGGACTCCCAGACGCGCGTGGAGCACACGCTCGCGCTGGCCGCGCTCGTCCAGGCGATGGTGAAGGAGCTGTGCGAGCACTACGACAGCGGCGAGGCGCTCGCGCGCTACCCCTACGAGATGCTCGACGAGAACAAGTGGATCGCGGCACGCCACGGGCTCGGGGCCCACCTGGTCGACCTTCCCGCGCAGGAGCGCGTGCCGGTGCCGGAGCTGGCGCGCCGGCTGATGCAGCGGCTCCGCCCGCACGCCGAGGAACTGGGCTCCGAGGAGCACTTCGACTGCCTGGAGGAGATCCTCGACCGCGGCAACGGGGCCTCGCGCCAGGAGGTCGTCTACGAGGCGAACCACGACCTGCGCGAGGTCGTCCGCGAGATACTCGACGCGACCGTGCCGGAGCCCGCGGAGGCCTCTGGCGACTAACGCCCGGCGGCGCTCTTCGCGCCGGGTACTCTGAGGGGAACCGTGTCGCAGCCCGACCTGTTCGTCGTTTGCAAGAACTGCGGCTCCGAGGTGAGCCCGTACGTCACCGAGTGTCCGTACTGCGGACAGCGGGTCCGCAAGCGCGCGCCGAAGATCGACCGCTCGACCGGCGAGCCTGCGACCAAGCGGCGGCGCCGCCCCAAGAAGCTCCCCCGGCTGCGCGCGGAGGAGATCGCGGGCATAGCGCCCGACACTCGGCCATACGCGACCGTCGGACTGATCGCGGTCTGCATCGTGCTGGCGCTGGTGGCGGCGGCCGACAGCCTGCTCGACCTCGGGTATCTGATCGTCCCCGAGGGCATACAGGACGAGGTCTGGCGCTGGTTCGTCTCGCCGTTCCTCCACAGCGACTCGCTCGGCTACGCGTTCGTGGCGCTCGTCGCCGTCGGCGTGTTCGGCACTTTGCTCGAGCGTCGGTTCGGCCCCATCCTGGTGGTGGTGACGTTCGTTCTCGCCGGCGCCGCGGGATCGGCTGTCGCCGCGACGCTCGAGACGCCGCCGTTGCTCTCCGACGAGCCCGTCTGGGGCGTCTGGGGCGCGAACGGCGCGGCGCTCGGACTGCTGTTCGCGTGGCTGGTGGACGACCGCCTGGCGGCTCGGCGCGGCGACGAGCGCGAGAACGACCTGCTCGGCGTCTATGTCATCGCCGCGGTGCTCGTCCTGCTCTCGCTCACGACGCTGGAGGCGAACATCGGCGCGGCCGCCGGCGGAGCGCTGGCGGGTGCGGTGATCGGCCTGCTGCTCCCGCGGTTCGCCCGCTCGTAACATCCCTGCGGTGTTCTCCGACGAGCAGGTGGACGCCGCCGTGCGCGCGCTGTCCGACCCGGAGCGGTTCGCGGGCGCCGAGCGGCTGATCGCCGAGGCGGCGCCCCAGCTTCAGCACGTCCTGGCGCAGGCGCTCGAGGAGGGCGGCTGGTTCGGCACCGCGCACCAGGCCGAACTGCGCGCCGCGGTGGCCGAGCCTGACGAGAGCGCGCGTGCTGCGAGGGTCGAGACGCTGGTTGCCGAGGAGACGCGAATGGGCATGTTGATCGGCGTGGCGGTGGGCTGGCAGCTCGCCGCGGAGCTCGGAAACCCGAACGAACCCGGAGGAGACTGAATGGACATCCGCTTCCTAGGCCATGCGTGCTTCGAGCTGACCGAGGGCGACGCGCGCGTGCTCGTGGACCCGTTCCTGACCGGCAACCCCAAGGCCGCCGCGGACCCCGGTGAGCTCGAGCCGACCCACATCTTCCTGACGCACGGGCACCCCGACCACTACGGCGACATCGTGGACATCGCCAAGCGGACCGGCGCGCAGTGCGTGGCGATCGCCGAGGTGGCGAACGAGCTCGGCGAGCAGGGAGTCGAGAACGTGGTGGACCCGAACATCGGCGGCACCGTCGAATTCGAAGGCGGCTGGGTGCGGCTCACGCCGGCCTGGCACACCGGCATGACCCCGAACGGCACGGCGCACACGCCGGCCGGCCTCGTGATCAGCCTCGGCGGCAGGACGATCTATCACGTGGGCGACACGGCGCTGTTCTCCGACATCCGGCTCGCGGGCGAGCGCGACCAGCTCGACGCGGCGATCGTCTGTATCGGCGGGCACTACACGATGGACATCCACGACGCTGCGATCGCATGCGAGTGGATCGGCGCGCCGGTGGTGATCCCGTGCCACTACGACACGTTCCCGCCGATCGAGACGGACGCTCAGGCGTTCAAGGCCGACGTGGAGCAGCGGACGGGTGGCAAGACGACGGTGGAGGTGCTCGACCCGGGCGGGTCGCTAAGCCTCTAGCTCGTCCTGCACGCCGCGCGCGAACCAGACGGGGCGGTCCTTCCAGTCGTGCGCGACGAGCGCCGCGCCGAAGGCCGCGAGGATGATCCCGGTCGCGCCATGGTGCACCCGCTGGCCGCAGACCCACACACGGCGGCGGGCGAGGTCGACTCCGATCAGCCGATTACCGTGTGTCCATGGCGTCTGCATTGTGTGACCCCGCACTGATCCCTATCGGCAAGCGCCGGCAAAAATTCACGCGGAAACGCGCGGCCGCAGCCCTGGTTGCAGGGCTGCTGGCGCTCTCGGGGTGCGGAGAGGATGACGAGGAGCCGGCCCGGACCACGTCCACGGCGCCGGCCGTCACGGCGCCGACGGAGACGGAGCGCGCGGAGAGCGTTCCGACCGAGACCATGGAGACCACACCGCCCGAAGCAGAGCCCCCCGAGTCACCCGAGGAAGAGGAGGGCGGTCAGGGCGACGAGGAGCCCGCCCGCACACTGGCCCTCTTCACGGCACAGGGCGGCCGCATCACGCCGCGCGCCATTCGCGTTCCGGCCTTCATCTCCATCCAGGTCGAGCTGCGCTCCGCGGACGGCGAGACCTACGGGCTTAGGTTCGGCGACACGACCATCACCGCCGGTGGCGAGCTGAACTCGGTCGCGACGACGATCGATGGCCTGAGACCCGGCGAGGCGGTCTTCGGAAGGCCCACCGGCGCGGGGAACCGCGTCCGCGTCGAGGCGACCGCCGAGCCGGGCCCGTGACAAACTGGCTGGCCAGCCAACCATCGGATATTCTGCGCCCATGAACGATCCGGTCACCGCGGTGCAGCGCACCGAGCGCGAGGACTTCCAGGCAACGAGCGATCCGGCTGTCATGGAGTCGGCCGACCGCGGCGAGGTGAAGCTCCTCTCGTACGGGGAGCTCTACAACCTCTGGGAGCGGCAGCAGTGGGCCACCCAGGAGATCGACTTCACGCAGGACCGGATCGACTGGCACGAGCGCATCCCCGAGGAGGAGCGCTTCCAGCGGATGTACGGCCTCAGCTCGTTCTTCATCGGCGAGCAGAAGGTCGCCGAGGAGCTCGGGCCGATGATGCGCGCCGCCCCCACCGAGGAGATGCGGATCTTTCTCTGCACGCAGATCGCGGACGAGGCGCGCCACGTTCGCTTCTTCAACCGCTTCTACGAGGAGGTCGGCGTGCTCGAGGCCGACTCGCTCCAGGGCCGCCTCGCCGAGACGAGCGAGCACGTGAACCCCGAGTTCAACGAGCTCTTCGACGAGATGCTGAAGAGCCGGGTGGATCACCTCGCGCGGCGTCCGGAGGACCTCGAGAAGCTCGTGGAGGCGGTGACGCTCTATCACATGGTCATCGAGGGAATGCTCGCCCTCACGGGCCAGCACTTCATCCTCCAGTACAACGAGGAGCAGGGCACGCTGCCCGGCTTCGTCGAGGGCTTCAACAACATCGCGCGCGACGAGCACCGTCACGTGGCATTCGGAGCCCGCTTCCTGCGCGACATGGCGCGCGAGGACCCGCGCTACGGCGAGGCGATCACCCGCACGCTTACCGAGGTCGCGCCGATCGCGGACGCTGTGCTGCGGCCCAAGTGGTACGTCGAGGGCGAGACCCAGCTGTTCGGCACCGACCTCGAGGAGACCCGCGCCTTCGCGGCGAAGGCGCTCGAGCGCCGGCTGAAGGTCATCGGCCTCGCGCCGGTCGCCTAGACCCGTATCGCCTGATCACCTCGGAACTACTGGGCACTGACTAGGTAAGCATCCTGGGTAGGGCTTCAGAGAGAAGCCCAGGTCAGGACGGTACCTCTCCTCAACGCCTGGGCACGGCTGGCGTAGCGCGCCCGCCGCGCGGTCAAAACATCCGGCCTCCCAGGGGGACGTCGGCGTCCGGTTGCAGCAGGATCACGTTGCCCTGCTCGTCGGGCACACCCAGCGTCAGCACCTCGGACATGAAGGGGCCGATCTGGCGCGGCGGGAAGTTCACGACCGCCACCACGAGCCGGCCCTTCAGCTGCTCGCGCGTGTAGTTCTTCACCTGCGCGGACGAGCGCTTCTCGCCGAGCTCCTCGCCGAAGTCGATGAACAGCTTCCAGGCGGGCTTGCGCGCCTCGGGGAAGTCCTCGACCCGGACGACGCGGCCGACGCGGATGTCGACCTTCATGAAGTCGTCGAAGTCGATCAAGGGAGTCGGGCCGGCGCTAGGGCGGCGGGGGAGGCGGAGGAGCGGGGTCACTCGAGCCCGTCGGCTCGCCTGCCGGCGGCGCCGGCGGCGGCGCGCCGCCGGTCTCGCCCTCGGCGGGCGGCGCGTCCGGGTTGGTCGTGTCGCCCGGCTCGCCGGGTGAGGCGCTGGGGTCGGAGCCGTCCTTCTCCTCGCGCGGCGGCAACGTCACGACGGAGCCCTCCTCCTGGACCGGCTCCGGCACCGGCTCGGCCGGGACGGCGGTCTCGACCACCGGGACCGGCGCCGGGGCGACAGCCACAGGCTCGGCCTCCGGCACGACGTCCGCCGTGCGGGCCTCGGGGGCCTCGGCCTTCGGCGGCGCCGCGGGCGCCTTGGCCGCCT
>DASSVP010000059.1:0-7378 GCA_035705985.1 Thermoleophilaceae bacterium
CGACGACGTCGTCGCGATGGCGAGCGGCAACCCGGAGACGGACGAGGACCACGCTGAGGTCTGCGCGGCCCTGGCGTCCTAACCGCCGGTGCCGCCGAGCGTCCAGGTGAAGCGGGTGAGCGTCTCACGGGGCGCGAGCCCGCCCGGGCGTGGACCGCGCCGGACGAGCAGGCATGGGGCCGCCGCGTCGCGCAGCACCGCGTGGCGCGCCGGCCCCAGGCCCTCGGCCCGCCAGCGCGAGGACAGCCCCACGACGACGAGCCCGGCGTGATCCGCAGCGGCGAGCACCCCAGACGCTCCGGCCGGCACGAGCTGCGGCTCGGCCGGCACTGCCGCGACCCGTTGAACCATCAGCGCGGCCCGTGCAAGCAGGCGGCTGGCGTCGCGCCGGCCGTCCCCCGGACCGGCCGCCGTCCCGACGAGCCGCAGGCGAGCGCCGTAAGCCCGCGCCACCCAGGCGCCGATCTCGACGGCCGCCCACTCGTGCTCGACGCCGCCAAACGGCACGACTACAGGCCGGTCCGCGCCGGCCTGCACCTCCGCCCGCTCACGCGGGGCGAGGAGCGCGACATCGCACGCGGCCTCAAGGAGAACCGTGGCGAGATCGGGACCTGGCCGCCCGCTCGCGAGCAGCTCCCCGGGCGCGTCGAGCAACAGCAGGTCGGCCTCCTGCTCAGCGGCGAGGATCACGAGGTCCTCCCCGACAGACTGAGAGGTGAACGCCGCCGCTCGCACCGGAACCCCGCGGGAGACGAGCGCATCGCGCGCGGCGCCGGCTGCCGCCGCGGCCGCGTCCAGATCGGCGCCCGTAGCGACCAGCCGCGCGAGCACCAGCTCCCGGAACGGCCACCGCACGAGCCTCTCGGCGAGGGCGAGCAGCGCGCCGGCGTCGTCGTAGCTGGGCGCCACCAGCACGCTGCCCTCCGGTATCTCGCCGGATGGCGCCGCCGCTGGGGCCGGTCCAGGCAGTTCGAGCGCCGGGTCCTGCCGCAGGATCGCGACCTCGAGCGCGCTGAGCGAAGGGCTGGGCTCCAGCCCGAGCCCCTCGACCAGCGCCTCGCGCGCGCGCCTGTAGGCGGTCACCGCGTCGGCCTGTCGACCCGACCGGTAGAGCGCGAGCATCAGATGTGCGTGGAGTCGCTCGCGATACGGATGGCGCGCGACGAGCGCCTCCAGCTCGCCAACGACGTCGGCGTGCCGGCCGCACGCGAGGTCGGCCTCGATGCGCCGCTCGAGGACGGCGCCGCGGAGGTCCTCGAGGCGGGCGATCTCGGCCTGCGCGAACGGCTCCATGGCGACATCGGCCAGCGGCGGTCCGCGCCAAAGAGCGAGCGCGTCCCGCAGCGCCGTGGCCGCGGTCGCCGGGTCCCCCGCTTCGAGTGCGCGGCGGCCCTCCTCCGCCAGGCGCTCGAAGCGGTGCAGGTCGAGCGCGTCGGCTGCGAGCACCGCGACGTAGCCCGGTGCACGCGTCCGGATGACGTCCTCGCCGAGCAGCTTGCGGAGCTGCGACACGTAGCCCTGCAGTGCGTTCGCCGCGGTATCGGGCGCGCTGCCGCTCCAGACGTCGTCAATCAGTCGATCGGTCGAGAGCACTTGGTTGGCGTGCGTCACGAGCAGGGCGAGCACCGAGCGCTGCCGCGGGCCGCCGAGTCCGAGCGGGCGGCCGTCCCGGCGGACCTCGAGCGGTCCGAGGATCAGGAATTCCAGGATGTCTAGGCCTCGTCGACGGGGCGGGCAATCTAGCATCGGGCGCCCGCTTGCGCCGGCAATTGGCCCGGCCTACTCTCGATCCGTGGATCAGATGCTCGCCGCCGAAGCGCTGGTCGGCGAAGAGGTCGGCGGCTACCGTGTGGCGTCGGTGCTCGGCCGGGGCGGCATGAGCATCGTCTACGCCGCCGAGGACGCCGCGCTCGGGCGTACCGTAGCGCTCAAGGTCCTCGGCCCGACGCTCGCGCGCCGCGCCGACTTCCGGAACCGCTTCCTGCGCGAATCACGACTCGCCGCCGCACTCGATCACCCGAACGTCATACCGATCCACGAGGCGGGCGAGGCGAACGGGCTGCTCTTCATCGTCATGCGCTACGTCCGGGGCGGAGACATGCGAACCCTCCTCCGCCGGGACGCGCCGCTCGAGCCTGAGCGCGCGCTCGCCCTCAGCGCACAGGTCGCAAGCGCGCTCGACGCCGCTCACGCCCGCGGACTCGTGCATCGCGACGTGAAGCCGGCGAACCTGCTCCTCGACGACCAGGAGCATGTGTATCTGGCGGACTTCGGGCTGTCGCAGGACCTCGACGACGGCCAACTGGTCCGCGGGCTCAGGAACGGCCCGTCCGGGACGCTCGCATACCTCTCCCCGGAGCAGGTGGAGGGCGGAGTCGTGGACGGGCGCGCCGACTTCTACGCGCTCGCGTGCATCCTTTACGAGTGCCTCACAGGGAGGACGCCGTTCCACGAGGCGGAGTCGGAGCTCGCGCTCTTGTGGGCGCACCTCGAGCACGATCCACCGAGCGTCCACGCGCTGCGGCCGGACCTGCCCGCCGGAATCGACGAGGTGCTCCGGCGCGGACTCGCGAAGGACCCCACGGAGCGCTTCAGCTCCTGTGAGGCGCTCGTCGCAGCCGCGCGCGAGGCCCTCGAGCGACCCCGGTCGAGCGCGGGGCGGGTCGACGACGCCGGCCCGCCGCTTGCCGGACGCGACGCGGAGCTCTCGTGGCTGCGCGAGCACTGGCAGAAGGCGCGTGCCGGAGCGGGCGGCATCGTCCTGTTGCTGGGCGCCCGCGGGATCGGCAAGACGCGGTTGGCGCTCGAGCTGGTGCGCGACGCCCGCCGCGATGGGGCCACGGTGCATCGGCCCACGGCAGGCGACTCCGCCGAGATCGCCGTCGCCATTGCGGCCGCCGCGGACGCACGGTCCTCCACGTTGGTGGTCGTCGACGACCTCGAAGTTGCCGGCGAGGAGGTCGCGAGCGAGCTCGCCATGCTCGGACCGGCGCTCGCCGAGCGTCGCGCGCTGGTGATCGCCACCGCACGCCGGGCCGCGACGAGCGCGCTCGAGCCACTCGCCGCCGCCGTACCGTGCCGCCGCCTCCAGCCGCTCGGCCGTGACGCCGTCCGGGCGATCGCCGCGGTGTACGCCGGCGACCGCGCCGCCGACCTGCCGCTCGACGCCTTGATGGCGGCCACGGACGGCGTGCCGGCCAATGTGCACGAGATCGCGGCAGAGTGGGCGCGGGCCGAGCACGTGCGCCGCGTCGAGCGGTCGATGACGCGCGCGCGCGCAGATCGATCGAGCCTGCATGGAGCGCACGCCGCGATCGCCGGCGAGGTCCTCGAGCTGCAGCTGGCCCGCGAGCGCGCGCGGCTGTACTTCCCCGAGCTCGACGACCGCGCCGGTGAGCGCATCAGGGCCGCGCGTAGCCCGTTCAAGGGGCTCGCAGCATTCGACAGCGAGGACGCCGACGACTTCTTCGGGCGCGAGCGCCTGGTGGCGGACGTGGTCGCGCGCCTCGCGTCATCGAGTCTCATCGGGCTCGTAGGGCCGTCGGGCAGCGGGAAGTCGTCGCTGCTCCGCGCGGGAGTGCTGCCGGCCCTCGCCGGCGGGGTGCTCCCCGGCAGCGAGCGGTGGGAGCAGCTGCTGTTGCACCCGTCGGAGCATCCGCTGGCGCAGCTCGGTCGGGTGCCCAGCGCTGAGGCGCTCGGCGACCGGCGAATCGTCATCGCCGTCGACCAGTTCGAGGAGGTCTTCACCGCCTGCCGCTCCGACGACCAGCGCCGCGCGTTCATCGATGCGCTGGTGGCGGCGGTTCGCGATCCGGCCGGTCATGCCGTCGTGCTCCTCGCTCTGCGTGCCGACTTCTACGGTCGCGTCGCCGCTCATCGCGAGCTCGCCCAACTGCTCGGCGCGGGCACCGTGCTCGTCGGGCCGATGGCGCCGGAGGAGCTTCGCCGAGCGATCGAGCTCCCCGTCGCCGGCACCGGGACAACCGTCGAGCCTGAGCTCGTCGAAGCGCTCGTCGCCGACGTCGCCGACGAGCCCGGCGCGCTGCCGTTGCTCTCGACAGCGCTCCTGGAGCTGTGGGAGGGTCGTGATGGTCGCGCGCTGACGCTCGCCGGCTACGAACGCTCGGGCGGCGTCCGGGGGGCTGTCGCGCGGCTCGCCGAGTCCGCCTACGGCCGCCTCGATGCATCGGGGCAGCAGCTCGCGCGTGCGCTCTTCCTCCGGCTCGACGCTGGTGATGAGCGCACCGGGCCGGTCCGCCGCCGGGTCCCCGCCGCAGAGCTGGACCTGGACGGGAACGAGGGCATGCGCGAGGTCGTCGGAACCTTCACGGCACGTCGCCTGCTCACGCTCTCCGGCGACGGGGTGGACGTGGCGCACGAGGCGCTGCTGCGCGAGTGGCCGCGGCTGCGCGCGTGGCTGGCCGAGGACGCCGAGGGCCGGCGCCTCCATCGGCGGCTGACCCAGGCGGCCGTGGACTGGGACCGGGGGGGCCGCGAGCCGAGCGACCTCTACCGAGGGCCGCGCTTGGCTGCGGTGCTGGACTGGAGCGCCGCACACCAAGCCGAGCTCAATGCGCTCGAGTCCGAGTTCCTCGACGCGAGCCGGGCCGCGGCCGAGCGCGAGACCCGGCGCGTTCGCCGGAGCAACCGCCGACTGCGCATGCTCCTCGCCGGGACGGCCGTCCTGCTCGCCGTCACGGTGGCCGTGGGGGGCGTCGCGCTGCTGCAGAGGGGGCGCGCGCGCACGGCCGAGACCGTCGCGCTCGCGGAACGACTCGGTGCCGAGAGCCTCGTTGAAGAGCAGCCGGATCGGTCGCTGCTGTTGGCGCGTCAGGCGATTGCGCTGCAGGACACGCCGCAAACGCGCAGCCGTCTCCTGGCGGCGCTCCTGCAACGCCCGGCGGCGATCCGGGTCATGCGGGGCGACGGCGACCGCCTCATGCGCGCAGCTTCCGCGCCCGGCGGAGGTCTCATCGCCGTATCGGACAACGACGAAACGCTCCTGCTGATCGATCCGCGGACGTACAGGCGGGTGGCGACGATGCAGCTCGGCCATCAGGTGCAGACCATGCGCTTCTCGCGCGACGGCCGAACGCTGGCCGTCGGAGCGAGCACGATCGACGGATCGGTCCTCCTGCTGATCGACGTGCGACATCGAGCCGTCCGCGTGCGACACCGCCTGCCTGGGATCTGGATAGGGGCTGTGTCGTTCTCGGCCGACGGGCGTGCGCTCGCGACGATGGAGGTTCCGGGCGTCCCCGGACAGCCGAACCGGTTGGTCCTGCGAGACCCGCGCACCGGACGCGCCACGGGCCGCGTGGCGACTCTGCCGGATGGCCTCGGCAGCGCCGCCTTCGCCGGGGACGACCGGCTCGTCGCATCCTGGGTGGACGCGGACGAGGGCGATACCGCCGGCACGACGGCGGTCCTCGACGCCCGGACGCTCGCGCGCCTCCGGACGATTCGCCGCGGCTCCGACGCGCTCGCCGTCTCGCCCGACGGCCGGTGGGCCGCGGTGAGCGACGCAGAGCATGCGACGACATGGCGGCTCGACCTCCGCTCGGGCGAGCGGCGGCGCTTTGCAGGCCGCAACGCGGGCTCGGTCCTCGACCTCGGGTTCAGCCCGGACGGCCGCACGCTCGTGACTACGGGTGAAGGCGACGTGCTGGTGTCCGACGTGGCGACGCGCGAGCCGGTCGAGACGCTGCGGGGGCACGCCGGCACCAAGGTGTTCGGGCCGGCGTTCCTACCGGACGGGGCGACGTTCTTCACGGTCAGCCTCGACGGGTCGATCATCGCTTGGGATCTGCGTGGCACCCGGCGTCTCGGGCGACCATTCGAGTACACCCACGATTCCGACGGCGGCCAGGAGCCACGGCTCGTACCCGCGGCTCGCCCGGACGGGCGCGCCTTCGCGATCCCAACGAGGGCGGGGCGGGTCGCGCTCTGGGACGCACGAAGCCTCCGGCCCGGGGGCCCGCCGCTGCGCGGCGGCGCGGCCGCGGTGCACGCGACCTACAGTCCGGACGGACGGACGCTCGCCGTCGCCTCGAGCGAAGGGCAGCTGCGGCTCTTCGACCCGCAGACGGGACGTGTCAGCGCGCGGCGGCGGATCGGCGCGGCGTCCGGCGCCCCCGGCGCCGTCGCGTACCGCGCCGACGGCCGGGTCCTGGCGGCTGGGAGCACCGAGGGCGTCGTCCTCCTGGACCCCGACGACGCCCGGCCGCTCGGGCGGCTGCGCACCGCGCAGGTCCTCGATCTGGCGTTCAGTCCCGACGGCGCCCGCCTGGCGATCGGCCTCGAGGGCGGTGCGGTCGAGCTGTGGCACGTGAAGCGCCGTGTACGGCTGTGGCGCGCATTCGCCGACGCCGGCTCAGCGCTGGCGGTCGCCTTCGCGCCGGACGGCCGGACGATCGCCAGCGGTGGCCGCGATGGCGAGCTGCGCATCTGGAGCACGGCGACCGGCCGCCGGATCGCCGGACCGGTGCCGGCTCACGCCGGGTTCCTGCTGACGACGGGGTACACCCCAGACGGGCGCCTCATCTACACGTCGGGCACCGACGGCGTCGTCCTCTTGTGGGACGCACGGACGCGCCGCCGCGTGGGCGCTCCGCTGCCCGTGAGCCCGGGCGGCGTATTCGCCACGTTGACGAGCGACGGCAAGGGCATTCTCGCTGCGAGCGAGTCGGGCCGTGCGGTTCTCTGGGACATCGACCCCGAGCATTGGAAGCGCCACGCCTGCGAGGTGGCGGGGCGCACACTGACTCGCGACGAGTGGGACGACATCCTCCCTGGGCGGCCGTACGAGCCGGCGTGCCGCTGACCGCGCAGCGAGCCGGCCTGACGGGCGGAGCCCGTCCCGACGGTAGGTTCCTTCGCAGCGCGACCTGGGTTCGCGGGTACCGAAGTGCGGCGCCGAATCCCGCGCCGCGGGCCATGCGGTCGGACCGCCACAGACTCGTTCGAACTCCCGGGTGGCTCGTTCGTGGATAGAACATGTCGATGTTCAGGCACTCGTCCCGAACGCGGCTGTCGAACGACTCGACGTATCCAGGGCTGCCAGGTCGTCACTGGTGATGTTGCCGATGGCGTGGGAATGGTGACGTGCCGCATCGACTAACCCTCAAGTGATGGTCGAGGTGTTTCCGCGGAAGCGACCCCACGGAGGAGGAGCTCGTCCGTCGAGTGCTCTTTTTGGGGCCCGGTTGATCGTCCTGCGGGTTCGCCCTGCTGGTGAAGCCGAATGGCGGGCCAGCGCGTCGCCGAGTTCGAGCGCCAGCTCGTCTCGAGCTGAAACGCCGGCTGATGGGATCGTGATCATCGGTGCCGCCATCGGCGGCCTGGGCGCCGCGCGGGCGAAACCCTCGCAGACCAAGAG
>DASSVP010000060.1:0-12749 GCA_035705985.1 Thermoleophilaceae bacterium
GCGGCCGTTGCGCAAGCCGAGGGCGGTGCCCTCGGCGCAGCGACGCCGTTCAACGACGGCGACGTCATCGCGACGGTGCCCGTGCCCGGCGGCGGCGTCCAGGTGCTGCCCTCGGAGGCGTTCGACGCGGGCGAGGCGCAACGACGGATCGAGAAGAAGCGCGCGGACCTGGCGAGGGAGATCGAGCGGGCCGAGAAGAAGCTGTCGAACGAGCAGTTCGTGGCGAAGGCGCCGACGGCGGTGGTCGCGGAGGAGCGGCGGAAGCTCCATGAGTACCGGGAGGCGCTCGAGAGGCTGGAAGGGTGAACTTCGAACAGGCGGAGGAGTACCTCCTCTCGCTCGAGCTGTTCGGCATGCGGTTCGGGCTGGACCGCATGCACCGGTTGATGACGGTGCTGGGTCTGCCGCAGCGGCGGTTCGCGTCGATCCATGTGGTGGGCTCGAACGGGAAGTCGTCGACGGTGCGCTTCACGGCGGCGATCCTCGCGCGCCAGGGCGTGCCGACAGGCAGCTACACCTCGCCGCACCTGCGCTCGTTCCGCGAGCGGATCGAGGTCGGTGGGGAGCCGGTCTCCGAGGCGGACTTCGCCGCGGCTGTCACGCGCGCGGCGGAGGCGGCCGCGCTGGTGAACCGAACGGCCGAGCCCGACGACCACGTGACCCAGTTCGAGGCGCTCACCGCCGCCGCGTACCACGAGCTGGCGCGCCGCGGGGTGAAGGCCGCGGTGATCGAGGCGGGCCTCGGGGGCCGCTTCGACGCGACGAACGTGATCCCGTCGAAGGTGCAGGTGCTCACGTCGGTGAGCCTCGAGCACACCCGCTGGCTCGGGCCGACGCTCGCCGACATCGCGAGGGAGAAGCTCGCGGTGGTGCACGACCACGGGACGCTGGTGGTCGGAGACCTCGACCCCGAGGTCCATGAGCTTGCGAGGCGCACCGCATCCGAACGCAACGCGCACCTTGTGACCGTCGCCCCTCTGGGAGTGGACCTAAGGGCGGCGGGCAGGTTCCAGGGCGGCAACTTCGCCCTGGCCGCGGCGGCAGCGGAGGCGTTCCTCGGGCGGCCGCTGGACCGGGCGGCCGTCGAGGCGGCCGCGCGCGAGACGCTGGTCCCGGGGCGGCTCGAGGTCGTCGGGGAGCGGCCGCTGACGCTGCACGACGGAGCGCACAACCCGTCCGGGGCGACCGCGCTCGCCGAGTCGCTCGGAGACGTGTGCGGCGAGCGGCGGCCGCGGGTGGCCGTGATCGGCGTGCTCGAGGACAAGGACGCCGCCGCGATGCTCGAGACGCTGCTGCCCCACTTCGACACGGTGGTGTTCACGCGCCCGTCGAATCCGCGGGCGCTGTCGCCGGCCACGCTCGTGACGCTGGCCGAGAAGCTGGGCGGGCCCCCGGCCGAGACGGTCGCGGACCCGCGCGCGGCGGTGGAGCGCGCGCGCGAGCTGGCCGGCGCGGACGGCGCGGTGCTCGCGACGGGCTCGATCTACCTGATCGCCGACCTCGTGCGCGAGAACCCGGACGCGCGCGCCTCCAGGCTGTAGTGCGCCTGGTCTCGGCGGTCCTGTTCGACGTCGACGGCGTCCTGCTCGACTCGCGCGAGTCGACCGAGCGCGGCTGGATGGAGTGGGCTCGGCGCCGCGGCGTCGACCCGGCCGTGCTGCGCGGCAGCATGCACGGCGTCCGCTCCGCGGACGTGATCCGCGCGGTGGCCCCGGCGCTCGACGCGGCGAGCGAGGGCGAGCTCGTGGAGCGGATCCAGGAGGGGGACACCCAGGGCGTGCGGCCGATCCCAGGCGCTGCCGAGGCCCTTGCGGCCCTCGACCCCGGCCGAGTCGCCGCCGTGACCTCGGCCACCCGGTCGCTCGCGACCGCGCGGCTGGCCGCGGCGGGGATCGAGCCCCCGCGCGTGATCCTGTACGCGGGCGACGTGGGCCGCGGCAAACCGGCCCCCGAGGGCTACCTCGCCGCGGCGGCCAGGCTCGGGGTGGACCCGGCGGAGGCGCTCGTCGTGGAGGACGCCCCGCAGGGTGTCGAGGCCGGGCGAGCGGCGGGGGCGGCGACCGTGGGGGTGACGAGCACCCACCCCCAGGCGGAGCTCTCGCACGCCGACGTCGTCATCGAAACGCTCGAGCCGCTGCCGCGGCTCCTGCGGGAGCTGTTCGAGGCCTCCGCGGTCCTGTGGAAGGATTAGGGGCCATGGACGGCGATGGACCTCGCTTCGGCGCGATGATCGGCCTGGTCGCCGTGGTCGTTGCCACGGTGATCCTCGTCTTCTTCGGGATCGGGTACGCCCTCGGACGGCTCTTTCTGTAGACGCCGCCAGTACACTCGCGCGTTCAGATGGGCCTCATTGCCTTGTTCGGGATCGAAAACAGCGGGCTGGCCCTAGCCGTCAACCTGCTCCTGCTGTTTCTCGTCGTGATCTGGATCGCGCTGGTCTACTGGACCTACAGCGACGCGCGCCGCCGGATCGCCGATCCCATGCTGGTCGCGTGCGCCACGGCGGCCTCGCTGTTCCCGTTCGTCGGAACCGTCGTGTACCTGATCGTGCGCCCGCCCGAGTACCTCGACGACGTGCGCGAGCGCGAGCTCGAGATCGCCGCCGCCCAGGCGCGGCTGGCCAGCCTCGAGCACCAGCACTGCCAGTACTGCGGGTTCGAGGTCGAGCGAGCGTTCCTGCGCTGCCCGAGCTGCCTTCGCAGGCTGAAGGAGCCGTGCGGCGTGTGCGGCAAGCCGCTGGACCCGCGCTGGAAGATCTGCCCCTACTGCGAGGCCGAGGTCGGTCAGGCGTCCGAGGGGCGCCGTCCGCGTCCCCGCCGCGCGCCGGTCAGGCCCTCGGGGTCCACCCGATCCGGCCTGCCTCCGGAACCGTCGGCCGACCGTCCCGCCCGGGCGACTCGCGACCGGCCGCAGTCCGCCGGCTGATGGATCGCACGCTCATCCTCGTCAAGCCCGACGCGTTCGAGCGCCGCCTCACAGGCGAGATCGTCGCGCGCTTCGAGCGCAAGGGCCTCGCGATCGCCGCGATGAAGCACATGACCGTCGAGCGCGAGCTCGCGGAGCAGCACTACGCGGAGCACAGCGAGCGGCCCTTCTTCGGCGAGCTCGTGGACTTCATCACCGGTGGGCCGCTCGTCGCGATGGTGCTCGAGGGTCACGAGGCCGTGACCGCGGCCCGGCAGGTGATCGGGGCCACGAACCCGGTCGAGGCGGCGCCGGGGTCGATCCGCGGCGACTTCGGCCTCGAGGTGCAGACGAACCTGGTGCACGGGTCCGACTCGCCGGAGTCCGCCGGGCGCGAGATCGGCCTGTTCTTTCCTGAGCTCTGACGGCCTGATCCTCGCCTCGAGCTCGCCGCGGCGGCGGGCGATCCTCGAGCAGCTCGGCGTCGACTTCCGGGTCGAGGCGCCCGAGGTCGAGGAGCTCACCGAGGGCGAGCCACGCCATCTTGTCGTCCAGAACGCGCTCCTGAAGCTGCGCGCCGTGGACGGCGAGCGCGTGCTCGCCGCGGACAGCATGGTCGTCTGGGGCGGCCGGGCGCACGGAAAGCCGGCGGACGAGGCGGAGGCGGAGCGGTGGCTCCGCGAGCTGTCCGGCCGCTGGCACGAGGTGATGGGCGGGATCGCGCTGCGCGAGCACGGCGAGGAGCGCACTGACGTGGCCGTCACGAGGGTCCGCTTCCGCGAGCTCAGCGACGCCGACATCGCCCACTACCTGGCGAGCGGCGAATGGACGGACCGCGCCGGCGGGTACGCGATCCAGGAGCTCGGAGCCATGCTGGTGGAGGGGATCGAGGGCGACTGGTTCAACGTCGTGGGTCTCCCGGTACCCGCGCTCCTTCGGCTCGCGCCCGACCTTTTGCAGCCATAGTGGGGGACCGGAGGGTCGTCTAGACTGCGGGCGCTGGTATGGGCTTCTTCAGCTATCTGACCGGCATGGGCGGCCGCGACATGGCCGTCGATCTCGGGACCGCCAACACGCTCGTATACGTGCGCGGTCGCGGGATCGTGCTCTCCGAGCCGTCCGTGGTCGCGATCGACTCCCGAACCGCCGAGGTTCACGCGGTGGGGATCGAGGCCAAGCGCATGCTCGGCCGGACGCCCGGCACGATCCAGGCGATCCGGCCGCTGAAGGACGGCGTGATCGCCGACTTCGACGTGACCGAGCAGATGCTCCGCCACTTCATCCAGAAGGTCCACCAGAACCGCTGGGCGCATCCGCGAGTGGTGGTGTGCGTCCCGTCCGGTGTGACCGGGGTGGAGAAGCGCGCGGTCGAGGAGGCCTGCCTCAGCGCCGGGGCCCGCCAGGCGTACCTGATCGAGGAGCCCATGGCCGCCGCTATCGGCGCCGGGCTGCCGGTCGGCGAGCCCACCGGCAACATGGTCGTCGACATCGGCGGCGGCACCAGCGAGGTGGCGGTGATCTCGCTCGGCGGCATCGTCGTATCGCAGTCGATCCGCATCGGCGGCGACGAGCTGGACGACGCGATCATCAACTACGTCAAGCGCGAGTACAAGCTCATGATCGGCCAGCAGACCGCCGAGGAGGTCAAGCTCGAGATCGGCTCGGCGTTCCCGCTCGCGGAGGAGGTCCAGGCCGAGATCCGCGGCCGCGACCTCGTGTCGGGGCTGCCGAAGACGATCGTGCTCACGAGCGAAGAGGTCCGCATGGCGCTCGAGGAGCCGCTTCAGGCGATCATCGATGCCGTCAAGGAGACGCTCGACCGCACGCCGCCCGAGCTGGCCTCGGACATCATGGACCGCGGCATCATGCTTGCCGGCGGCGGGGCGCTCCTGCAGGGCCTCGACGACCGTCTTCGGGACGAGACCCAGATGCCGGCGCACCTCGCCGAGTCGCCGCTCACGTGCGTCGCGGTCGGCTCCGGCCGCAGCCTCGAGGAGTTCGAGGCGATCCACCGCAGCAACAAGAATTCCCGATCGAGCCGACGGCGGTAATCCCGCCGCGCGGAAGGCGCCTACCGTGTACGACAGAAAGCTGGTCCGCAGGCGGCGGGCGGCGCTCGCCGTCTTCGTCGCCCTGTCGATCGCGATCCTGACGGCGTACTTCGGCGAGTCGGGCGGGGGCTTCTTCCACGCGCTCCAGCGCGGTGCGCAGGAGGCGTTCGCCCCGATCGAGACCGGCGCGAGCCGCGCGCTCAAGCCGGTGCGCGACCTCTTCGGCTGGACCGGCGACACCTTCGAGGCGAAGAAGGAGAACAAGGAGCTGCGCCGCGAGGTGGAGCGCCTGCGCGCGGCCCTGGCGGACGCCCAGACCTCCCAGCGCGACGCCCAGCAGCTCAAGGGCCTTGTGGGCCTGCGCGATGACTCGAGCTTCCCACGCGGCACCGAGCCGGTCACCGCGCGCGTGATCGCCCGCTCGCCCACCGTCTGGTACTCGAGCATCAAGATCGACAAGGGCTCGAGCGACGGCGTCCGCGCGGACCAGCCCGTGATCGCCGCGGGCAGCGACCCGGAGGCCGGCGAGGTCGGCGGCCTCGCGGGCAAGGTCACGAGCGTCACGGACGGCACCGCGGAGGTCACGCTGATCACGGACGCGTCGATCGGCGTGGGCGCGCAGGTGATGCCGTCCGGCGCCACCGGCGTCGTCCGCCCGGCGGTGGGTAACCCGCGCGACCTGCTCATGGAGTTCGTCGAGGGCGGGCGCGTGACCGAGAACACCACCGTCGCCACCTCCGGCTTCACGATCTCGAAGGACGAGTCGCTGTTTCCGCGCGGTATCCCGATCGGGCGCGTCTCGGAGGCGGACCTCGACGAGCTCGAGGTCTACCGGCGGGTGCACCTCGAGCCCTACGCGGACCTGAAGTCGATCGACATCGTCCAGGTGCTGACGAAGCGCGGCGCGAGCTCGCAGACGGCCGGGGTGTTCCAGCCGTGATCCTGGCACCCGGCAGCTTCGTTCGCGTGGGCATGCTGCTGCTGCTCGCGGTGGTGCTCCAGCTCTCCGGCTTCAGCCAGCTGGGGATCCTCGGCGGGCACCTGGACCTGGTGGTGCTCGCGGTCGCCGCGGTGGCGTTCTACGCCGGCTCGATCACCGGCAGCGCGACCGGGTTCGCCGCGGGCTTCCTGCTCGACCTCCTCAGCGGGGCGACGATGGGCGTGTCCTCGCTCGTCCTGACGGCGGTCGGCTACGGCGTGGGGCGCTTCCGGGAGGTGCGCGACCCGAGCCACGGGCTGCTGCCTTTGGCGGTGGGAGCGGCCGCGACGGGCGGGTTCGTGGTCACATTCGCCGCCGTGTCCTTCATGCTTGACGTCGGCGCCAGCGTGAGCCCGCTGGTGATCCGCGACGCGATCGTGACCACCCTGCTGAACGTGCTGCTCGCGCTGCCGGTCTTCGCCGGCGTCCGCAGGCTGCTGCGGCCGGCCCTGAAGGTCGACCCGCTCGAGCTCCGGCGCCGCCGCTCGCCGCCTCGCGAGACCGGCCCGCTCGGGCTCAGGGGCCTGGAGGTCTAGGCCGCCGTGTACCTCGACAACGAGCGCCGTCCCGCGCTGACGCCGCAGCTCGCCTTCCGCGTCGCCGTGATCGGCGGCATCGCGCTCGTGATGTTCGGCGTGATCTTCTTCAGGCTCTGGTACCTCCAGGTGCTGTCGGGTGACGACTACGTCCAGGCCGCCCAGCAGAACCGCCAGCGCGCGATAACGATCCAGGCGCCGCGCGGCGAGATCGTGGACCGGCACGGGCAGGAGCTCGTGGCCAACCGGAACTCTCTGTCGATCAAGGTCACGCCCGATCGCCTGCCGGAGGACACCGGCGAGCGCCGGGAGCTCTACGAGGGGCTGGCCAAGCTGCTCGGGCTGAACGCGAACAGGCTCGAGAAGCGCGTCGAGGAGGAGCTCCGGACGCTGCCGTTCTCGAAGCCGACCATCAAGCAGGACGTGCGCGGCGAGCTCGTCGCGTACGTACTCGAGCGCCAGGACGACTTTCCGGGCGTGGAGGTCGAGAGCGAGTTCCTGCGGGACTATCCCCACGGCGAGGTTGGCGCGCACCTCTTCGGCCAGGTGGGCGAGGTCAGCCCGGCGGAGCTGAAGGATCGGCGAAACGGCGAGCTCCGGATGGGCGACCGGATCGGCAAGGCGGGGATCGAGCGCGAGTACGACCGCTTCCTGCGCGGGCGGAACGGTGCCGCGAAGGTGGAGGTGGACGCGCTCGGCAACCTGACGAAGGCCTTGGGCCGCCGTCAGCCGGTTCAGGGCAGCCAGCTGCGCCTCTCGCTCGACCTCGACGTGCAGCGCACGGCTCAGGAGGCGCTCGCCAGCGGCACGGGCAAGGGCGCGTTCGCCGTCATGAACGTCCACAACGGCGAGGTGCTCGCGCTCGGCTCGCAGCCGTCGTTCGACCCGAACGTCTTCACGAGGCCGCTCAGCGAGCGGAAGCTGAAGCAGCTCACCTCCAAGGAGCTCGGCGAGCCGCTGCTGAACCGGGCGATCCAGGCGGGCTATCCCACGGGATCCACCTTCAAGCTGGTGACGGCGACGGCGGCGCTCGAGAGCGGCCACCTGACTCCCGGCACGGTGCTGAACGACCCGGGTTCGCTGACCGTTGGCGGAGTGACGTTCAAGAACGCCGGCGACGCCATCTTCGGCCCGCTCGCGCTCGTCCAGGCGCTCACCGTCTCGAGCGACGTGTTCTTCTACCAGCTCGGCCGCGACATGAACGAGACCGGCATGCCGCTCCAGGCCTGGGCCCGGCGGCTCGGGATCGGGCGCAAGACCGGGATCGACCTGCCGGCGGAGGAGCCGGGCCGGCTGCCGACCCCCCGGTGGCGGAACAGCTGGTACAAGCAGAAGCTCACCGACCGTCCCTGGTCGGTGGGCGACAACATCAACCTCGCCGTCGGCCAGGGCGACCTGCTGTCGAACCCGCTGCAGATGGCGGTGGCCTACTCGGCGATCGCGAACGGCGGCAAGGTGCTGCGCCCGCGGCTCGGCCTCAGGATCGAGGACGCCAGCGGCCGTGCGCTCCAGCAGCTCGACGCGCCCACCGCCCGCCGCGTGAGGCTGTCGGACGAGAACCGCCAGGCCATCCTGGAGGGCATCTTCGGCGCGGCGAACTCGCAGGGGGGAACGTCCACGCCGGTCTTCGAGGGCTTCCCGGTGCCGATCGCCGGCAAGACCGGCACGGCCGAGCATCTCGGCAAGGCCGACCAGTCCTGGTACGTGGCGCTCGCTCCGTACCCGAACCCGAGGTACGTGGTGGCCGTGACCGACGAGGCCGGCGGCTTCGGCGCGGACACGGCCGCCCCGATGGCGCGGCTGATCCTGGCCGAGCTGCTCAGCGTGAACGAGGACCAGCTCGTGGAGGGTGGCGGGGCGTCCGACTGATGCACGCGGCCGTTACACCGGTCAAGGACTTCCGCGACGAGGCGCGCGTGCGCATCCTGCGGATCGACCCGCTGATGCTGCTCGCGACGATCGGGCTGATCGCGGCGAGCGTCTACACGGTCGGCACGGCCACGCAGGACGACGTGCCGGGCGACCCGAACTACTTCGCCTACCGCCAGGCGGCATACGCGGGCGTCGGCTTCGTGCTGATGCTCCTGATCACGCGCTTCGACTACTCGCGCCTGCGCGAGTGGAAGCTCGGGATCTACGCGTTCACGATCGCGTCGATCCTGCTCGTGTACGCGCTCGGGTTCTCGGCTCGCGGCTCGCGGCGCGCCATCGAGTTCCCCTTCTTCAACTTCCAGGCGTCGGAGCTCGGCAAGCTGCTCCTGATCGTGGCGCTGTCGGCGTTTGCCGTCGACCGGATCAGGCGCCTGAAGGACCGTGAGACGACGAGCCGGCTGGTGCTGCTCGCGGTGATCCCGGCGATGCTCGTCATCGCCCAGCCGGACCTCGGCTCGGGGCTCGTCTACCTCGCCGTGCTGCTCGCGATCCTGTTCGTCGCGGGCACTCCGTGGACCCACTTCGCCGCCCTCGGCGGGCTCACCGCCGCGGCGATCGTGATCGTCCTCGTGGCCGCGCCCGCGGTGGGCGTCGAGGTGCTGAAGCCCTACCAGCAGGATCGCCTCACCGCCTTCCTCCACCCCGGTGAGAACCAGGGCAGGGAGGCGTACCAGGTCAACCAGTCGCTCACGGCGATCGGCTCCGGGGGGAAGACCGGCCGCGGCGACGAAGCTACCCAGACGAGGCTCGACTTCCTGCCCGAGCACCACACGGACTTCGTGTTCTCGGTGGTGGGCGAGGAGTTCGGATTCGTGGGCGCGGCGCTCGTCCTGTCGCTGTTCGCCCTGTTGATCTGGAGGGCGTTGCGTACTCTTACGATGGCGAAGAACTTCTATGGCGTGCTCGTTGCCGCCGGCATCACAGCGATGCTGATGTTCCAAGTCTTCGTAAACGTGGGCATGACGATCGGAATCATGCCCATCACCGGCATCCCCCTGCCGCTCGTGAGCTACGGCGGCTCGTCGGTAATCACAACACTTATGGCAATAGGCCTACTGCAATCGATCCACGCGCAGGCGCGCGAGACGGCCGCGGTGAAGCGCCTATGACCTTCATGAAGGGAATTCTTCTTGAGAAAGCAGTTGCTCGTCTCGGTGGACCGGGGCGAAACCAGAGTCGCGATCCTGGAATCGGAGGGCAGCCCCTCCGGAGGTAAGCGGCAGCAGAAGCAGGCCGACGACTGGCGCGTTGCCGAGCTCTACATAGAGCGCAAGGGCAACCGCTCGATCGTCGGAAACGTCTACAAGGGCAAGGTCGACAACGTCCTGCCCGGCCTCGAGGCCGCGTTCGTGGACATCGGCCTCGACAAGAACGGCTTCCTCCACGCGGATGACGTCGTGTTCCCTGGGGTCGAGGTCGCGCGGCGCGGCCGCAGCGGCCGCGGCGCCGGCAAGGGCAAGCGCATCACGGAGCTCCTCAAGCCGGGCCAGGAGATCCTGGTCCAGGCGATCAAGGACCCGCTGAAGACGAAGGGCCCGCGGCTGTCCATGCAGCTCTCGATCGCCGGGCGCTACCTCGTGTACGTGCCTCAGGGCGACGGCGCGGGAGTCTCGCGCCGGCTCGAGGACAAGGAGCGCGACCGTCTGCGGCGCGCCGCCCAGAAGATCGACATGGGCGAGGGCGGGGTGATCGTCCGGACCGCGGCGCAGGGCGCGAAGCGCGAGGACTTCGAGCGCGAGATCAAGTATCTCCACAAGCTCCATGACGTGCTCCAGCAGCGCGCGAAGGAGACGCAGGCGCCGGAGATGGTCTTCCAGGAGGCGGACCTGTCGGTGCGCGTCGCGCGCGACATCTTCTCCGGCGAGTTCGAGAAGGCGATCGTGGACGACGAGAAGCAGCACCACCGCCTCCAGTCATTCTTCACGCGGACGGCGCCCGAGCTGCTCGACAGGCTCGACTTCTACAGAGACACGGACGAGCCGCTGTTCGAGAGGTTCGGGGTCGAGGACGCGATCCAGTCCGTGCTGAAGCGGCGCGTCGACCTCCCGAGCGGCGGCTACCTGATGATCGACTACGCCGAGGCGATGACGGTCATCGACATCAACTCGGGCTCGTTCACCGGCCGCGGCAAGGGCGCGAAGCTCGAGGACACCATCACGAGGACGAACCTCGAGGCCGCCGAGGAGGTCGTGCGCCAGCTGCGGCTGCGCGACATCGGCGGGATCATCGTCATCGACTTCATCGACATGGCGCGCGCGCGGAACCGGGACACGGTGCTGAAGACGCTCCGCAAGTCGCTCGACGAGGACCGCACGAAGACCTACGTGGTCGAGATCTCGCCGCTTGGGCTCGTCGAGATGACGCGCCAGAACGTGACCGACGGCGTGCGCGAGATCATGACCAAGCCGTGCCCGACGTGCGAGGGCGAGGGCGTGGTGCTCTCGGAGGAGACGGTGGCGATCGAGGTGGACCGCTGGCTTCGCGACCTCGCGGCCGAGAAGCCGAAGGCGCCGGCGTTCCTGATCCGCGTGCACCCGAAGGTGGCCTCGATCCTGGTGGGCGGCCACGGTGTTGAGGGCCCGATCCACGAGATCGAGCAGGAGACCGGCCGCCACTTCCACTTCGAGGGCACCGAGGCGCTGCCGATCGACCACTTCGAGGTCGTGCTCGAGGGCACGCCCGACGAGGTCGAGGAGCGAGCGCTCCCCTTCCGCGAGGGCGAGGAGGTGCTCGTGCACATCGAGGAGCCGCACATGTACAACGAGGACGACGCGGTGGCGAAGCTGGACGGTTACGTGGTGTCGGTCTCGGGTGCGGCGACGCTGGTGGGCGAGAAGACGCTGGTCCGGATCGACAAGGTGGGCCGGAGCGCCGCGGAGGCCTCGCTGGTGAACCCGCCGGAGGGCGTGACCTCACGCGCGGCATCGGCGGACGACACATCCGACGACGGCGCCGCCGGAAACGGCCGCCGCCGCCGCCGAGGCCGCCGAGGTGGCCGAGGGCGGCGCAAGAAGGCGGAAACGGGCAGCTCCACCTCCTAGGGCTCGACCGCCGAGGCCGGGGACGGAAGGGTCTGACCCTCTTGGGGAGGCTCCTTGAGGGTCTGTTACGCGTGGGGCCTCAGGCCCGCCTCGTCGTACGCCGCCGCTATCAGCGGCTCGTAGCGGCCCTCCGCCAGGTCGCCGATCGGGTCGCGGGTGTGGCGGGCCAGCTCGGCTGCCGGGAGGGAGAAGGCCGCTCGCATCGCGATCAGGCGGCGGCGCTCCTCTGTCGAGGTGTCGAGCAGGCGGTCGCTCGCGTTCAGATCGCGGACTTGGCGGATCCGGGCGGGGAGGGTCATGGCCAGCAGGATCGTCGCCGGCACCGCGAAGAACAGCAAGCCGAGCAGGTCGGCCAGGTCGTGCACGCGCTCCTCGCCCTCGCGGCCGGCCTCGGCCACCTCGCCGCCGGTTCCCTGGCCGGCGTCGCGGAACGCGTCGCCCAGTTCGCCCCCCACGACCGGCACGCCGTCGACCGCGTCGCCGGCCGACTCGAAGCCGTTCTGCACCACCTCGCCCGAGTCGCGGACCCCGGTGCCGAGCACGGCCAGCTCGTCGACGGCGTTGTGGACCTTGATCGCCAGCCAGGCGAGGACGATCAAGGTGAGGATGGTGAGCGCGTCGCGCGCCACGGCGCGGCCGCGGTCGTCTGCAGTATCGGGATAGAGGCGCATACGCGCCACTTACCCGCTCAGGCGGGTGCGGTCGCGCTCAGGCGGGTGCCGTCGCCGTCACGATCCATGTGGAGGCCGGCGCCCACACCGTTCCGTCCTCCCGCACGAACTCGCCGATGCCCTCGCGGAGGGCGGCGTCGACCTGCGGGTGCAGGTGCGCGGCACGCTCTCCCTGGAGCCGGAGGATCTCGCCGGCCGGCCCGATCGACATGACCATCCCGATCGCCTCGTCGACGTCCCTGCCCCCCATGATCGGGATGTCGCAGCGGGTCAGCGAGATGTCGGTGAAGCCCGCGTACACGAGCTGGTCGCTCACCGTGTCCGCGTTCGCCATCGAGAACGGGCCGGGGCCGCAGGTCGGCTCGTCGTACTCCTCGGGCCGCTGGACGATCTTCTCCACGATCTGCTGGGCGCGGTAGAGCCACTCGTTGTCCTCGCGGCGGCGCCAGACCACTTGGGTGAACTTCGCGCCGGGTTTGAGCGACTGGCGCACGTTGCGAAATGCGGCCACCGGGCTCACGAAGAACATCGTCCCCATCCGTGCGAAGGCCATGTCGTACGGCCCGCCGAGATCGTCGGTCTGAACGTCGGCCACGAGGAAGCTCGCATTGGAAACGCCCGCCTCCTCCGCCTCG
>DASSVP010000061.1:0-2647 GCA_035705985.1 Thermoleophilaceae bacterium
GACTTTGAGCCTGAAGCGTCGTGCCGCCTCTCCCGGGGCGCCTCGGTATGTGCCACGGGTCGCGACCGTGGGAAAACCCGCAACGCGCCGGCCGTCCGGTCCGCTTCTGTCCGCCACCCCGCCGGCCTCGCGCCCACTCCGTACACTCGCCCTGCCCAAGCCGCCAAAACGAGGAGGGGGACATGTCGCACATGAGTCGCCGTGAGCTGGTGGGAGCCGCGGGCGTCGTCGCGGCCGCGGGGCTGGTGCCGGCCGTCGCAGCCGCCGCCGCCAAGCCGGGCCACGAAGGGCCGACGCTCGAGAAGTCCGACGAGTCGAACAAGTTCGACTTCGCGAAGATCGAGCCGCAGGTCGTCCGCCCCGGAGGCACCGTCAAGGAGTGCACCGGCAAGAACTTCCCGGTGCTCGTCGACAACGATGCCGCGTCGTTCCTGCTCGTGCTGGAGCCGGGCGCCGTCCGCGAGCCGCACTGGCACCCGAACGCGTGGGAGGTCGACGTCCCGCTCTCCGGCCGGGGCCGGCTCGGGGTGGCCAACCCGGACGACACATTCAGCGTCCAGGAGATCGTGCCGGGCCAGATCGGGTTCATCCCGCAGGGCTACGCGCACTACATCGAGAACATCGGCACGGAGGAGCTGCGCTGGGTGGTCGTCTTCAACAACACCCAGCCCGACGACATCGGGCTCTCGACAACGTTCGCGGGCATGCCGACGCACACGTTCACCGACACGTTCGGCCTGCCCAAGGGCGCCCTGGCGAGGGCGGACAAGCCTGACCACACCCTCTTCATCGTCGAGCCGAGCGCTTGACCCCGCGCCCCAGCCGCGAAATCATGCGCCTGGGGGAAATGGACACACCTTCACGCTCTGCCGTGGTCTCACAATCGCTCGTCGAGCGATGCCGGCTTGGTGACCGCGAGGCGTGGCGCGACCTCGTCGAGGAGTACTCGCGCTACGTCTACGCGATCATCATGCGCGGCTACCGCCTGTCCGAGAGCGACGCCGAGGACGTCTTCCAGGACGTCTTCGCGCGCGTGTTCGAGCGCCTCGAGACGCTGCGCGACGACGACGCGCTGCGCGGCTGGATCGCCCAGGTCACGCGCAACCTGTGCTCCGACCACCTGCGCCGCTCGCACCCGACCGAGGAGCTCTCCGACGAGACGGTGACCGACCTCGACGAGCGCCTCGCCGACCTCGACATGGCCCTCGCCGTGCGCCAGGCGCTCGTCCGCCTCCCCGCCGGCTGCGCCGACATCCTCGACCGCTTCTTCTGCCGCGACCAGTCCTACCGCACCATCTCGGCCGAGCTCGACCTGCCCGCCGGGACGATCGCGAGCCGGATCAGCCGCTGCCTCGACCGGCTGCGCAAGGAGATCGGTGGAAGAGATCCGGCGCCCGCCGCGTCTGGGGGGTTGTGAGCATGGACGAGCATGAGCTCGGGCGGCTGATCGGGATGCTTCAGCCGGCCCCGTCCGACTGGACGCGGGCTGCGCAGGAGCTGCCCTTTCTGAGTGCCGAGCTGGACAACATCCTGAATAGGGCGCGCGGCGACGAGGGCTTCCGCAGGGCGCTGCGCACGGACGCGGGATCGGCACTGCGCGAGCAGGGCTACGACCTCTCGCCGAGCGTGGTTGCGCACATCATGCGCCGGCTGCCAGACGACGAGCCGAAGAGCTAGATGTAGGACCCCGCAGCGTGTGAGATGCGGCTGGTTGGTGGTCGGCCGCCGAGTGAGCCGTGTGGTCGGTGGTTGTTGTACCAGCGGACCCAGCCGGGTAGGGCGCGGGCGCGGTGGGCGGAGGATGGGTAGATGTAGGCGTAGGCCCATTCGCGTTGCAGGATGCGGATGAAGGCTTCGGCTTTGCCGTTGGTGCGGGGCGTGTAGGGCTTGGTGCGGATGTGGCGGATGCCGTGGGCGTGCAGGAGCGCGCGGAAGCGACGGCTGCGATATCCGGCCCCGTTATCGGTCATGACCCGGTGGATGGTGACGCCCTGGGCGGCGTAGGCGTTGATCACCGAGGCCATGAAGCGGGTGCAGTCTGCGGCATCTTCGCGCGGGTGCAGCTCGACCAGGCTCCAGCGGGAGTGGTCATCGACCGCGACGTGGGCGTGCTGCCAACCGGCCTGGGAGTTGCGCCGCTTGCCTCCCAGGACGCGTTTGCCGATCTGCCAGAACCGGCCCAGCTTCTTGGCGTCCAGGTGCACCAGCTCCCCCACCGCGGCATACTCATACCGATTCGCCGGCGGACGCGGCGCGCGCTCGGTACGGCTGATGCCGTGGCGGCGAAGCACCCGCCAGATCGTCGACGGCGGCCAGCCCAACGCCGCCGACAGACTACGTGGCCCCCACCCGGTCCGGCGGCGCAAGGCCACGATCTGCGCCTCAGCCTCGAGCGACAGCCGATGCGGACAGCGCCTGGCGATCGGCGGGCGATCCCGAAGTCCCTCCCACCCGGCCTGCCGATACCGCTGCAACAGCCGATACGCGGTGGCACGGCTCATCCCGCAGGCCCTCGAAGCGGCCTGCGGACTGAGCCCCGAAAGCACCAACCCCACAAGCCGGCATCGCGCCTCCCACGAATGACGCAGTCTGACCGGCGACTTACTCTCCAACATCACGGGCCTCCCTCGAGCCGTGGACATCGACA
>DASSVP010000062.1:0-3377 GCA_035705985.1 Thermoleophilaceae bacterium
TCGGGTTTCGAGCTCCTTGAGCTCCAGCCGAAGGCGCGGACCGTCGTCCGGCCAGTCGGCCATCAGCTTCGCGAGCAGCGTCGTCGCTTCCTCGACGTTCATGCCGGCGCGCTCGAAGAGGCCGTAGAAGCTGTCGTAGCGCGGAGCGCTGCCGAACAGGGCCACGACTCAACGATCACAGCGCAGCTCGCCGCCGCAGTTACAAGGTTGTGAACGCGCGCGTCGCGCCCCCGGCGCCAGGGACTCGAGCGCTCGACCTCGAACACGAGCGCCCGGACGCTCAGACACGAGCCGCTATCTCCTCCGGAACCGGCGCGCGGTTACCACGAACGAGCTGGTAGGCGAACGCGCCGAGTGCCGCGCCCACCACCGGCCCAGCGACGTACAGCCAGAAGTTGGTCCACTCGCCCGCCGCGAGCGCCGGCCCGAAGGAACGCGCCGGGTTCATCGACGCGCCGGTGACCGGCCCGCCGAACAGGGCGTTGAGGGCGACGGTCCCGCCGATTGCGATCGCTGCGGCCGCGCCCACCGCGCGCGTGTCGGTCGCGACGGCCATGATCACGAACATCAGGAAGGCGGTGAGCACGAGCTCGTATACGAATGCGCTGCCAATCGCGACGCTCGGAACCGTCGCGCCGAGGTCGCCGGGCTGATCCGGCCAGACCGCGAGGAGCACGAGCGCGCCCGCGGTCGCGCCGACGAGCTGCGCCGCGATGTAGGCCGTGGCGTCGCGCACGGAAAAGTGACGGCTGAGCGTGAACGCGATCGTCACGGCCGGGTTGATGTGGGCGCCCGACAGGTGGCCGGTCGCGTAGACCATCACCAAGATGACCAGGCCGAAGACGAGGCTGACCCCGACGGTGCCGAGCCTCCCGTCGTACTGAGCGTTCGCTACGACCGCGCCGCAGCCGGCGAATACGAGCGCGAATGTCGCGAGTGTCTCGGCGGCAGCGCGGCGGCCCAGACCCGGGCGCGCGGGTGTGGCCTGCCCGTTCGAGCCGGCCGATGCAGTCGCGTGCTCTCTCGCGCCTGACGTCGTCACCTCGCTAGGCGGGGATCAGGACATCGCAGCGCTCGGCCATAAGGCACTCGCGCGTGCGGCGGTGCGCAAGCGTCAGCACGAACGAGCGCACGGGGACGTCGTCGTAGTCGGCGAGGATGGCATCGGCGCACGCGCGGATCTCCCCATCGGAGCGGAGACCCGCGAACTCCTGGACGAGGTCGGGGAGGAGCCGCTGCAGCCGCAGCTCGTGGCCCGTGCGGTCGGCGCGAATCGCATCGAGCCGGTTCTCGACGAGGTCCTTGACGCGCGCTTCGACGGCGTCGCGTATTCCGCGGACCTCCTCGATCGGCTTTCCGGCGGGGTCCGGGATGTCCCAGTCTTCGACGGTCGACGCGACGAACGGACACTGCGCGCCGCATGCGAGGGTGATCGCCCAGTCGGCGTGCAGCTGCATCTCGAGGGTCAGCTTCTTCGGCGTGCGGCCGGAGATATCGAGCCCGGCCTCGCGCATCGCCTCGACGACAGGCGGCCAGACCTCGTCAGCGGGCTCCTGGCCCGCGGACTCGGCGCGGATGTCGGACGGGGCGTGGCGCTCGAAGAATGCCTGGGCCATCTGCGAGCGGCCGGCGTTGTGGGTGCAGACGAAGAGGACGTACTTCACGGCGGGCCTCCAGGGACGTTCGGAGAGGGTCGCCGACACTGAAGCGGACTAGATAGACAAATGCAAATTGAAGTGCATCGATTTGCGGGGCGATCGGCAGCGCTACGCGAGCCAGCCCGCGAGCTCGTCGAGCGCGCCCGGAACGACGTAGTAGTAGACCCAGAGCCCCTGGCGCTCCGAGTCGACGACGCCGGCGTCGCGCAGGACCTTCAGATGATGCGAGACAGTGGGCTGCGAGAGGTCGAACAGCGGCACCAGCTCGCAGACGCAGACCTTGCCTGCGTGCTTACGGAGCACGTCGACCAGCTGGAGGCGGACGGGATCGGCGATCGCCTTCGCGAGCACGGCCATACGCTCCGCCTGCCGGCGCTCGACGTCGGGGTAGACCACGGGCTCGCAGCAGCGCTCGCCCGCCGCCCGCTTCTGCTTCGGCTCGAGCTCCAGGCGAATGCTCACGCCGAGGAGCCTAGTCGCCGCCGCAGCAGCCTATGTCGCTTGCGTCCTGGACGGCCTTCGCAGACGGCGTTCGCGCAACCGGTCGCGCGCCGCCACCACGAGCGGTGATGAAGGCGCTCATAGGATGGGCCGGAAATGTCGTTCGCCGACGATTTCCGCGCGACCTCGCTTGACGCCTCAGTGTGGGTGCCGCACTACCTCCCGATGTGGAGCTCGCGCGCGGAGAGCGCGGCGACGTTCGAGCTGGCCGACTCGGAGCTGCGGCTGACAATCCCTGTCGATCAGGGCCGCTGGTGCGAGGGCGACCACGAGCCGCCGCTACGCGTGTCGGGGATCCAGTCCGGCGTCTTCTCGGGGCCGGTGGGGAGCACGATCGGGCAACAGCCCTATCGCGAGGGGCTGCGCGTTCGCGAGGAGCAGCCCGCGCAGTGGGGCTGGGCGCCGCGGTACGGCCGCCTGGAGGCTCGCGCGCGCATGGAGCTGAGCCCGCGGTCGATGGCGTCGATCTGGATGGTCGGCCTCGAGGACGAGCCGACGCGCTGCGGTGAGATCTGCATCTTCGAGGTGTTCGGCGACACGGTCGAGGGCGGCGGCGCGGCGGCGGCCGTCGGAATGGGGATCAAGCGCATACGCGACCCGCGGCTCGAGCAGGACTTTGAAGCCCCGGCGCTGGAGATCGACGTGAGCGAGTCGCACGAGTACGCGGTCGAGTGGTGGCCCGGGCGCGTCGACTGGTTCGTCGACGGCGATCACCGGCGCACGGTCCAGCAGGCGCCGGCGTACCCGATGCAGATGATGATCGGCGTTTTCGACTTCCCGGCGCACGCGGCCGCCGCGGAGCACGCCGGCCACGTCCCGCTGCTCGCCGTCGACCGCGTGGGGGGCGGCTCCGTCGAATAGCTCGCGACCGCCCGGCGCCCGTGCGCCGCGCCCAGCGATTACGGGAACCTCGATCTCGACCGATGAGCCGAGTGACCTCAGCGGGTCTCGTTACCTGACGTGGCCCGACGACCGACGACACAAGGAATGCATCATGAACTGGACGCTCGAACTTGTGGTTGTCCCCGTATCGGACGTAGACCGTGCAAAGGCCTTCTACGCCGAGCGACTCGGCTTCCATGTGGACCATGACACGCAGATCAGCGAGGGGAACAGGATCATTCAGCTGACCCCTCCCGGGTCCGGCTGCTCGATCGTTGTGGGTGAGGGGATCGTCCCGGACATGCGACCAGGCTCGCTCAACGGCTTGCAGCTGGT
>DASSVP010000063.1:0-20829 GCA_035705985.1 Thermoleophilaceae bacterium
CGCGCTGCTCCACAGAACGAGCCTATCGCCGCTCGGCGATCTGCACCTCGGTCCGGTACGGCACGGTGACGGGGCCGCCTGCCGCCAGCGCCCGAGCCTGCTTCAGCACCTTCGCGCGCTCGGTGTCCGGCAGCGAGGCGACGAAGCTGATCGAGCCGATTCGGTCGGCCATGCCGTGCGCGTCCAGGTGCTGCTCGTTCGGGAAGACGTGCTCCTCCAGCGGCCCGAAGTCGGGAGCGAGCCGGAGTGGCTCGAGGGTCACCGGCGGGTAGTCGGGACGGGCGCGCTCGTAGGCCTCGGCCGACCGCGCGAAGCCTGCGGCGGCAGCCGGGTGGATCCCGCTCATGCCTCGAGGTCCTCCGCCAGCAGGGAGAACATCACGAGATCCTCGCGCACGCCGTGCCGGCGGCGGTAGCGGCGGAGCGTGCCCTCGCGCGTGAAGCCGGCGCGTTCGGCCAGCTGCTGGGACGCCTCGTTCCTCGGATTCGCGAGCAGCTCCACGCGCTCGAGGCCGAGCTGCTCGATCGCCCATACCGCGAGCAAGCGCGTGGCCCGTGTGCCGACTCGGCGACGGCGGGCCGCCGCCGTGATCCAGTAGCCGATCTCGCCCTTGAGGTCCGGCCAGTCGAAGTTGGCGAGACCCACCGCGCCGAGGAGCAGGTCCTCCGGGTCGACGATCGCAAGCGCCAGCTCGCGGCCGGCTGCGCGGTCGGCGGCGGTCTCGTTGACGAAGTCGCGCGCGTGCCGCTGCGTGTAGTGGTAGGGCACCACCGTCCAGCGTGGGATCTCCGGGTCCTGGCAGGCGGCGGTGACCGCCGCCGCGTCGCGCCGCTCCCAGGGACGCAGGAGGATGTCGCCGTCAGTCAGCGGCGGGCTTGGAAGCGGGATCGCGCGCATCCCCCGCAAACCGTACGCGCCAGTGGCTCGTACAGGGATCCCTGCGGCCTCATCGTCGACCTGTAGAGCGTCACGACGGCCGCCTCGAACGGCTCGCCCGGCGGCGCGGGGTCGCCGGCGAGCGGCGGCACGCGCCGCTCGCGGCGCTTCACGCGCGCGAGTGTGATGTGCGGCCAGAAGGGGCGCTTCTCGGGGCGGTACCAGCCGCCCGCCTCCAGTGTCGCGGAGGCGCGTCGCTGGAGCTCCGTGGCGCGCCCCTCCTCGTCGTCGAGGTCGAGAGCGAACAGCCGTGGGTCGCGCGGCGGGAGCGAGCGGACGCCGGTGGGCGTGAGCCGCGGCGGCGGGCCGTCCGGGAGCGCTCCGAAGGCCGCCTTCGCGATCCGCTCGGCGGCCGATTCGTCCTGCCAGCCGAGGAAGACGAGCGTGACGTGAAGAGCCGACGGTGCGACGGAACGCACATCAGTCCGCGACCCGAGTGCGACATCGCGCCAGTCGACGAGGCGGGAACGGGCATCCTCAGGGAGGTCGAGCGCGAGGAAGAGCCGGGCCCGGGGGCCGCTCACGAGCGGTCGCGTGCGGCCGCCGCAGCGTCGCCCGCGGCCGGAGCCGGCGTCTCCGCGGCGAGCACGCGCCGCAGCATGTGCATCGCCACGGTGGTCGATCGGTCGCGGATGTCGGCGCGGTCGCCGGGCAGGCGCACGGTTCGGGTCAGCGCGCGGCCGTCGGACGTCTTCACGCTCCAGCACACCGTGCCCACGGGCTTCTCCTCCGTACCCCCGCCGGGCCCGGCTATGCCCGTGATCGCAACGGCCGTGTCCGCGTCGAAGCGGCCGAGGGCGCCCTCGGCCATGGCCTCCGCCACGGGCTCCGACACCGCGCCGTGCTCGGCGATCAGGTCCGCGTCAACGTCGAGCAGGTCCACCTTCGCCTCGTTGGCGTACGCCATCACCCCGCCCGCGATGTAGGACGACGACCCCGGTCGCTCCGTCAGCCGCGCCGCCAGTAGCCCGGCCGTGCACGACTCGGCGGTCGCGAGCCTGCGCCCGGCCAGGAGCTGCGCCACCTGGTCGTCGATCCGCGAGCCGTCCTCGGAGAAGATGTCGCGCTCGTGGCGCGCGCGCACAAGCACGAGGAGCTCGTCGTACACCCGCGCGGCGCCTGGCTCGAAGCGTGTGACCATCTCGATCTCCCCGCGCCGCAGGCAGGTGGTGATCTCGAGCTCGCCGAAACCCTCGATGCTCTCCTCGGCGTCCCGTAGCGTGTCGGCGAGGCCGGACTCCGGAAGGCCGAACATGCGCACGGTCTCCTGCCGGTAGGCGGTTCGCCCGGCGAGCGCCTCGCGCACCGCCTCCGTGCCGGCCGCCGTGCGCCACATCGGCTGAAGCTCGCGCGGCGGGCCGGGCAGCACCACCACCGCCGGCCTGCCGGGCACCACGACGCCCGGAGCTGTGCCCACCGGGTCGATCACGAACGCGCCCTCCGGGACCAGGGCCTGCTTGCGGTTGGCCGCGCGCACGGCGTCGAAGTCCCAGTGGCTGAAGCGCGCCATGAGCGGCTTCAGGATCGCGGCGATCTTGTCCTCGAGCTCCTCGTCGAGGACCAGCTCACGGCCGCAGAAGCGGGACACCACCTCGACGGTCATGTCGTCCGCGGTCGGACCGAGCCCGCCGCTCGTGACGATCAGGTCCACGCCCTGGTCGGCGAGGAAGCGCAACTGCGCCTCGATGTCCTCGGGACGGTCGCCGCAGATCGTGATGTGGGCCAGCTCGACGCCCAGCTCGAGCAGGCGGTCGGACAGCCACGGCCCGTTCCGGTCCCGCACGCGCCCGGTGAGCACCTCGGTGCCGGTCACGACGATGCCCGCTCGCGCGCTCACGGCCTACGAGACTAGTCGTCAGACGCAGGGGCCCTCGGCGCTTGGAATCTCCCGCGTTCGACGCGGCGTGAACGCGAACGCGATCGGGTCGGCGCCGGGTGTGACCTCCACCCGCTTGCCGTTCACCACGAGCCTTGCGTCACGCTTGCCGAGCAGCACGCGAAGCCGCCGGCCCCGCCAGCGCTGCGGGGAGTCGATCGTGTTCTCGAAGACGACCTCCGTGCCCGGGCCGTGATCCACGCAGACGTAAATGGGCGTCGCCGGGAACACCCGGAGCGCGACCCGCCGCGGCGGAGGCGGCTCGGCCTGCGTCTCGGTGGCGGGGCCGGTCTCGGTGGCGGTCGTGGCGGGCCTGTCGGCCTGCCCCTCGCTTCCGTCCTCGTCGCTCGCCAGCCCGATCGCCACGAGCACCGCAAGCACCGCAACGAGCGCGAGCAGCGCCAGCGAGCCGGGGCCCAGCCGCGGCCCGTGGCGCCGGTCGCGTCCGGCGGCTGTCGTCGGACCGAGGGGCTGGAGCTCCAGCTCGTCCTCGCCCTCGTAGTTCGCGCGATACGCCTCGACCAGCACGTGCGGGTCCAGGCCCAGCATCTCCGCGTACGTGCGCAGGAACGTCTTGACGAACGTGGGGCCGGGGAGCATCCCGAACTCCTCGTTCTCGAGTGCGCGGAGGTACTTGGCCCGGATCTTCGTCCGCGCCTCCACGTCGGCGATGTCGAGGCGCTGCCGCATCCGGGCCTCCCGGAGCGTTTCGCCAATGCTCGGCATTGGCGGCGTATTCTGCCCGAACTTCAGTCCTCGACAGGACCGGCTACCGCGGGCTCGCTCAGAGCCTCGAGCACACGCGGGAGATCCGCCTCGGTGATCAGCACCTGGCGCGCCTTCGAGCCCTCGTAGCCCGAGATCACGCCGCGCCGCTCCATCATGTCGATCAGCCGGCCCGCGCGCGTGTAGCCCACGCGCAGGCGGCGCTGGAGCATCGAGGTGGACGCGGTGCCCATCTGCACGACCGTCGCGATCGCGTCCCCGAGCAGGTCGTCCTGGTCGGGGTCGTAGTCGCCGTCGGCGCCGTCGCCCGGCTCTTCTGTCTCGACCGCCTCCAGCAGCTCCTCCTGGAGCTCCGGCTCGCCCTGCTTCCGCCAATGGTCCGTGACCCGTTCGATCTCCTCCTCGGCGATGAACGCGCCCTGGATACGCGCGGTGCGCGACTCGCCCGCCGGGCGGAACAGCATGTCGCCCTGGCCGAGCAGCGACTCGGCGCCGTTCTGGTCGAGGATCACGCGCGAGTCGGTCTGCGAGGAGACCGCGAACGCGATCCGCGCGGGCACGTTCGCCTTGATCATGCCCGTGATCACATCGGCGCTCGGCCGCTGCGTGGCGAGCACGAGGTGGATGCCCACCGCGCGCGACTTCTGAGCCAGCCTGATGATCGAGTCCTCCACGTCGGCGGGCGCGACCATCATCAGATCGGCGAGCTCGTCGATCACGCAGAGGATGTACGGCAGCGGGGCCTCGCCCTCGCGCACGCGCTGCTTGTTGAGCTCCACGAGGCTGCGCGTCTTGGCCCTGCTCATCACGCCGTAGCGCTCCTCCATCTCCTTGATGAGGTTGGAGAGCACGTTGGCGGCCAGGCGCGGCGAGGTCACCACCGGCGTGAGCAGGTGCGGGATGCCCTCGTAGTGGTTCAGCTCCACGCGCTTCGGGTCCACGAGCACGAGCCGCACCTCGTTCGGGGAAGCGTGCAGCAGGATGCTCGACAGCATCGCGTTGACGCAGCCGGACTTCCCGGAGCCCGTGGTGCCCGCGATCAGGATGTGCGGCTGCTTGGCGAGGTCGGTGCCGATCGCCTTGCCGGCGATGTCCTTGCCGAGCCACACCGACAGCGGCGACCAGCCCTTCGGCGCGTCCTGGAAGACGTCGCCGAGGTGGACCATCGCGCGGATCCGGTTCGGCACCTCCACGCCGACCGCGGTCTTACCGGGGATCGGCGCGAGGATGCGCACCTGCTCGGCGGCGAGCGCGTAGGCGAGGTCGTCCTTCAGCTGCGCGACCTTCGACATCTTGATCCCGGGCGCCAGGCGCAGCTCGTAGCGGGTCACGTGCGGCCCGCCCACGGTCCCGATCAGGCGCGCCTCCACGTTGAAGTGGCTGAGCGCCTCCACGAGCTGCCCCCCGACCCGCTCGATCCCCTTCGTGTCGAGCTTCTGGGCGCCGCTGGAGCGCTTGAGGAAGGACAGCTTCGGCACGCGGTACTCGATGTCGTCGGACTCGGTGACGGGCGAGCGCCGGTTGCCCATCGGGGTCAGCTCCGGCTCTTCCTCGGGCTCATCGGCGGCGACCTCGGGCTCGTACTCCGGAACCTCATCCGCCTCCAGCTCCAGCTCCTCGAGCTCGTCCGTCTCGTCGACGGCGGGCACCTCCACGTGGGTGGCCCGGACGATCGGCTCGTGATCGTCGGGCTCCGGCGGGCTGATCGGCGGGAGCGGCTCGTAGGGCGCGCGCGCGGTCGCGGTCGTGCGGCGCACGCGCTCGGTCGTGCTGGCTGCCGCCTCGCGGGTGGCGGTGACGATGCTCGCGATGGACGCCCCGGTCAGGAGCAGGATCCCGGCGAGCAGCAGGAAGACGAACAGGATGTGCGAGCCCGCGGTCGAGAACAACTTCGCCGACGCCCAGAAGAGCGACTCGCCTAGCAGCCCGCCGTGGTGCTCGAGATAGTCCGTGTCGAGGAAGCCGTCGCGCGCGGTGTCGCCCGGTCCGAGGCCGAGCGAGCCGGCGGCGAGCCCGAGCATCAGCGCCACCAGCAGGCAGACGGCGCCCGTCTTAAGCGGGTGCACGGCGGGGATCATCGGGCGCACGACGATCAGCGCGCCGACGGCGAACAACACGACGGGCGCGGCGAAGCCGACGCCGCCGAACATGAACAGGATCGCGCCGGCCAGCGCCTCGCCCACCTCGCCGCCCGCCCAGTCGAGGTAGAAGACGCAGGCGAAGAAGGCGGCGAACGCGACCAGCGCGAGGCCGATCAGGTCCCAGTGCCGCTGCTCGAGTACCGGAAGGTCGAGATCGGGCAACCACGCCCTCCGCGCAGGGCGTCGCTTCCGGCGTCTGTGGCTGGCCATGAATCGTGCATTCGACGGCGGAAGCCCGCACCCTCCCTACCATGGAGTCCCATGAGCGGACGCCCGCGCGTGCTCGTGGTGGAGGACGACGCCGACATCGCCGGTGTGCTTCGCCGCTCGCTCGACAAGGAGGGCTACGACGTGCGCGTGGCCGGCGACGGCGAGGCCGCGCTCGAGCAGTCCGGCGTGTTCGAGCCGGACGCCGTGGTGCTCGACCTGGGGCTGCCCAAGCTCGACGGCATGGAGGTCGCCCGGCGCATGCGCGAGGACGGCGACGTGCCGATCCTCATGCTCACCGCCCGCGACGCGCTCGACGCCCGCGTCGAGGGCCTGGACGTCGGCGCGGACGACTACCTCGTGAAGCCCTTCGAGCGCGACGAGCTCCTGGCGCGCATCCGCGCCCTGCTGCGTCGGCGCCCGCCGCGCGGCAGCGCGTTCCTCGTGGTCGGCGACGTGCGCCTCAACCCCGACAGCCGCGAGGTCTTCCGCGGCGACCGCGAGCTCGAGCTCACCGCACGCGAGTTCGAGCTGCTCGAGCACCTGATGCGGAACGAGCGGATCGTGGTCTCGCGCCAGGCGCTGCTCGACGAGGTCTGGGGCTACCACCCGTTCGCGGAGACCAACACCGTCGACGTGTTCATCTCGAACCTCCGCCGCAAGCTGGAGGCCGGCGGCGAGCCGCGCATCCTCCACACGATGCGCGGCGCGGGCTACGTCCTGAGGGAGCCGTGAGAACCCGCCTTCCCGTCAAGCTGAAGGTCGCGGTGCTGAGCGCCGCGCTCACGTTCGCGATCCTGTGCCTGTTCGCGATCGTCGTTGGCACGGTCGCCGAACGCCGCATCGTCGGCGGCTTCGACGACGACCTGCGCGCGAACGTCGGCGAGCTCCAGGACCGCATCACGCTCCAGCGGAGTGGTGACGCCATTGGGCTCAGCGATCCGGACCGCGACCTGCTCGCCGGCTACGCCGCGGGCGACGCGATCGTCCGCGTGGTCGACCGCGCCAACCGCATCGTCTGGACGAGCGACCCCGATGTCCAGCTCGGCCCGCCGATCAGCGGCGTCACCGACATCGGCGAGCTGCGCGTCACCTCGCGGGAGCTCGTGGTCCCCTCCGAGTCGCTGCCCGGGACCTTCAGCGACCCGCTCCAGGGCGTGACCACGCCGATCGGCTACGTGCAATACGCGAAGCCGGAGCAGAGCATCCAGACGACCGTGAACCGCGTGCGCCTGCTCCTGGCGCTCGGCGTGCTCGGCGGCACCCTGCTGGCGTTCCTCGGCGGCCTGGTCGTGGCGCAGCGCGCCATGCGCCCTATCGCCGGGCTCACGCGCGCGGCGCGCGAGGTGGCCAGGACGCGCGATCCCGACATCACGCTGCCGAAGCCGCAGGCGAAGGACGAGGTGGCCGAGCTGGCGAACACGTTCGAGGAGATGCTCCGCGAGCTGAGTGCGGCCCGCGAGGAGGCCGAGACGACGCTGGCGCGCCAGCGGAAGTTCGTGGCCGACGCCTCGCACGAGCTCCGCACGCCGCTCACGAGCATCCTCGCCAACCTGGAGCTGCTCGAGTCCGAGCTCGGTGGCGAGCAGCGCGACATGGCCGACTCGGCCCTGCGCTCGTCGCGCCGCATGCGCCGGCTCGTGGGTGACTTGCTGCTGCTCGCGCGGGCCGACGCCGGCCGCGAGGTGCCGCGCGGGCCGGTGGACCTGTCGGCGGTCGCGGCGGAGGCCGCGCAGGAGGCGAGCGTCCTCTCCGACGCGCACCCGCTCGCGCTCGACGTCCCGGGTCCGGTGATGGTGGACGGCGTGGCGGACGACCTGCATCGCATGGCGGGCAACCTCGTGGAGAACGCCCTGATCCACACGCCGGCCGGAACGCCGGTGACGGTGTCGGTCCGCCGCGAGAGCGGTGACGCGGTGCTCGAGGTGGCCGACCGCGGGCCCGGCGTGCCGAGCGAGATGCGCGAGCGGGTGTTCGAGCGCTTCGCGCGCGGTGCCGGCGATGCCGCCCCCACAGGCGGCAGCGGCCTTGGGCTGGCGATCGTGCGGGCCGTGACGGCCGCCCACAACGGCAGCGTCGAGCTGGGCGACGCCGAGGGCGGCGGGGCGCGCTTCGTTGTAACCCTTCCGGCGGCGGGGGTGACCCGCTCCGATTCCGACGCTACCGTGTTGGTCCAACGAGGCCTCACCCCCGAAACCTCGAAGGAGTAGCTCTCGTGAAGTCGTTGCTTCGCCGCCGGCCGTCGCCGGCAATGGTCATCGCGCTTATCGCGCTGTTCGTGTCGCTCAGCGGCGTTTCCTACGGCGTCGCCACCGGCTTCATAGACAGCCGCGAGATCAAGAACAACGAGGTCCGGAGCCTCGACATCCGCAACAACCAGGTGCGGACCCGCGACCTCCGCAACAACGAGGTGCGCGGCATCGACATCCGCAACAGCACCGTCCAGGGCCGCGACGTCGCCCTGAACACGCTGACCGGCGACGACATCCGCGAGGACAGCCTGGGCAAGGTGCCGAGCGCGGGCATCGCGGACAGCGCGTCAACCGCGGGCTCGGCCGACTCGGCCGACTCGGTCGGCGGACTGACGCTGCACAAGATCGCCTATGCGGCCGACACGAGCAGCCCCAGCTTCACGGAGATCCTGAATGCCGGCGGGCTGCGCCTCGAGGCGGACTGCGACAGCGGAGGAACGCCATTTCTCATCGTGCGTGCCACGCCGGCGGTGCCGAACTCGGAGCTGCGCGCCGAATTCCCGGGATCGGGATTCGGGCCCACGGACGTGGGCGACTTCGACACTCCGACCTTCATCCTCGACGCCACGACCGACTCATTCGCGCGGATCGAGTACACCGGATCCGACGGCAGGATCGTGAGCGTCACGGGCACAACCCGCATGGAGACCAACGGAGTCCGCGGCACGACCGACGACTGCGGCTTCTTCGGCGTGGCCTCGGCCGGCTAGACCTCGACGACCACCGGGAGGATCATCGGGCGTCGTTTCAGGCGCCCGTAGACGAACTCGGCCACGTCGTCGTGCAGGTGGTCCTGGACGAGGTCGATCTCGGTGATCTCGTCCTCGGCGGAGTGGGCGAGCGACTCGTCGACCGCTGTGCGCAGCTCGTCGACGAACGTGTCGCCCTCCTCCACGAACGGCACGCCGCGGAAGATGATCTCGGGCGGCGCGACCGACTTGCCGTCCTGCTCCGAGATCGTCGCCACGACGATGAAGATCCCGTCCGCCGAGAGCATGCGGCGGTCACGCAGCGCCACGTCCTCGATGTCGCCAACCTCCATGCCGTCCACGAAGATGAGCCCGGCCTGCTCGCGGTCACCCCAGCGCGCGCCGGACGAGTCGATCTCGAGCGGCAGCCCGTTCTCGCCACGGAAGATCGATTTCGGTGGGACCCCGACGGCCTCGGCGAGCTCCGCGTGCAGGCGGAGCCGCTTGTGGTCGCCGTGCACGGGCATCACGTAGTGCGGCTTCGTGAGGTTCAGCATCAGCTTGAGTTCCTCCGCGTAGCCGTGCCCCGACGCGTGCACGGGCACGTCGGCCGCGGTGATCACGCTCGCGCCGAGCCGATAGATCCGGTCGATCGTCTCGTTCACCGCCCGCTCGTTTCCGGGAATCGCCGTGGCGGAGAAGATCACGGTGTCCCCGTCATGCAGGTCCACGTTCGGGTGGTCGCCGTGGGCCATGCGCCGCAGCGCCGACAGCGGCTCGCCCTGGGACCCCGTCGAGATGATCACGAGCTTGTGGTCCGGGAAGTCCTCGATCTCCTTCGGCCCGACCAGCATTCCCTCGGGAATGTCGATGTGGCCGAGCATGCGGCCGATGTTGGTGTTCTTGCGCATCGAGCGGCCGATCAGGGAGGCGCGCCGGTCGACGGTCGCCGCGGCGTCCACGACCTGCTGGACCCGGTGGATGTTCGATGCGAAGCAGGTGACGATGATGCGGCCCTGGCAGCGGGCGAACACCTCCTCGAGACGCGGGCCCACGCTCGACTCCGACAGCGACACGCCGGGACGGTCCGCGTTGGTCGAGTCCCCGCAGAGCAACAGCAAGCGCTCGCGGCCCAGCTCGGCGAGCCGCGACACGTCGGCCGGGACGCCGTCCACCGGCGTCTGGTCGAACTTGTAGTCGCCGGTCATCAGCATCGTGCCGAGCTCGCTGGTGAGCGCCACCGCGAACGCGTCGGGGATCGAGTGGGCCATCTTGACCATCTCCACCGAGAACGGACCGGCTTCAAAGGTCTGCCCGGCGAGCACGTCCTCCACGCTCACGTCCTTCAGCCGGTGCTCGTCGAGCTTCGACCGCACCATTGCCGCGGTGAGCGGCCCCCCGTAGACCGGTGGGGCGCCGTCGAGCTCGCGCAGCAAGAAGGGCAGCGCGCCCACGTGGTCCTCGTGCCCGTGGGTGAGCACGATCGCGTCGATGTCCTCGGCGCGCTCCCGAAGGTAGGTGAAGTCCGGCAGCACGAGGTCGATACCGAGCTGGTCGGGCGCCGGGAACATGAGCCCGGTGTCGACGACCACGATCCGGCCGCCGTACTCGACGACCATCATGTTCTTGCCGATCTCGCCCAGCCCGCCGAGCGGCAGGACCCTGAGGGTCATAGCGATGGCGTTTGGTTCGTCAAACCGCGGCGAGCAGCTTGTGGCGCTCGAGCGCCTCGCGGATGACCGCCCGCTCCTCCTCAGACGCCTCCACGAGCGGAAGCCGCAGCGGCCCCACCTCGTGGCCGGCCATGTTCATCGCCGTCTTGACCGGGATCGGGTTGGTGGTCACGGTCAGCGCCTTCAGCAGGTCCCGGAGCCCTTCCTGGATCTCCTGGCGACCGTCCGGCTCGTCGATGATGCGGCGCATCTCCGTGCCGATGAGATTCGAGGCGACGGAGATGATCCCGGTCCCGCCCATGTCCATGACGTCGGCGAACACGTCGTCGTTCCCCGCGAGCAGGTCCATGCCCTCGATCGGCGCCAGGTCCTCGTAGCGAGCCTGCTTCACCGCCGTCACGTTGTTGTTGTCGGCGGCAAGCTCCGCGAGCAGGTCGTTGGGCATGTCGGTGGCCGTGCGCGACGGGATGTTGTAGGCCACGATCGGCCGGTCCGTGGCCGCGGCGACCGCCGCGTAGTGCGCCTTGATCCCGCGCCGGTTGGGGCGCACGTAATACGGGGTCACGACGAGCATCGCGTCGACGCCCGCCTCGTGCGCCCGCTCGGTGAGCTCCACGGAGTGGCGGGTGTCGTAGGTCCCCGTACCGGCGATGATGGGCGCGTCGCCGGACTCGGCGACCCCGATCTCCCAGAGCCGGACCTTCTCCTCGTCGGTCATCGTCGCGGCCTCGCCGGTGCTCCCGGCGAGCACCAGGCCGTCGGACCCGTTCTCGAGGAGGTGCCGGATCAGGCGCGCGGCGGCGTCCTCGTCGAGCTCCCCGTCCGAATCGAACGGGGTCACCATCGCCGTGAGGACGCCTCCGAGGGTCATTGCTGAAGCGGCTTGAACGGGTCGGGGCTCGAGTTGGCCCCGCCGCTGGGGGCATCCGCGGGCGGCGCCTCGGCCGGGCTCGGGGGTGCCTCCGCGGGCTCCTGCGCCGCGCCCTCGACCGGCTTCGTGGGATCCGCGACCGGCGTGGTCGGATCCGGAGCAGGCGGCGCGGGGCTGGCGCTCGGGGGCGGCGTGGCCGCGGCGGGCGTCTCCTGCTGGATCGGCCGGCCGTGCTCGTCGTACTGGACGGAGCCCTGCGCGGGCTGCGAGCCGGAGCCGCCCTGGCCCTGGTTGAAGTTCTTCTGCGCCTCGTCGAGCTTCTCCTGAGCCTGCTCGGCGAGCTTCTTTGCCTTGTCCATGAAGCCCATCGGATCCTCCATTGTCGGTCCGAGCAAGATATCGCGCAGGACGGGGTGCATGCCCTTTCGGAAGGACCGCTGCAAATGGCAGAATTCCGGGGCGCCCATGGCCACCGAACGCGACTACAGCCACCGCTCCACCGTGCAGAAGCTCGGCGTGAGCCCCGAGCAGCGCGTGGAAATCGCCGGGGACGTGGGCCCGGGGCTGCGGCGCGACGTCAAGGAGGCGATCGGGCGCGGTCTCGTGAAGTCCGGCGAGCTCGACGGCGCGATCGTGCTCGTGGAGTCGGAGGACGAGGCGAAGGAGGTCTTCGTCCGCTACAGGCCGCGCCTGCGCGACACCGGCTACCTGTGGATGATCACCCGGAAGCGGGGACATGAGAAGTACCTGAACCAGATGGCACTGGTCCCCTTCGCCAAGCGGCTCGGCCTGATCGACAACAAGACCTGCTCGATCGACGACGACCGCTCCGGAATCCGCTTCGTGATCCCGCGCGCCCTGCGCGGGAACGGCAAGAACGCCGCATAGCGCGCGGCTCACCGCGCCGGGTTACCCTTTCCGTGTGAGCACCGATGCGCACACCCCGGTGCCGCTCCGGCCCTCCGTCGACGACCGCGAGCGCGTCGTGCGCCTGCTGCGCGACCGCTCCGTGGAGGGGCGCCTGTCCACCGAGACGTTTGCCGACCGTGTCGGGCTCGCGTACCAGGCGAAGAGCCACGCCGAGCTCGCCCAGCTCACCTCGGACGTCCGCCCCGCCGCCCTGCCGCGGCGGGTGCTGCTCGCCGCCGTGGAGTGGCTCTCGTCACTGGAGGCCGACCTCAGGGCGGCGTGGCAGCGGCCGCGCGTGCCGAGCCTCGCGCTGCCCGCCGGCACGGCCACGCGCATGATCGTCGGCCGCGCGCCGAACTGCGACTGCGTGGTGCCCGACGACTGCGTCTCGCGAAAGCACGCCCAGCTCTGGCGCGACGGCGAGCGCTGGTACGTGCGCGACCTCGGCTCGCGGAACGGCACGCGGGTCAACGGCGTGCGCGTGATCGAGGCGACCGAGGTGCGTCGCGGCGACCGCCTGGACCTGGGCGGCGCGCCCTACCGCCTGCGCTAGGCGCGCGCCCGCGCCCTCGGCTCGGACCCGCGCAGGCTCTCGATGCAGTCGGCCGCCTTCTCGGTCCCCGGCGAGTCCTGGAGGCGGCGCGAGATCCCCTTCAACCGCTCCTTCAGCGCGTCGTCCGCCACCAGCCGGTCGATCGCGGCGCCCAGCTCGCCGTCCTCGAACGTGAATGTAGGCAGGCGCACGCCGAGGCCCAGCTCGTGCATCCGCTGGGCGTTGTCGTACTGGTCCCAGAACAGCGGCAGCAGCACCATCGGCTTCCCGACGTGCAGGCACTCGGTAACGGTGTTGTTACCGCCGTGGGTGATCACCGCGTCCACCAGCGGCAGGAGCGCCGGCTGCGGCACGAGCTCGGCGCCCACCTGGCCGTCGCGCAGCGCGATCTGGTCGTGCTGCGGGCCCTTGCTCACGATCGCGCGGTAGCCGCCCGCCGCCAGCAGGTCCACCAGGCGCTGCATGAGCTCGACGTCCGCGGAGCCGAGCGATCCGAGGCTGAGGTAGACGAGCCGCCCCTCCCCCTCCGGCAGCTCCAGGTCGTTGCCCTCGGTGCGCACGCACGAGCCCAGCCGCTCCCACATCGGCCCGAGCGGCCGCGAGCGCGCGTAGTCGGCCTCCTCGGGATACAGAAACAGGTTGAGGTACGGCGAGCGATGGATGAACTCGAGCTCGGGCAGCGGCGGGCAGCCGCGCTCCTGCATGAAGGCGTCGAAGTCGGCGTGCATGTCGGCGTGCACCCGCCTGTACTCCTCGCGGAACTCGTCCCAGCCGGAGCGGTCGTCGGTCGGGTAGCCCGAGAACACCGGCGGCAGGTCGGGATCGGGCAGCTCGAGCGGGTTGCACGACATCACGCGGATCCAGGGCCGGTCCGCGGTCACCAACGCCGCGAACCCGACCACGTTGTCCTCCACGATCACGTCCGGTGAGACCTCGTCGAAGATCTCGCGGAGCCGGTCGTCCACGTGCTTCGAGCCGTCCACGAGCGCCTGCCAGGTCGGCTGGATGAAGCCCTCGAGCTGCTCGATCGTCGGCTTCCGGAACACCGGCCCGGTGTCGCGGATGAAGTCCTTCCAGAACTGGCCGGGCACCTCCTCCTCTTCCGAGGGCGGGCTCAGCCTCATCAGGCGCTCCTCGAAGCCCTTCTCGGCGAGCGTCCCCTCGAACGACTCCTCGATCACGAACACAACGCGGTGGCCGCGCCGCCGCAGCACGTGGCCGATGCCGACGCAGTTGTTGGTCGGCCCGTAGGCGCCCTGTGGAAAGAACACGACGGTGGACATGCGCTCAGACCCCCGGCAGTGCTGCCGCTTCCCGGCGGCTCCCCTGAGCCGTCCGGCGCAGCACGAGATAGGCGACGACGATTGCCGCGAGCGTCAGGGCAAGGATCATCACCGCGGTTGCGTTGACAATGGGAGAGATACCGAACCGCAAGGACGAAAAGATCCTCAGGGGCAGGGTCGTCGTGCCCGCGCCGGACACGAAGAACGACGTGATGAAGTCGTCGAAGGAGAAGGTGAAGGCCAGGAGGCCGCCGGCGAGGATGGCGGGCGCCAGCCGCGGCAGCGTCACCTGGCGGAACGTCGACAGCGGCCCCGCGCCGAGGTCGAAGGAGGCCTCCTCGTAGGCGTCGCCCATCCCGACGAAGCGCGCCCGCACGATCAGCGCAACCACGGACGCGTTGAAAACTACATGGGCGATCAGGATCGTCGTCAGCCCGAGCTGGAAGCCCGCCTGGACGAAGAAGATCAGTGCCGAGATCCCGAAGACGATCTCCGGGGTCACGAGCGTCATGTAGACGAGGCCGTCGAACGGGACGCGCGCCCAGCGCGGCATCCGAGACAACCCCAGAGCAAGGGCCGTGCCGAGGACGCAGGCGATCAGCGCGTTGCTGATCCCGATCACGAGGCTGTTCCGCAGCGGCTCCGTGATCGTCGGGTCCGCCAGGGCCTCGCCGAACCACTTGGTCGAGAAGCCCTCCCAGTTGAGGACCTGCCGGCCGCCGTTGAAGGCGTAGATCACGACGATCAGGATCGGCGCGTACAGGAACACGTACACGAGTACGGCCCAGCCGCCGATGATCCGCCTACCCACTGAACGCCTCCTCGCGGCTCGCGACCCGGGAGTAGATCAGCACGACGACCGTCATCGACAGGATCAGCACCATCGCGATCGCCGACCCGAACGGCCAGTCGCGCGAGAGCAGGAACTGCTGGCCGATCAGGTTGCCCGCGTAGATCGTCTTGTCGCCGCCGAGGATGACCGGGTTCAGGTACTCGCCCATGAGCGGGATGAAGACGAGCAGCGAGCCGGCCACGACCCCCGGCGCGGCCAGCGGCAGCGTCACCCGCCGGAAGGCCCGCAGCGGGCTGTCGCCGAGGTCCTCGGCGGCCTCCACGAGCGACCAGTCCATGCGCTCGAGCGCCGCGTACAACGGCAGGATCATCAGCGGGAGGTACGTGTAGACCACTCCCACGTAGACCGCCCTGGTCGTGTAGAGCAGGTCGAGCCCCCCGATGACGGGGAAGTCGGGGTCGAAGATGATCAGCCAGGCGTAGGTGCGGATCAGGATGCTCGTCCAGAACGGGACGACGACGAGCAGCAGGAGGAAGGTCTTGTTCTTCGCCCAGCGCGCGAGGTAGTACGCGAGCGGGAACCCGATCAGGAGCGTGAGCACCGTCCCGACCGCGGCGAGTCCCAGCGTCCGCGTGAAGACCTCGCCGTAGAGCGGGTCGATCAGGTCGTCGTAGTTCTCGAGGTTGAAGTCGTAGACGATGTCGCTGAAGCCCTCCCGCCTCGAGAACGAGAAGACCGCCATGATCGCGAGCGGGGATACGAAGAAGGCGAGGTACCAGGCCAGTGCGGGCAGCGACAGCCAGGCCGGGTACCTCGGTCCTCCCACGTTGCGTTCTACGCGGCCTTGAACTCTGTCCAGGCCCGGTCGCGCAGCTTCGTGCCCTCCGGGGTGACGCTGTTCGGCTCGAGCTTCTCGAGCGTCGCCTCGGGCGGGAACACGTCCTCGTTCGCGAACACCTTCTTGTCCATGACGGGCTCGAGCAGGTCACGCTTCACGGGCGAGCCGTAGTACGTGTACTCGGTCTCCATCGAGTTGTGCTCCGGGTCGTACACGTAGTCGATCCACGCGTGCGCGGCCGTCGGGTTCTTGGCGCCCTTCGGGATGACGTAGGCGTCCACCCAGAACTCGCCGCCCTCCTCCGCGATCACGTAATCGGCGGGCTTCTTCGCCGCCACCGCGGCGCCGTCGCCGTTCCAGCCGAGCGACATCACGGCCTTCCCGTCGATCAGCATCTGCTTGTACTCGGTGGATGTGATCGCGAGCAGGTGGGGCTTCAGGTCGATCAGCTCCTGCTTCGCCTCCTCGATCTCGCCCTCGTCCTCCGAGTTGTACGAGTAGCCGAGCATGCAGAGCATCGAGCCCACACACTCCGGGATCCCGTCGAGCACGGTGACCTTGCCGGAGTACGGCCCCTTGGCGAGGTCCACGAACTCGCGCCACGTCGCCGGCTTCTCCTTGACCATGTCGGTCCGGTACATGAACCCGGTGGTGCCCCAGTCCTTCGGCACAGACCACTTGTCGTCGGGGTCGTAGGGCAGCTTGCGGAACCGCGGGTCGAGGTTCTTCTCGACCGTCGCGAGCTGCGTCCAGTCGAGCTCCTCGAGCAGCCCGGCGTCCGCCAGGATCTGGACCATGTAGCCGGTGGGCGCCGCGAGGTCGAACCCGCGCGCACCGCCCTGCAGCTTCGCCTGGAGCTCCTCGTTCGAGACGAAGAAGTCCTTCTTGATCTTGACGCCGGTGTCCGCCGTGAACGCCTTGTACGTCTCCGGGTTCACGTAGTCGGCCCAGTTGTAGTAGTGCAGCACGCCGCTCAGCTCGGCCGCCTTCTTCGGCGCGTCGGACGAGTCGCCCTCGTCCTCCGAGGTGTCGCTGCTGCCGCCGCAGGCGGCGAGGAAGGCGCTCGCCGCACCCGCCGCCACGAATCCTCTCCGGGTGAAGTTGTGGTCCCACCCCCGATCGATCATGAGCCAGTCCCCTCTCTCTCGTCGGCCAGGACGAGCGCGGCGTCCTCGGCCCATTGCACGTACACCCTCTCCCCCGCGCGCACGTCCTCCAGCGGGCTCTCGCGGCCACCGCGCTGCTGGCGCACGAGCACCTCCTGCCCGTCGTCCCCCCGCACCAGGCACTGCACCGCCGGGCCGATGACCATTGTGGTCACGACCTCGCCGGCCATGCCGCTTCCCTTGCCCTCGCCGCCGGAGCTCAGCTGCACCCGCTCCGGGCGTACGGCGATCGTCGCCCCGCCCCGGTCGATGAAGTTCGTCTCGCCGATGAAGTCCGCCACGAACGGGCTCGCCGGGTTGTCGTAGATCTCGCGCGGCGTCCCGATCTGCTCGATCCGGCCGCCGCTCATCACGGCCACGCGATCCGACATGGCGAGCGCCTCCTCCTGGTCGTGCGTCACGTAGACGAACGTGACGCCGACCGTCTCCTGGATCCGCTTCAGCTCGATCTGGAGCTGCCGCCGGACCTTCAGGTCGAGCGCGCCGAGCGGCTCGTCGAGCAGCAGCACCTTGGGCTCCATGACGAGCGCCCGCGCCAGCGCCACGCGCTGCTGCTGCCCGCCCGACAGCTGCTTCGGCTTGCGCGACTCCACCTCGGGGAGGCGGACCAGCTCCAGCATCGTGCGGGCGCGCTCGTGTCGCTCGCGCTTGTCGAAGCCGCGCTGCTTGAGGCCGTAGGCCACGTTGTCGATCACGCGCAGGTGCGGAAACAGCGCGTACGACTGGAAGACGGTGTTCACGTCGCGGCGGTACGGCGGCAGCTTCGCCACGTCCTCGTTGCCGATCAGGACGCTGCCCTCGTCGGGCCGCTCGAAGCCGGCGATCAGCCTGAGCGTCGTCGTCTTTCCGCAGCCGGAGGGCCCGAGCAGTGAGAGGAACTCGCCGGCGTCGACGTGCAGGTCGACCGAGTCGACCGCGACGACATCGTCGAAGCGCTTGGTAAGTCCGCGGAGCTCAACCTCCGCGGACTCGAGTCCCAGGGCCATGCGGCACGCTATCCGATGCTAAGCGCGGCGCGCCACCCAGACCTCCTCGCAGGGCCACCTCTGCGCCCAGCCGCGCTTCATGAGGTAGCGGACCTCGTCCGGGTCCCCGTCCGACGCGTACAGCTCGTGCAGCGCCTGGAGCTCGAAGCCCGTTTCGCGCAGCAGCGCGATGCGCTCCCCGTGAGGCTGGTGGAAGTCCGTGCCGTCCGGATCGGGCCACTCCATCCGCCTCAGGCCTCGCTGCGGGTGGACGAGCGTCTCGCCGGTGGGCACGTCGGCCAGCTCCGAGCACAGGATGGCGAGCACGGAGTTGCAGAGGAAGATCAGCCGCCCGCCGGGCCGGAGCAGCCGGTGCGCGTGCGGGATCCAGACATACGGGTCGCACCAGATCGCCGCGCCGTACTCGGAGAAGACGAGGTCGAACGAGCCGTCCTCGAAGGGCGGCTCCTCGGCGCTCGCGTGGACGAGCGGGAACTCGATGCCGTGCTCGCGCTGGAGCTCACGGGCGGTCTCGAGCTGCGCCTCCGAGAGGTCCAGTCCCACCGGCTTCGCTCCCAGCCGCGCGAGCCAGGCGCACCAGTAGCCGGTGCCGCAGCCGAGGTCCAGCACGTCCAGGCCGCTCACGCCGGGCAGGATCCGCACGTCCTCCTCGGGCACCTCCCACATCCCCCACCAGGGAGCGGGGCTGGCCCACGACTTCCTCCCGCTCTCGACCCAGTTGGGGGCGTCCTTGTTCCAGAGCTCGCGGTTGCGGGTCGCGTGCTCGCTCAGGTCCATGGGCGGAAGCTAGCCCAGGAAGCGCACGACGTCCTCGCCGTCGCGCTCGAGCGCGGCGCGGTCGGCCTTCGAGATGCGCCGGAACGGGTCGAGCTCCACTTGGCCGTCCGCCAGCCGCCACTTCGCCACCGCACGGCCGCGCACCATCGCGAACGGATAGAACATGCCGCCCGCGGTCACGAGGCTGGGCTCGTCGCCGACGATGTCCTCGCGGGACGTCCAGCCGAGCAGGCACGGCTCGAACGCGCCGAGGAGCTTGGGCGGCGGGAGCTCGGCCGCCGCGGAGGAGCGCTGATCACCCGCCGCCGCCAGTCCGGCCCGCGCGTCGCCGACCGAGATGCCCGCCCACCTCGCGAGATCGCGGTCGGTCGCCGGCGCGTGCCCGGCGAGGTAGCGGCGGGCGAACTCGCCGAGCGCCTTGTCACGGTCAAGCGGCCGCCGTTTCCCCAGCCAGTCGCGCACGAGCACGTACGCCTGCTTGGCGCCCGCCATCGGGCCGCGTACGATCAGCCCGTCGAGCGAGGCGCGGAAGAGCAGGTGGTAGAGCGCCTGCCCCTGAGCGTGCACGCCGGCGGCGGTGAGCCGCTCGCGCAGCGCGTCCGAGGTGAGCGGCCCAGCGTCCGCCAGCGCGCGCTCGATCAGCGCGATCCCGCGCTCCGGGTCGGACACCCCCTCCTGGGCGAGCCGGCGCGCGCTGCCGGTGCGGAGCGGCGGCGTGGTGACCGCCTGAAGCAGCGGATAGTCCTCGCTCCGCACCAGGTGGAGTGTGCCGCGGTTGAGCCATGTCACCACCAGCGAGCGGTCCTCGGTGAGCGCGCGGTTCACGTCGGCGGCCGAGAGCCCCTCGCTGCGCGCCCGCACCGCGAGTCGGAAGCCGCGCGGGTCCTGGCCCTGCACGGCGAACACGCGCTCGGCGACTGCCACCGGGTCGCGCGCGGGCGGCCCGGCGAGCAGCTGCGCGGTGAGCCGCGCGGCTAGAACCTGTCCCAAGTCACGCGGGCCTCGTTCTTCGCACCCGCCGCATGCTCGGGATTATTGCGCCATGGCGGCACTCCCATTCGCGCGCTTTGCAGACGCCCTTTGGTCAGGCGTATGGTTGTGCGTAGAGGCCGAGACGGATTCCGGGGCCGCGCGATGGCGACCACCTACGCACCACAGCTGCTGGGCACCCGAGCTCAGCCCGTATCCCAAGCGCTGGAGACGCGCTTGGCGGTGGCGGGCGTGGTCGTGTGCCTCGGCGCTGTCGCGATGGCGGCTACGAGCGCTCAGAGCGACGCGGCCTTCGGGCGGGCCCTCCTCCAGTTCCTGATCGTCGGCGTGCCGATCGCGGTCGGCATCTACGCGCTGCGTGCGCCCGTCAACAAGTCGTTCGGCATCGCCCTGCTGGGGATCGGCTTCGCGTGGTCACTGACCGCACTTGCGGAGTCGCCTGACAGCATCCCGCACACGATCGGCCGCCTCTCCACGTGGCTGACCTTTCCGTGCGTCGTCTACCTGCTGCTGGCCTTCCCGCACGGCCGGATCGAAAGGAGCTTCGATCGCGCGGTCTTCGGCGGAGTTCTCGGCGTCATGGTCATCCTGTTCTACGGGACCGCACCCTTCGTGGCGGCGTTCCCGCCGAAGACGCTGTGGTCGACCTGCACGACGGACTGCCCGGCGAACGCCCTGTTCGTCCTCGACGAGCAGCCGGCCTTCATGACGCAAGTGGTCCTCGTACGCGAATGGCTCGTCGAACTGCTCTGGATCGGGATCTTCTATTCGATGTACCGCCGCTGGGGCGCGGCCTCGCCGCTGCAGCGGCAGGCGATGGGCCCCGCATTCGTCGCGGGGACGCTGCTGGGCGTGTCCCACTTCGCGCACATAACGGCACGTCAGCTCGGCGCCCCGGCGGACACCGTGATCGCCCTTTCCTCGGTCTGGACGTTCTGCATCGTCGGCGTGTGCGCGGCCTTCCTGTTCGGGCTCGTGCGGAGGCGAATGCTCATCGCCGGCGCGCTCGCGCGGCTCGGGGCCGCGCTGCGCGTCAGCGACGACCGCGCGCAGATACGCAACGCGCTGGCCATCGCCCTGGGCGACTCGACGACGCAGCTGCTCTTCCATGAGCAGGGCCCCGGCGCCTGGCACGATGCCCACGGTCGCGGGGGGGGGGGGGG
>DASSVP010000064.1:0-2828 GCA_035705985.1 Thermoleophilaceae bacterium
TGATCGCCGAGGACGTGGAGGGCGAGTCCCTCGCGACCTTCGTGGTCAACAAGCTCCGCGGCACCTTCACCGGCGTCGCGGTCAAGGCTCCCGGCTTCGGCGACCGCCGCAAGCGCATGCTCGAGGACATCGCGATCCTCACCGGCGGCGAGGTGATCACCGAGGAGATGGGCCTCAAGCTCGAGAACACCCAGCTCTCGCAGCTGGGCCGTGCCCGCCGCGTGGTCGTGGCGAAGGACACCACGACGATCGTGGACGGCTCCGGTGACGGCGAGGCCATCAAGGGCCGCATCAACCAGATCAAGGCCGAGATCGACAACACCGACTCGGACTTCGACCGCGAGAAGCTGCAGGAGCGGCTGGCGAAGTTGGCCGGCGGCGTCGCGGTGGTCAAGGTCGGCGCTGCCACCGAGACCGAGATGAAGGAGAAGAAGCACCGCGTCGAGGACGCGCTCCAGGCCACCCGCGCGGCCCTCGAGGAGGGCATCGTGCCGGGCGGCGGCGTGGCGCTGCTTCGCGCCCAGGACGCCATCCAGCTGGACGGCTTCGAGGGCGACGAGCGGACCGGGGCGCAGATCGTGTTCCGCTCCCTCGAGGAGCCGCTGCGTCAGATCGCGGACAACGCCGGGCTCGAGGGCTCGGTCGTGGTCAACGAGGTGCGCAACGCCAAGGGCACCAACGATGGCCTGAACGCCGACACGGGCGAGGTCGTCGACCTCGTCAAGGCCGGCGTGATCGATCCCGCGATGGTCACGCGCTCGGCGCTCCAGAACGCCGCATCGATCGGGAAGAACATCCTGACGACCGAGGCGATCGTGGCCGAGATGCCGGAGCAGAACGGCGGCGGCGGCATGCCGGGCGGCATGGGCGGCATGGACGGCATGATGTAACAAGCCCTCAAGTGGGGGTCTGACCCCTTCAGGAGGGTTTGCCGAGAACGGCGGGCATCGGGAGCGGGCTCACGCCCAGCTGCTCGATGTCCGCCGTTCCTCGTTCCGTGACCATCGGCTCCTCGAGCAGCTCCGCCTCCTCCCAGGTGGCGAAGCGCAGCAGCCTCAGCGAGGCGCGCACGATCGGCAACGGGATGTGCACCAACCGCCTCCGGCGACCGGCCGCGCGTAACGAGGCGCGCACGATGTCGTCATAAGAGAGCACCTCCGGGCCGGCCAGGTCGTAGTCACCGGAGGCGCCGTTACCCAGGGCACCCATCACCGCCGCCGCGACGTCCTCCGCCCAGACCGGCTGATACAACGCCCGGCCGGAGCCCGAGACCGGGACCGCCGGCAGGCGCGAGAGCCGGTCGAGCAGCGTCAGCCACGGGTCCCCGGGCGCGTAGACGATCGAGGGCCGGAACACCGTCGTCGCGAGCGGCGACTCCTCCACCGCCTCCTCCGCCAGCGCCTTCGCCCGGAAGAAGCGTGTACGCGAGTGGTGGGTCGCGTTCATCGCGGAGAAGAACACGAAGCGCTCCACCCCGGCGCGCTCGGCGGCGCGCAGCAGGCGCAGCGTCGCGAGCGCGTTCAGCTCCTCGATCGAGCCGCGCGGCTGGTCGCGGATCGACGCTGCCAGGTGCACCACCGTGTCCACGCCGCGCAGCGCGTTGCGGAAGGAGGGCGGATCGGCGAGATCGCCGAGCGCGATCTGAACGCGCACGCGCTGGTCGCCCAGGCGCCGCTGGTCGCGGACGAGCGCGCGCACCGGCCGGCCGTCCGCGGTGAGCCGACGGAGCAGCGCGGAGCCGACCGTGCCCGTTGCACCGGTGAGGAGGATCACCGCCCGGAGACTACGTCCTGGCCGCCCGCGGCTCGCCGCCGCGTAGAATGCGCCGCTCCATGGCCTATGTGATCGCTGAACCCTGCATCGACACCAAGGACAACTCGTGCGTCGAGGTCTGCCCTGTCGACTGCATCCATCCGACCCCCGACGAGCCTGACTACGACCAGGTGAAGCAGCTCTTCATCGACCCCGAGGAGTGCATCGACTGCGACGCCTGCGTCGAGGCCTGCCCCGTGGACGCCTGCTTCGCCGAGGACCAGCTGCCCGACGAGTGGCAGACCTATATCCAGATCAACGCGGACTACTTCAAGCAGGCGAGCTAGGAAGGCATCGCTGAGCACCGGGCACCGCCCGGTGCTGGCGCACTACGCCATCGGCAACGCGGTGCCCGTGATCTCGGGCACCGGCGGGCCTGACGGCGTCTGAAGCACCGCCAGCTCCTGCGGCGTCGCGGCGATGACGCCCCGCGCCGCGTGGTAGATCGCCTGCGCGGCCGGCGCCTCGGGATCCTCGAGCACCAGCGGACGGCCCTCGTCGGCGCTCACGCGCAGCTCCTCCTGGAGCGGGATCTTTCCGAGCAGCGGCACGTCGAGCTCGTCGGCGAGCAGCTGGCCGCCGCCCTCGCCGAAGATCGTGAAGCGCTCGCCGGTCGGGGTCGTGAAGCCGGACATGTTCTCGATCACGCCCGCGATCTCGAGGTCGAAGCGGAGCGCCGTCTCCGCCGCCCGCGCAGCCACCTTCTGGGCGGCCGGCTGCGGCGTGGTCACGATCACGAACTTCGCCTGCGGGAGCAGCTGGGCGAGCGTCATCGAGACGTCGCCGGTGCCCGGCGGCAGGTCGATCAGCAGGTAGTCCAGCTCGCCCCAGTCCACGTCCTCGAGGAACTGGCGGATCGCCTTGTGGAGCATCGGGCCGCGCCAGGTGATCGCCTGGTCGCGCTCGTTGAGGAAGTATTCGATCGAGATCGCCTTGACGCCTCCGGGCCCGTCCAGCGGCAGGATCTTGCGCTCGGCCGAGACCTTCGGGCGGCCGTGCACGCCGAGCATGCGCGG
>DASSVP010000065.1:0-10109 GCA_035705985.1 Thermoleophilaceae bacterium
TCGCCGCCGTGCGCGATCGGATCGGTGAGCGGGCCGACGGTCTCGAGCAGCTCGACGACCGAGCCGGGCCAGCCGTGGGTCATGATCAGAGGCAGCGCGTCCTCGTGGGGCGACTTCACGTGGATGAAGTGGATGTCGAGGTCGTCGATCTCGGTCATGAACTGCGGGAGCTCGTTGAGCTTCGCCTCGCACCTGCGCCAGTCGTACTCGGTCGCCCAGTAGTCGGCCAGCGCCTGTGCCGTCGCCAGTTGCACCCCCTGCGAACGGTCGTCGACCAGCTCCTTGGAGGGCCAGCGCGTCGCGGCGATGCGCCGGTGCAAATCGTCCAGCTTCTCCTCCGGGACCTCCAGCTGGAACGGGCGGATGTTCGTTGTTTCGGCAGTTAGCGACACAGCGTCTTTCCTTTCATTGGCGAAGCGACCGGAAGCCGCTCGGATCTCGCTGGCGAACAGCTCCGGCTGCTCCCAGGCGGCGAAGTGACCGATCCGGGATCTCGACCGTAAACGGCCGGATCGCTGTGTCGGCCGCTGACGCGACGGGAGTGGCAGCCATGAGGACCCTCCTGGGGGCGGGGGTGTGGCAGGGCCCAGCTTCCCGCGTGGAAAGTGCCGCAACAAGCGGCGTATGTCGCGCCGACCGCGGGACATTCGTCGCGTCGGCCATACGTCATTTGGCTCATAGCCGAGGCACCGGTAACGTGATCGACTAGCCCATCAGCACGCACGCCCAGGTTCCACTCACAGGGCCGGCGATCGTCCGGACGGGGACGCGCGGCCTGAGGTGGCCGGCGCTCCGATACCTGGCCGGCGTGGTGCTCCTCGCGGCTGCCTACTACGGGGCGGCGAAGGTCGGCCAGACGCTCAGGTACACCGCCTCGGTCGCGGCGATCTGGCCCCCGGCGGGAGTGGGCATCGCGGCCCTGTACCTGTGGGGGCTGCGCTGGTGGCCGGGAGTACTGCTCGGCGAGCTTGTCGTCAACGGAGAGCTCCTGCTCGACGACAGCACCTTCCCCGTTGGAAGCCTTCTGGGCCAGCAGGCCGGCAACATGGCGGAGATCCTCGTGGGGGCTCTCCTCTTGCGCCGGTTCCTCGGCACGGGCGCCGCGATGGACCGCGTCGAGCAGGTTGGCCGCATGCTCCTCGCCCTGGGGATAGCGACCGCGATCAGCGCGTCCGCCGGCACGATCTCGATGGTCGCGGGCGGAGTGGTCGACGAGCCGGATGCCGCGGAGTTCTGGCGCACATGGTGGCTGGGGGACACCTCCGGCGGGTTGGTGGTCATCCCGCTGATGCTCGCGTGGGCCTACGATCCCGCGGGCGCGTGGCGGCGCATCCGGACGTGGGAGGGCGCCGCGGTGATCGTCTGCGTCACCGCGCTCACCATCGCCGTGTTCTCGACGGATGAGCCGATCAGGTTCACGGTGTTTCCGGCGCTGATCTGGGCGGCCTTCCGATTGGGCTCCCCCGGCGCGACGCTGTCCGTCGCGATCAGCGCCGGTACGGCGATCGGCATCACGGCGCACCACGCTGGGCTTTTCTTCCACCAGCCGATCGACGACACCACGCTGGCGACCCAGCTCTATATCTGGATCGCCGCGCTGACGACCCTGTTCCTGAGCTGCGTGGTCAGCGAGCGGGAGCGAGCCTCGAGGGAGCTGGCCGACGCGCGCAGGACCGAGGGCGAGCGCGCCGTGGAGGAACGGCGCCGGATAGCGCGTGACCTCCACGACTCGGTGTCGCAGGCGCTGTTCTCGACGGTACTGCACACGCGCACGGCCCAGAAAGCGCTGAGGCAGGAGGGCGCAAGCCCCTCGGGGCCCGTGGCACGATCGCTCGACACGATCGGGGAGCTCACCAGGAGCGTTCAGGGAGAGATCCGCTCGCTGGTGTTCGAGCTGCGCCGCGACCCCGTCCACGACGGGCTGGTCGCGGCTCTCGCCAGGCACGCCTCCGGCCTGGGCGCGTCGGACGGGCTGACGATAGACGTCAGGGGCCCCGGTCGCCCGCTGGCCTTGTCGCGTCAGGCGGAGACCCAGCTGTTCGCCATCGCCCGCGAGGCGCTCGCGAACGTCGTGAGGCACGCCGAGGCGGGCGCCGCGCAGATCCGGGTGGAGGCTCGCCAGGGGCAGGTGCTGGTGCAGATCACGGACAACGGCCGGGGCTTCGACCCCGCCGGCGGACACCCGGGCCACTTCGGCCTCGACTCGATGCGGAGCCGTGCAGCCGAGATCGGCGGGCGGTTGACGATCGCGAGCGCACCGGGGTCGGGGACGGTCGTGCGCGCGCGGGTCCCGGCGGAAACGGACAGGACCTAGATGGGACGGCGGGACGACTCAATCGGAGTGCTCGTGGTCGACGACCACGAGGTCGTGCGCCGCGGCTTGCTGGCGTTCCTCGACAGCGAGCCCGACATCGACGTCGTGGGCGAGGCCGCAGGGGGCGCCGAGGCGCTCGACCTGCTCGCGACGATGGAGTCGGAGGGCCAGCCTCCGGACGTGGTCGTGATGGACCTCCAGATGGCGCCGATGGACGGGATCGAGTCCACCCGCCGGGTTCGCGCGCTCTACCGGGACATCGACGTCGTCGCCCTCACCTCGTTCGCGGAGGAGGAGCGTGTCCACGCCGCACTCCAGGCGGGAGCGTCCGGCTACGTGCTCAAGGACTCCGACGCCGACGACGTGGCGGCCGCCGTTCGCGCGGCGCACCGGGGCGAGCTCCAGATCGATCCCGGGGTCGCCAGACGGCTCGTGTCCTCGCTTCGCGAGCGGCGGAGCTTCGACCGGATCTCCGAGCTCACCACTCGAGAGCTGGACGTGCTCCGCCTGGTGGCCGCCGGCAAGCCCAACAAGCAGATCGCGGCCGACCTCGACATCAGCGAGCGAACTGCCAGGACCCACGTATCGCGGATCCTCCGGAAGCTTCATCTGAGCTCCCGCACCCAGGCGGCGCTGTGGGCGGTGCGGGAAGGGCTGGTGGAGGTCGAGCAGGACCCGGGCTAGGCGCCCACGCGCTCGCTGACGACGATCGGGAGGCCGCCGCGGGGCGAGAGCGTGGGCATCTGGCGGATCGACGGCACGAGCTCCGGGTCGGCCAGCTCGAGGCGGAAGCGGTCGAGGATCGCGGCGGCGATCGTCCGCACCTCGAGCAGCCCAAAGCGCATCCCGATGCAGGTGCGCGAGCCGCCTCCGAACGGGACGTAGGCGCCCTTCGGCAACGCGGCGCGCGCCTCAGGCGTGAAGCGCTCGGGCCGGAACTCGAACGGCTCCGGGAACACCTCCGCGAGGTGATGGCTCACCCACGATGAGTAGTTCACGAGCACGCCGCCCGGCACGCGCACGCCGCACAGCTCGAACGGCTCGATCGAGCGGCGCGGCCCGATCCACGCCGGCGGGTACATCCGGAGCGTCTCGTCGATGGCCAGGTCGAGGTCGTGCTCGCCGGGATTCCGCGCGAGCTCGTAGAAGAGGAACGTCACGGTCGACGTGGTGGTGTCATGGCCGGCGAACAGCAGCGTCATGACCTGGTCGCGCAGCTCCTGCTCGGACAGCCGTGAGCCGTCCTCGTCGCGCGCGTCCATCAGCAGGCTGAGTAGGTCCGTCCCGCGCTCGCCGGACGCCTGGCGACGGCGGATCTCCGCGAAGATCACCTCGTCGAGCCAGGCGCGCGCCCGCTGCATCGCGGCGAACGGGCTCCACGGGCCCGGGATCATCTGCGCCACGTAGGCACGCCCCCAGTACGAGAGCGCCTTCTCGAACTTGTGGGCCATCTCGGGGCTGCGGCGCGCGTCGAATCCGAACAGCGCGCGCATCGCCACCCGCAGCGCGAGCTGCCGAGTCCATGCGTAGAGGTCCAGCCGGTCGCCGCTGCGCCAGCCGGCGATCGCGCGCTCTGCCTCCTCGGCCATCACGTCCCGCGCCGCGGCGATCTGCTCGCGATGGAAGGCCGGGAGCATGATCCGGCGGGCGCGCCGGTGATAGTCGCCGTCGGTCGTGAGAAGCCCGTCGCCGAGCAGCGGGATCAGGTCCCCCATGCCGCCGTCACGCCAGCGGAAGTTCGACGCGCCCGACACGGTGATGTAGTGGTTCGCCTCCGGCCCGATCGCGAACACGATGGGCGCGTAGAGCAGCCGTGTCGAGTACACCGGCCCGTACTCCTCGTACAGGCGCAGAAGGAGTGGCAAAGGATCGCGCTCGAACTGCCGCGTCCGCGCCATGCTGAAGCCGAGCTCGCCCGGTGGGAACTGGCCGCGCGCGGCGCGCTGCCAGCGCATGTCCGAACGCACTCGCGCGACGAGTCCCTCGGGAACTGGTTGGGGCGGGGCCACGCCCATGGACGCTGGATCCTACGCCCCGCCGCGCCGCGTCCATACGCTTCCGCTCGTGGTCCTCGCGGTGCTCGCGCTCGTCGTGCTGATCGTGGCGGCGTGGCGGCGAAGGCCTCGGCCCAGCTAGCCTGCGCCGATGCGAACAGGGAGGTTCCGCAGGCGCGAGCGCCACATCGCGCGCTACGCCTGGCCGGCGGGTGTCGGCGCGGCGGGCGCGGCGTGGTACGCCGCCGACAGCCTGCGCCACCGGCGCGAGAGCGGTCACGGGTACACGCTGCGCGGCGAGGTCGACGTCAGCGACGAGACGTTCCTCCGAGCGGCCGAGTCGCTCACGGGCGCACCGGTGTCGTTCGGGAACGACGCCGAGATCCTGGTCAACGGCGACCGGATCTTCCCGGCGTACCTCGGCGCGATCAATGACGCCGAGGAGACCGTGAACATGCTCACGTACGCCTACTGGCGCGGCGACATCGCGATCGAGGTGGCGGACACGCTCTGCGACAAGGCGAGCGCCGGCGTGGAGTGCAACGTGATCCTCGACGCGGTCGGCGCGGCCAAGATGGACCGCAAGCTGGTCAAGAAGATGCGCGAGGCGGGTGTCCAGGTGTGCTTCTTCCGGCCGCCCAAGCCCTACGCGGTCAAGCGCCTTCAGCACCGCACCCACCGGAAGCTCCTGATCGTGGACGGGAAGGTCGGCTTCACCGGCGGCGTCGGCATCGCCGAGGAGTGGACCGGCAACGCCCAGGACCCGGATCACTGGCGCGACACCCATGTCCGCGTCCGCGGACCGGTGGTGCGCGGCCTTCAGGGCGCGTTCGCGGAAAACTGGCTGGAGTGCACCGGCGACGTGCTCGCGGGCGACCGCTACCTGCCGTACATCGAGGAGGTCGAGGGCGGCGGCGCCATGCAGGTGACCCGCTCGAGCGCCACGATCGGGGACACGAACGCCGAGGCGCTGGTCTACCTGGCGCTCGCGGCGGCGAAGCGCTCGATCGAGCTGACGTCCGCCTACTTCGTGCCGCGGCCCGCGTTCGCTGATGCGCTCGTCGAGGCGGCGGATCGCGGCGTGGACATGCGCATCCTGGTGCCAGGCTCGCACATCGACAAGGAGTTCGTGCGGACGGCCGGACGTGCCGCCTACGACGAGCTGATCGAGGCCGGCATCAAGATCTACGAGTACTGCCCGACGATGCTTCACGCGAAGTCGCTCACCGTGGACGGCGTGTGGGCATCGGTCGGCTCCGTCAACTTCGACAACCGCTCCTTCCAGCTCCACGACGAGGTCGCCCTCTGCGTCCAGAGCGAGCGGTTCGCCCGGGAGCTGCACGACGTGTTCGAGAAGGACCTCGAGGTGTCCGAGCGCATCGACCCGGACGGCTGGGCCGGCCGCCCGGTCTCGCAGCGGGCCCGCGAGCGCGTCACGAAGTTCGCCCGGCGGGAGCTCTGATGACGCGCCGATCCCCCGCGCCTCGGTAGAGTCGCCGCGACCTCGGATCGTCGTGACCTAGGAGGACCCGTTGGACGCCAGCCGGCTCAAGTCGCTTCCGCTGTTCCAGGACGTGCCCGACCACGAGCTCGCCCAGATCGCGGGCTTCGCTCAGGAGGTCCATGTCGAACAGGGCCGCGAGCTCGTTCGGGAAGGCGACTTCTCGTATGAGTTCATGGCGATCGAGGACGGCGAGGCCGAGGTCACGCGCGGCGGCGAGCACGTGGCCGACCTCGGGTCCGGCGACTTCTTCGGCGAGATGGGCCTGCTGGAGAAGACGCTTCGCAACGCGACCGTCACCGCGAAGACGCCGATGAGGCTGATCACCCTCACCGGCTGGGACATGAAGCGGATGGAGCGCCACATTCCCGAGGCGACCGAGCGGGTGCGTGCCACGCTCGAAGAGCGCCGCCCGAGCTGATCCGATGGCCGGCCGAATCGTCCTGTTCGGCGCCACGGGCTACACCGGCCGCCTCACGGCCGAGGCGATGGTCGAGCGAGGACTGCGGCCGCTGCTCGCCGCGCGCAGCCAGGACAGGCTCGACGCCCTGGCCGGAGAGCTGGGGGGCAGCCTCGAGACGGCGACGGCCGACGTGGACGACCCGCCGAGCGTGGCGGCGCTCGTGGAGGCGGGCGACGTGCTCGTGACAACGGTCGGGCCGTTCGTGCGCTGGGGGCAGCCGGCGGCCGCGGCCGCGACGACGGTGGGCGCGCACTACATCGACTCGACCGGCGAGCCGCCCTTCATCCGCGAGGTCTTCGAGCGCTACGGGCCGCCCGCCGAGCAGGCCGGCAGCGCGATGCTCACGGCCTTCGGCTACGACTGGGTGCCCGGCAATCTCGCCGGCGGGCTCGCGCTGGAGCGCGCCGGCGACCTGGCGACGCGCGTGGACGTGGGCTACTTCATCACCGGCGGCGGGGCGTCGATGAGCGGTGGCACGAAGGCATCGACCGTCGGCGCCATCGGCCGGCCGGGCTTCGCGTTCCGCGACGGCCGCGTGCAGACCGAGCGCGGCGCGAAGCGCGTCCGCAGCTTCCGCGTGGGCTCGAAGGAGCGGGCGGGCATCTCGGTCGGCAGCTCCGAGCACTTCACGCTGCCGCGCATGGCGCCGCGGCTGCGCGAGGTCAATACCTACCTCGGCTGGTTCGGCCCCGCCTCGCGCCCGATGCAGGTGTTCTCGGCGGGGACTTCGCTGGCGATGAAGGTGCCGGGTGTCGCCGGCCTGTGGGAGGCGGCCGGGGAGCGCCTCGTGCAGGGCTCGACGGGCGGCCCGGACGCCGAGGCGCGCTCGAAGAGCGGCTCGCACATCGTCGCCATCGCGTACGACGCCGCCGGCCGGCAGCTCACCGAGGTTCACGTGGCCGGGATCGACGGCTACACGTTCACCGGGCGCATGCTCGCGTGGGGCGCAGACCGCGCGGCCGCGGGCGCGCTGAAGGGCACAGGCGCGCTCGGCCCGGTCGACGCGTTCGGGCTCGACGAGCTGGTGGAGGGATGCGCATGGGCGGGACTCTCGGAAGAGGGCGCCGGGCGCGAAGTACGCGAGCGGCCGGTCAGCGCCGCCTCGCGGCACTGATCGCGGCTGCCGCTGTCGCGTTCCTCACCGGGGTCGCCGTCGGGGCGGGGGCGGACGACGGCGGAGACGCGCCGGCCGGCGAGGCCAGGCAGGCGCGGGCCGAGCGCCGGCTCGAGGCTGCCCGCGAAGCCGTGGACCGCCTCACGCTCAGGCAGCAGGTCGGCCAGGTCACCATCTCGAGCTTCCAGGGCACGTCCCGGCCTGAGTACATCCGCCGGCGCCTGCGGGCTCGCGAGACCGCGGGCGTGATCCTGTTCGGCTTCAACTCCGGGACCGGCGCCGGCTGGCGTGGGCTGACCAGGCAGATGCGGGAGGCCGGTCACGGGCGCGCACTGGTGATGGTCGATCAGGAGGGCGGCGACATCCGGACGGTTCAGCATGTCGGGCCGGCTGCCGGGCAGCCGTTCCAGGGCGGGCCCGCCGAGGTGCGCCGGGCCGCCCGGAGTGCCGGGCGCGGTCTCCGCGCCACGGGCATCAACGTGAACCTCGCGCCGGTGGCGGACCTTCCGCGTCCCGGGTCGGTGATGGCCGGTCGCGCGTTCGCGGGCGACGAGCGGGGCGTCGCGGCGCGCATGCGCGCGTCGATCCGCGGTCTGCGCGACGAGCGGGTGGCCGCCACCGCCAAGCACTTCCCGGGCCTCGGCGCGGCGACGGTGAACACGGACGACGGGCCCGCCACGGTCCGGACCCCGATCGGACGCGACCTCGTGCCGTTCCGCGCCGCCATCGACGAGGGCGTCCCGCTCGTGATGCTCTCGCACGCGAGCTATCCCGCGCTCGACCCGCGCCGCATCGCGTCGCAGTCGCGCGCGGTCGTGACCGGGCTGCTGCGCGAGCGGCTCGGCTTCGAGGGCGTGATCGTCACGGACAGCATGGAGGCCGAGGCGGTGATCTCGCGCTCCGGCGTCGCCGAGGCGGCGGAGCGGTCGATTCGGGCCGGCGCGGACCTTGTCCTCCTGACGGGCTCCGCGAGCTGGAACGACGTGTTCCCGCGTCTGCTCGCCGAGGCGCGCAGCGACCCTGCGTTCCGCGAGCGCATCCGTGAGGGCGCGGCTCGCGTCCTGGCGCTGAAGCGGGCCCTACTCCGCTGAGCCGGCGCGCTCGAGGGCGCGCTCGGACAGCTCGCGGTGCACCGCGAGCTCGCCGTCCGTGCGGCGGGTCCACTGGGCGTCGGCGTCCAGTTCCCAGCCGAACGTGTCGTCCGTCAGGTAGCGCTCGATTGTGTCCGCGAGCTCCGAGCGCAGCGGCTCGGAGGTCACGGGCACGAGGAGCTCCACGCGCGTGTCGAGGTTCCGCGGCATGAGGTCGGGGGAGCCGATCCAGAACTCGCGCTCGTCGCCGCGCTGGAAGGAGAAGACGCGCGAGTGCTCGAGGAAGCGCCCGACGACGGAGACGACGCTGATGTTCTCGGAGATGTCCGGTACGCCAGGGCGCAGGCAGCAGATCCCGCGGACCGCCAGGTCCACGCGCACCCCGGCCTGCGAGGCCTCGTAGAGAGCGCGGATGCAGCGGGCGTCCACGAGCGCGTTCATCTTCAGCGCGATCCGCGCGTCCTGCCCCGCCTGTTTCGCCTCGATCGTCCGCTCGACCTCGCGGATGAACCACTTGCGCATGTGCCCGGGGGCGATGACGACGCGCCGGTACTCGGGCGTGCGCGCCGCGCCGGTAAGCGAGTTGAACAGCTCGGCCACGTCCGCGCCGATCTCGGCGTCGCAGGTGAACAGCCCGAAGTCCTCGTAGAGGCGCGCGGTCTTCGCGTGGTAGTTGCCGGTCCCGATGTGCACGTAGTGGCGCACGCCCGAGCCCTCGCGGCGCACGACGAGCAGTGCCTTCGCGTGCGTCTTCAGGCCCGGCAGCCCGTGCACGACATGTGCGCCGGCCTCCTCGAGCGAGCGCGCCCAGCCGATGTTGCGCCGCTCATCGAAGCGCGCCTTCAGCTCCACGAGGCAGACGGCCTGCTTGCCGCGCTCCGCCGCCTCGATCAACGCGGGCACGAGCTCCGAGTCGTCGGAGGTGCGGTACACGGTGATCTTGATCGCGAGCACGTCCGGGTCCCTGACCGCCTGCGTCATGAAGCGCTCGACCGTGCCGGCGAACGAGTCGTAGGGATGGTGCACCAGCATGTCGCCCGCGCGCATCGCGCCCAGCACGTCCACGCCGCCGTCGTCGGTGTCCGCGAACGCCGCGGGCACCTGCGGCGTCCATGGATCGTCGCGCAGGTCGCGGTGGCCGTCCACGTCGTAGAGCGACCAGAGGTCGTCCAGGTCCAGCAGCCCGTCCACGTCCACCACCTGCTCCTCGTCGATGGCGAGCTGCTCGATCAGGTAGCCGCGCATCCGCGGGTCCATCGTCGAGGCCACCTCGAGCCGCACGACCTCGCCGAAGCGCCTGCGGCGGAGCTCGTCCTCAACCGCCTGGAGCAGATCGTCAGCCTCGTCGGACACCGTGAAGTCGGCGTCACGCGTGACGCGGAAGAAGTCGTGGCGGAGGATCTCCATCCCCGGGAAGAGCTCGTCGAGCTGCCGCGCGATCACTCGCTCCAGCGGCACGAACGCCCCGTCGCCGAGCGGCACGAAACGGGGCAGCACCTCCTTCGGCACCTTCACGCGCGCGAACGTCTCGACCCCCGACTCCGGGTCGCGCACGAACACGCCGATCGACAGCGACAGGTTCGAGATGTACGGGAAGGGGCGTCCGGGGCCGACGGCGAGCGGTGTGAGCAC
>DASSVP010000066.1:0-11459 GCA_035705985.1 Thermoleophilaceae bacterium
CGCGTGGTGGCCGTGAACGAGGCGACCCGGTGGCCGTTGCGCCGGAGCGTGACCTTCCACGGGACGGCGTTCCGGTTCTGGTCGACCTGGAACTCGACCTCGATTCCGCGGCTCTCGCGTGTCAGCTTCAGCTTGCTCGTGGACTGCTGGGTACAGGCGCCGCGGACGCCGACGGCACGATGGCCTCCCTTCGCGAACGCGGCCGGAACCGCGAGCAGCGCTGCTGCGAAGAGGATGACGGTGAGTGGGATGAGAGAGCGGGACATGGTGATCCTTTCGTCGGTCTTCGGGGCGGGGCCAGCGTCGCGATCTCCGGGTCCGAGCCGCAATGGGACATTGGTCCCAGTGAGGCCCGGATCCATGTCGGAGCGGCGATCATGAGGCGCATGGAGTCGATCGCACCCGACCCCGTGACCGCGCCGACGTCACGGTCCGTGATCCTCCGCTTCGCGGCGGGGACGCTCTCGGCGATCGCGGTCGCCGTCGTGGGCGGCTATTTCGTGCTGCGTTCGGTCGCGATCGACGAGGCGAAGCGGCAGACGCGCACCCGTGTGCAGGAGGCGGCGAAGCTGGTCGAGGCGACGGCGGTGACCGATGGGCTCCTGAGAGGCCGAGAAAGGGCGGTGAGGGCAGTCGACGACGTCGTGGTCGGCCGCGTGCTCAGCGGCTCGATCGTGCGCGTGAAGATCTGGTCTCCCGCGGGCCGCGTCCTCTACTCCGACGAGCCCGCCGAGATCGGCGGCAGGTACGCGCTGGACGCGGGGCAGCACCGACTGCTCCGCAACGGAGGCGCGGAAGTGGAGGTGACCGACCTCAACCGGCCCGAGAACAGGCTCGACCGCCAGCAGGGGCGGCTGCTCGAGGCGTACACCCGCATCCGCACGCCCTCGGGCATCCCGCTGCTGTTCGAGATCTACCAGCCCCTCCACTCGATCACCGCAGACGCACGCCGGCTCCTGAGGACGCTCGCGCCCCCGATCCTCGGCGCGATCGCGCTCATCCTCCTGGTGCAGGCACCGCTCTTCTGGTCGCTGATGCGTCGGCTCCAGCGAAGCCACGAGCAGCGTGAAGGCCTGCTCGCGAACGCCGTCACGTCGTCACGGCGGGAGCGGCGTCGCGTCGCGTCGTACCTCCATGACGGGCCGGTGCAGGAGCTCGCCGGGCTCGCGTTCTCGCTGGCGCCGGTGGCCGACGGGGCCGAGACCCGCGGAGCGGACGGCGAGGCGGCCGTGGTGCGCACCGTGATCGACCGCCTGCGGGGAACCGTCCGCGACCTGCGCGCGCTGCTCGTGGACCTGCACCCGCCGACGCTCGCGACGGCGGGACTCGACGCCGCGCTCCGCGACCTCGTGAGTCCGCTCTCCGCCCGCGGAGCGGCCGTCGAGCTGCGCGTCGACGGCGAGGAGCGTCTCGATCCCGACACGCAGGCGCTCGTCTATCGCGTCGCGCAGGAGGCGGTGCGCAACGTGATCGCGTACGCCGACGCGTCCACGGTCTCGGTCGAGGTCGGTGTCGTCGACTCGACGGCGCGACTGCTCGTCGCGGACGACGGACGGGGATTCGCACCCGAGACGCGAGAGCGGCGCCGCGCGGAGGGACACCTCGGGCTCTCGCTCGTGGAGGAGCTCGCCGACCAGGCCGGCGGACGCCTGACGGTCGACTCGAGCGAGGGCGAAGGCACCCGCGTGCGGCTGGAGGCGCCGCTCCGGTGATCCGGGTCCTCATCGCCGACGACCACGGCGTGGTGCGGGACGGGCTCGCGGGCGTGATCGCCGCCCAGCCGGATCTCGAGGTGGTCGGCACGGTCGAGAACGGCGCGGAGGCGGTCGAGTCGTGCCGGAGCTCCGGGCCGGACGTGGTGCTGATGGATCTCGAGATGCCGGTCCTCGACGGCATCGAGGCGACGCGGATCATCCGGCGGGAACGCCCCGACACGGCGGTGCTCGTGCTCACGTCGTTCTCCGACGCGCGCCGGATCACGGCGGCGCTCGGGGTCGGCGCGGCCGGCTATCTCCTCAAGGACACGTCTGCCGAGGACGTGGTGCGCGGCATCCGCGCGGCCGCCGAGGGCGGAGCGCCGCTCGACCCCCAGGCGGCGCGGCTCCTGCTCGAGGCGCGGGAAGCTCCCGACCCGCTCGAGGGGATCTCGCCCCGCGAACGGGACGTGTTCGCTCTCCTGCTCGACGGGCTGCCGAACAAGCTGATCGCCCAACGCCTCGGCATCAGCGAGAAGACGGTGAAGACGCATCTGACGAACATCTTCCGGCAGATCGACGTGACCGACCGACTCCAGGCCGTGCTCTGGGCCGAGCGCCACGGTCTGCGCGACGACCTGTCGCCGTGACTCCGACCAATGTCGCATTGCGGCCGCCGCCGCGTTCGCCGCACACTGCGACTGTGAGACGTCTCGTGCCTGCGGTGCTGCTCCTGCTCGCGTTCTCGGCGGGTGCCGCCCAGGCGCGGGGCGGCGATCATGGCGGCGGAGACGGCGGCGAGGTGCGCGTCGCCGGCGACTGCGGTCACGGCGCCGCTGCGTCGCTCCGGCTGCGCGGCCGCGACGGCTCGATCGAGGTGCGCTTCCGCCTTCGGCAGACTCGCGGACGCGGAACGTGGCGGATCACGACCGTCCACGAGCGCCGCGTCGCGTCCCGCGCGACGAAGCGCACGACACGCCGGGACGACTCCTTCGAGCTGCGGCGCACCCTGCCGGATCTGCGAGGCAGCGACACCGTCGTCGTCCACGCGTGGGGGCCGGACGGCCTCGGCTGCCGCGCGACCGCGACGCTGCGTGGGTGAGGTAGGACGGTGATCGCCGAGGCCGTCGCCGCCGTCGCGCTGACCCGCGGCCCCGTCGCCGAGAGCGTCACGCGGCGCAGCGCCATCATCTCGTTCCGCACCTCGGTGCGCGAGCACGACACGGTGCTCTTGCAGAACGGCGACCGGATCGACGCCGGAAGAGGCATCGGGCACGTCGCCCGGCTGACCCACTTGACCCCGGGGAAGCACTACGAGTACACGGTCGAGGGCGAGTCGGGCGCGCTGGCCGTCGGCACGTTCCGGGCCGCGCCGCGTCGCGCGTCCAAGTTCACCTTCGCGGTCGTGGGGGACTTCGGGAGCGGGACGAGTGACGAGGCGGCGGTGGCGTCGCTCATCGAGTCATGGCACCCCGACTTCGTGCTCACCACGGGCGACAACGCCTATCCGCTGGGCTCGAAGGCGTTGCTCGACCGCGACATCTTCCGCCCGTACGCGGCGGTCATGCGCGAGTCGGCCTGGTTCCCGGCCCTCGGCAACCACGATGTGAAGGCGGACCACGGGAAGCCGGAGCTCGAGGCCTTCCACTCGCTCGGCAAGGAGCGCTGGTACCGCTTCACGTGGGGGAACGCCGCATTCGTCGTGCTGGATTCCGACACGTCTGTCGCCCCGGGCTCGCCGCAGCTGCGCTTCGCCCGCAGGGCGTTCGCGCGCCGCTCGTGCTTCCGCTTCGCCGCCTGGCACCATCCGCCGTGGGAGCCGCCGGGTCGCCCGCTCAGCCCAGGCCTGCGCCGCAACATCGTGCCGCTCGTGCAGAAGCGCGGTGTCCAGGTCGTGTTCGTCGGCCATCTGCACGCCTACGCCCGCAGCCGCCCGCATCACGGGGTCGTCTACGTGGCGGTCGGAACGGGCGGTGCCACGCTGGATTTCGACGCCCGCCTGTTGACGATCCCGTTGGCGCGCATCGTCCAGGGCCGCTTCGGCGCCCTGCGCGTGGACGTCGCCGGCCGCACGGCGCGCTTCCGCTTCGAGACCGTCGACGGCACGGTGTTCGACCGCTTCCGCCTGAGCTGCTCCTGACCCGCGCGGGTCTCGAGATCCGCTTGCGGCTTCCGGCCGTACTGAGTTTCAGGCGGAACTCGTCGGAGAGGCTGGTGCAGGGGTTTTGAGCGAAGGGTTCTCAGCGGCGTACAAGGTTCCTGAGCGCCCGGCGCTCGCTGCGGTGCGCCACGCGTTGGTCCTGGCGGCGGGCGCCGACACGACCCGGGCCGTGTCGCAGGCGCTGGCCGAGGCCGGATTCGAGGTGACGGTCGAGAAGAGCGGCGCAGCTGCACTGCTCCGCCTGCGGCAGGGAGGCTTCGACCTCGTCGTCCTCGAGGTGACGTGGTCCGGCTCCGGCGGGATCGACCTGATCCAGCGGATCCGGCAAGACGGCAACGAGGTGCCGATCATCGTCCTCGGCGCCTGGGACTCCGAGGCCGAGCTGGCTCTCAGTCTCGATCTCGGTGCGGACGACTACATGGCGAAGCCGGTCTCGACGCGCGAGCTGGTGAGCCGGAGCCATGCGATCCTGCGTCGCGCGCAGCGCGATCCGGCCGAGGCCGGGTCCATCCGCACGGTCGGCAGCCTGCGAATCGACCTGGCCCGGCACGAGGTCTTCCTCGGCGAGCGTCCCGTCGACGTCACCGCGTCCGAGCTCCGCGTCCTCGAGCTGCTCTCGAGCACCCCGGGCAAGGTCTTCACGCGACAGCAGATCATGGAGCACCTGTGGGCCGGCCCGTACTACGGGGACGGCCATCCGGTGGACACCCACATGCTCAACCTGCGGCGGAAGATCGAGGACGACGCCACCCGCCCGAGCCGGCTGGTGACCGTGCGCGGCGCCGGGTTCAGGTTGGTCGCTCCGGCCGGCGAGATGCTGACGAAACTCTGAGTCAACGCTGACCGAAGCCTGACCGCCGAGCGGGAACACTCTGGCTGTGCGGCCGGCCATGAAGCGCCTTCTGAGGAAACTGTCCGTCACGACGGCGGCCGGCCTGGGCGTGTACGTCCTCGGGAGCCTGGTGCTGACCGGCGGCGTCGGCGGGCTCGCCGCGATCGGGGAGCACAACGACCCCGCGACCCTCCGGACGATGCAGCTCGTCGCCCAGGGCCGGAACGTGTTCCGCTACGACACGTTCGGCGATCAGGCCGTCTGGGGCGGCGTCCTCGGCCTGCAGAAGGCGATCGAGGGCGCCAAGCTCGGCGGTGTCGGCCCCGGTGTGAGCCCGAAGACGGCGCTGGCGCTCGGGCTCAAGGTCGACGCCACGAAGATCCCACGCAAGGTCGCGGCGGCGATCAAGGCCGGCAAGGTGAATCTCGACGATCCGAAGGTGACGCTGGCGTTGCTGAAGCTGAACGCGGTGGTCGGCGTCAAGGGCTTCTTCGACAAGAAGGGCACGCTCAGCTCGGTCGGACTCACGTGCGCGGTCTGTCACTCCACGGTCGACGACTCCTTCGCGCCGGGTATCGGCCACCGCCTCGACGGCTGGCCGAACCAGGACCTGAACGTCGGCGCGATCGTCGCTGCGGCGCCGAACCTCACGCCGCTCGAATCGGCGCTGAACGTGGACGAGGCGACGCTGAAGAAGGTGCTGCTCGGCTGGGGGCCCGGCTTCTTCAACGCCGAGCTGAATCTCGACGGCAAGGCATTCGGTCCCGACGGCACCGCGCACAGCGCGGCGACGCGGATCCCGAGCGCGTTCGGCAAGGACGGCCAGAACCTGCACACCTGGGAAGGCGGCTGGGGATCGGTCACCTACTGGAACGCCTTCGTCGCGAACCTCGAGATGCACGGGCAGGGGAACTTCCTCGACCCGCGACTCGACGACAAGTCGAAGTTCCCGATCGCGGCCGCAGCGGGGTTCGGGCACACGGTCCCGTATGTCGGCGAGGGCGTCCTCCCGGTGCCCGCGCATGCGCAGGCTCCGGATCGGACCACCGAGGCCCTGCGCGCGCTCGACTTCTACCAGCACTGGCTGCCGGCTCCGAAGCCGCCCAGGGGCAGCTTCGATCCCGCAGCCGCGAGGCGCGGCAAGGTCGTCTTCGACGGCGTCGGCAAGTGCTCGTCGTGCCACATGGGCTCGCTCGGCACCGCGCCCGGCTACAACGCCGTGAAGCCGGCGCAGATCTGCATCGACTCGTTCGCCGCCGACCGCGGGCCGGACGGCACGTACACCATCGCTCCGCTGCAGGCGCTGTTCACGCGCTCGAAGCGCGGCTTCTACCACGACGGGCGCTTCAAGACGCTGCTGGACGTGGTCAACCACTACGACAGCTGCTTCGACCTGCACCTCACGAGCGGGCAGAAGAGCGACCTCGTGCAGTACCTGAAGAGCCGCTAGCCGGGAATCAGCGCGAGACGCTCGAGCGTCGAGCCCGCTCGTGCGCCGGGGTCGTAGCGGCCGACCAGCGACGCGAAGTCGCGGACGCGGGCGCGGAGAGGTTCCGAGCCGAGCATCGCCGCGGCGGTCTCCGAGATCTCGCCGGTCGAGGCGTCGCGGTCGAGCGCGCGACCGAGGCCGAGCTGCTCGAGTCGACGCGCGTTGGCGGGCTGGTCGCGGCCGAGCGGCAGCGAGAGGACCGGTGCGCCCGCGGAGAGTGCGGCGAGCACGGTGCCGGTGCCTCCGTGCGCGACGACGAGCGCCGCGTCGGGAAGGACCGCGCCGTGAGGCACGTAGCGCTCCACGACGACGCCGTCCGGGACGTCCACCTCGCGCGGACCCAGCTCGGGCCCGGTCAGCACGAGCATCCGAACGTCGTGCGGATGGAGGGCTCTCGCGACGCGGCCGACCACCTCTTCCTGCTGCATGTAGGTCGTCCCGAGCGTGACGACCACGAGTGGACGCGGGTCGTCCTCGGCCCAGGGCCGGCGCCACTCGACGTCGGTGGTCTGCTCGCTCATCGGCCCGAGATGGACGACCCCGGGCGGTGGCTGCGGCCAGTCGTCGAACTCGCGCGGCAACGCCACCAGTGCACCTGCGGCCCGCCGCACGAGCTCGATCGTCACGGAGTCGCGGCCGGTCGCCAGCGGCGCCAGGCCCAGCTCGGCACGCGACCGGTTGACGGGCTCGAAGGAGCGAGACCGCGCGTCCTCGCCCTCGGTGACGCCGTGGAAGCCGTGGATCGTGTGGATCAGCAACGCGGCCGGCGCCGGCTGCAGCTCCGTCGCGGCCACTGTCGAGCGCAGCAGGTAGTCGACGACGACCACCTCGGCCGGGCGGGCCTCCACCTCCGCGAGGAGCGCGTGCGGCAGATCGCGACCGAAGAACAGTCGTTCGAGAAGCGGACGCTGGTCCTCCATCCGGCGTCCCCGTGTCGGATCGAACTCCAGCTCCCCCGGGTACGGGAGGGGAACGCAGCCGGCGCCGGCGACCCGGCCTTGCATGTCCGCCGGAGCGAGCACCCGCACCTGATGCCCGCGGCCGGCCAGCAATCCTCCCAGGGCGAGTGCGGTCTGAGCGCCGCCGCCCGCCTGCCACGTCACGACCACCACGTCCACGACTCGTGATGATGACGGCCGGGCCCGCGGTTCGTCCGGCTGGCGCGGCGGGTTCAGCGGAGCCCAGCTCGCGCGGGCGACCAGGGTCAGCCGCGGCGGCGGCCGACGAGGCGAGCGCCGGTGGCAGGCACGTCCCCGCGGGCGATCGCCTCCTCCTCGACGGCGCGGAACGAGTCGCCGAGCTTCCAGTAGTGGAGCCAGGGGCCGCGCACCGGCGGGCCGAGCTCGAAGTAAGGCTCGAGCGCCGCGAGGACGGTCTCCAGCGGGTGCAGGTGCTCACGGTGCTCGTCCACCAGCTCCTCGGCGCTCTTCGGCTGCGGCTCGCCGAGCGCGCGCCGCTGCTCGAGCCACCACGCCGCGGCCGTGACGTCGAAGGCGCCGACGTCGAACTCGTCGACGACGGGCGCTCCACCCGACGCGACGAGCTCGCCGAGCCGGCGGCAGGAGTCCTCGAACGGCTCGACGTGGTGGAGCGAGACGACGGCGACCGCGGCTGCAAAGGCGCCGGCAGGCTCGTCCAGGTCGACGAGTGCGACGGGACGGACGTCGTCGCTTTCGGCGCCCGGGTCGATCGCCAGCACGTCGTAGCCGGCCGCGCGAATCGCACGGGCGAGACGCCCGCTCCCCGCGCCGACCTCGAGCACGCGCGCGGGCGGCTCCGGCAGGTTGGCGCGGACGAACGCCCTCAGGTCGGCGGATGTCATACGGCGGATTCTTTACGGTGTCGGCATGAGGATGCGGGCCGCAGTGCTCGAGAAGTTCGCGCAGCCGCTCGTCGTGCAGGAGGTCGAGCTGTCGGAGCCGCGCGCCGGCGAGGTCCTCGTGCGTCTCGAGGCGTGCGGCGTCTGTCACACCGACCTGTACACGGCGTCCGGCGCCGACCCGTCCGGCTACGCGCCGACCGTCCTCGGCCACGAGGGCGCGGGCGTCGTCGAGAAGGTGGGGGAGGGCGTGTCGTCGGTCGGCCCGGGCGACCACGTCGTCACGCTGTTCTCTCCCCAGTGCCGGGAGTGCGTCCATTGCCGGAGCACACGGACGAACCTCTGCCTCGCGATCCGCGAGCAGCAGAACAAGGGGTTCCTGCCGGACGGCACGACGCGCCTCGGGCGGGACGGCGAGCCGATCCGCCACTTCATGGGCACGTCGACGTTCGCGGAGTACACGGTGATGCCGGAGATCGCGCTGGCGAAGGTCAGCCCGGACGCGCCCTTCGAGCACGCCTGCCTCTTCGCCTGCGGACTGTCGACCGGGTTGGGCGCCGCGATGTTCACCGCGAAGGTGGAGGCGGGATCCACCTGCGTCGTCTTCGGCGCCGGCATGGTCGGGCTCGGCGCCGTCGCGGGCTGCCGCCTGCAGGGCGCCGAGCGGATCATCGTCGTCGATCTCTCCCAGGAACGGCTGGAGCTGGCGCGCGGGCAAGGCGCGACCGAGACGATGATCGGCGGCCCCGACGCCGTGGAGCGCATCGTCGAGCTGACCGGCGGGTTCGGCGCCGACTACACGTTCGAGGCGACCGGAGACGTCGCGGTGATGCGCCAGGCGGTCGAGTCGGCGCGCATGGGCTGGGGGCTGTGCACCGTCGCCGGCGTCGCGGGCAAGGGAGAGACGCTCGACATCGTCCCGCGGTTCCTGATCACGGGCCGCCGGGTCTGCGGCTCGTCCTTCGGCGGCGTGAAGGGTCGCGACCAGGTGCCGGACCTGGTCGAGCGCGCGCTCGCGGGAGACATCGACGTCGCGCCGTTCGTGTCCCACACGCTGACCCTCGACGACGTGAACGAGGGCTTCGCGCTGATGGAGGCCCAGGACGGGATCCGCAGCGTGATCCGCTTCGACTAGTCGGTGAGCGGCGGGACAGTCGCCGGCCTCGTGCTGGCGTTCGCTTCGGCCGTGCTCATCAACATCGCCTATCTGCGGGAGCACGACGCCGCCGCCGACCTGCCGGCCCTTTCCATGCGCCGCCCGGTCCAGTCCGCCCTGCTGCTGCTCGGGGACCCGAGCTGGCTGCTGGGATTCGCCATGGAGTCCGGCGGATTCCTGCTCTACGTCGCGGCGCTCGCGCTCGCACCGCTCTCCCTCGTGCAGAGCATCGCCGCGGGCGGGATCGGCGTGCTCGCGTTTGCCTCCGCCCGGATGGCGGGGCGGCGGCTCGCGCCGGTGGAGCTCGCGGGCGTCCTGCTCTCGGTGCTCGGCCTCGTCGCGCTCGCCGTCTCGCTCGTGGGCGGAAAGGCGCAGGAAGGAGAGGGAAAGCTCGGGCCGATCCTGCTCTGGCTCGGAGCGACGGCGTCCGTCGCCATCGCTCTGGTGGTCGCGGGGCGCCGGCGTTGGGGGACGGCCGTCGCGAGCGGCGTCGCGGGCGGTCTCTTCTTCTCGATCGGCGACATCTCGACGAAGCTGGCGACGCAGGGCGGCGCGCGCGTGGCCTTCGGCGTGCTCCTACTCCTCGGCTACGCCCTGGGCACGGGCCTGCTCCAGGTCGGCTACCAGGCCGGCGGCGCGCTGACCGTCGCCGGTCTCGCGACTCTCGCGACCAATGCCCTCCCGATCGCGGCCGGCGCCGTGATCCTGGCCGAGCCGCTGCCGACCGGCGCGCTCGGAGCCGTTCGCCTGGTCGCGTTCGTCGCCGTGGTGACGGGAGCGGTCTTGCTCGCGCGCGAGCCGACGCCGAGGAAAGCCGCTTCCGGAGCGGCTTCGGCGAACAGGTGAGCGACTGCCGGAGGCCTGTTAGGTTTCCGCGCGAGATGAGACGCGTGCTCGCCCTTTTCGCCGCAGCCCTCGTCCTGACCCTGGTCTCGGCCGCCGGGGCCGCGAGGCCCGGCTACGCCTGGCACGACACCGACACGGGCACCACGGCTCATTTCCGCGGGCTCGCCGCGGTGAGTGCGAGGACCGCGTGGGTCAGCGGCTACACCGCGACCGACGGCGTGATCATGCGGACGACCGACCGCGGCGCGACCTGGCAGGACGTGACCCCGCCCGACGTCGCAGGCCTCCAGTTCCGCGACATCTCGGCCTTCTCCGCCAAGAACGCCGTCGCGATGTCGATCGGCGACAACCCGGGCGACTTCCGGATGTACGTCACCCGCGACGGCGGCAAGACCTGGGCCATCACCTTCGTCAACTCCGAGGCCACGGCGTTCTACGACTGCATGTCGTTCTTCAACCGGAGGGTCGGGCTCGCGGTCTCCGATCCGCCCGACGGCGTCCACTTCCGCGTGATCAAGACCACCGACGGCGGCATGAGCTGGCACGTGACGGGACTGCAGATGCCCGCCGCGCCGGGCGCCTTCGGGTTCGCCGCGAGCGGCGAGTGCCTCACGACGAACCACGGGCATCGCGCCTGGTTCGGCAGCGGCGGCAGCGAGGCGAGCATCTTCACGTCGAACGACCGCGGCGTCACGTGGACGAAGTCGCCGACGCCGATGCTCACCGGCGACAGCGCGGGCATCAACGGGATCGCCTTCAAGGGCCAGAACCGCGGGATCGCGGTCGGCGGCGACTTCTTCCTGCCGACGAGCTCGCCGGACAGCTTCGCCCGCAGCCGGGACGGCGGGAAGAGCTGGAGCCTCGCTCCCCACGCACCGACGGACTATCGCTCCGGCGTGGCCTGGGTCGACGGGCACACGGCGATCGCGGTCGGCCTCTCCGGCAGCGACGTCAGCACGAACTTCGGCGCGTCGTGGCAGCGCTTCGACGACGGCAGCCTGGACACGGTCGACTGCGCACGCCCGACCGCGTGCTGGGCCTCCGGCGCCAACGGCCGCGTGGCCTACCTCGTCAGGACGCACTAGCGCGCAGCCGGCGGAGAGCCGGACCGAGCGCCTGGCCGCCGCGCAGCACCGGCTCGAACAGGTCGCCGTGCCGCTCCACGCGCTGCAGCGCCTCGCGCCGTCCGAAGTCGCGCGGACGCACCTTCTCGCCGAGCTCCTCCCACCGCAGCGGCGTCGACACCGGCGCGCCCGGCTTCGGCCGCACCGAGTAGACGGCGGCGATCGTCTTGCCGTGCCCGTTCTGCCGGTGGTCGACGAGGACACCCCGGCGCTTCTTCTTCAGCCACTCGGTCGTGACGAGTCCGGGGTTGGCCGCCTCGAGCCCGCGGGAGACGAGCTCCGCGAAGTCGTACGTGTCCCGGTACGACGACCGCCGCGTGATCGGCAGGAGGATGTGG
>DASSVP010000067.1:0-12028 GCA_035705985.1 Thermoleophilaceae bacterium
GACGAGGTCGGCCGCCACCATGACCGCCCGCCGTGAGGTCCGGTCGGCCACGACGCCACCCGCGAGCACCGTAAGGACGAGCGGCGTCCACGATGCGGCCAGCACGAGCCCCACCTCGGAAGCGGACCCGCCCAGCTCGAGCACCGCGAACGCGAGCGCCACCGCGACCATCCGGTCGCCCAGCACGGAGATGCCCTGGCCCGCGAACAGCAGCCGGAAGTCGCGCAGGCGGAGGACCGAGACGCTGTCGCCGAGCGGCCTCACCGCAGGTAGACCGGGTTGGAGAGGATCCAGGTGCGCTCGCGGCCCTTGGCGTGGCGGCGCGCCTCCACGCGGTAGGCACCGGGCTCGTCGACCTCGAAGTCGAGCGACGTGCCCTCCGCGGCGGCCAGCTCCCGGCCGTCGCGCAGGAGCCGCAGGCGGGCGGTGAGCGGGGTGCGCGCCTGCAGCGTGCGGCGGCCGGCCGGCGCCTCGCCGCCCATCGGCAGGTCGTCGGCCTCGAAGCGGAACCCACGCGCGGGCGCCACGGAGTCCACCGCGATGTAGCAGCGGCCCTCGCGCAGCGCGCCGAAGACCAGCTCGCGGTCCCGCTCGAGCTCGTGCGAGGGCGGCCCGGGGCAGAGAACGTGCGTGCGGATGTACCGGAACGTGCGCCGGTAGGCCATGATCCGCAGCGGCACGACGGGCCCGACGCGCTTGCCGAACTGGTGGGCGTCGAGCCCACCGATCGCGACCACGCGCCGCTCTCGGCACAGCTCGTCCCAGCCGCGCATGTTGCGCTCCGGGGGGTGGTCGAGCACGCGCCCGGGCGAGAGCAGGAAGCGGATCAGCGACGGAATCCCGGCGATCCGCTCGCCGGTGTCGTTCGCGAAGCTCCATAGCTCGATGCCGTGGAGCGCGTCGCAGTCGAGGCCGCCGAACGGCATCCCGGGGCGCTTGAAGCGCTCGGAGCCCTCGGAGAAGGGATGTGCGGCGAAGCCGAAGCCGCCGGCATCGCGCACGGCGCGTGCGATGCCGCAGGCGTCGAGGCCCCGGTGGCGCACGTGCTCGTCGACGCCGAAGGCGAGGTAGTGGTCGCGCCCGGGTGGCGACACCTCTTCCCCCGCCAGCAGGAGGACGTCGTCGTACCAGCCCTCCTCGCCCAGCTTCCGCGCCGCCATGGTGTCGTGGTCGGTGAGCAGCACCACGTCCACCCGCGCCCGCGCGCCGGCCCGCGCGATCTCGCGGACCGTGCCGGTTCCGTCGGAATGCGTCGAATGGATGTGCACCACGCAGGCGAGGTCTTCCACTCCTCGCAACTTCCCCCACTTCCGGGGGTTTTGCGCAACATGCGGGCGATCGGGCTGGCTCTCGTCGCACTAGCGCTCAGCGCCTCGCCCGCGTCGGCCGCCGTCCTCGAGATCCGTGAGAACCTCTGCGGTTGCGACGGGAGCTCGGGCGACGAGGACACGCGCACATTGATCGTGCGGGCGGCGCCGGGGGAGGTGAACCGCATGTCCGTCCGCCAGATGCCTCGGGGGGTGCTGGTGGAGGATGCCGGTGCACCGCTCACCGGCGCCTGCCGCGTGTCGAGCTCGGGCGGGCGCTTCTGCCGGGGCGCCTTCGACGACGCCGAGGTGGAGCTCGGCGACGGCGGCGACACGCTGGGCGTGATGGGCGTCGGCTCGGCGGTGTCCGCCGGGGACGGGGCGGACTCCGTGCTGGTCACCGGCACCTTCCACGTCTTCCGCGGCGGCGCGGGAGCCGACCGCTTCGAGGCCGGCGAGGGAGCGACCGCGACGGTGTCGTACTCCGACCACACCCAGGGCGTCACGGTGCGGCTGAACGGCCATGCGGACGACGGCGCGCCGGGCGAGGGCGACCAGATCCTCGGCGTCATCTCGTCGATTCAGGGCGGCGCCGGGAACGACCGGCTCGAGGCCGGGCCCGACACCGCCTCGCTCGCCGGCGAGGCGGGCGGCGACACGCTGCTTGGCGGCCCGCACGCCACGGTCCTCCAGGGCGACGAAGGCGACGATGAGCTGCTCGGCGGCGACGGCGACGACACCCTGCTCGGCGGGGACGGCGCGGACGTCCTTGCCGGCGGCAACGGGCGCGACGCCGCCACCTACTACGACCACGACCTCGCCCTGAGGCTCGCGATCGGCGACGGCCCGAACGACGGCGAGGCGCTCGAGGGCGACGACATCCGCCCCGACGTCGAGGACGTCGCCGGCGGGCCGCGGGCGGACGTAATCATCGGCGACGGCGGGCCGAATCGCCTCGCCGGCGGGGGCGGAGCGGACGAGATCTTCGGGCTGGGTGGCGACGATCAGCTGCAAGGAAGCATCCGGGGGGCGCTGCTCGACCCGGGCCCCGGCCGCGACCTGCTCGCCGCCTCCGCCGGCGACCGGCTCCGGCTGGACGACGGCGAGCCCGACCACGTGAGGTGCCCGGGCAACGCGCCTGCTGTGAGCGCCGACGAGCTCGACACGTTCGACGATTGCGCGCCGGCGGTCTGGGTGCGCGACGTGCGTTCGAGCCCGCGCGGCTGGCTGCGGGTGCGGATTCGGTGCGACGGGCACAGCGCCGTGCCGTGCCGCGGCTCGCTCGTGCTTCGCTGGGGGCGCCGGGCGTTCTCGCGCGTCGTGCGCTTCGGTCCCCTCCTGCCGGCGGAGCGGCGCGTGGTCTCGATCCGCCTGCTGCGCCCGCTGCCGCGCCACTGCGTGCGCGCCCGCGTCACGACGCGGCGAGACGACATCCCCGCGTCGACGGAGCTCCGCTTCGCGGTGCACTGCCGCCTGCCCTGAGCAGCTTCTGGGTAACGTCTGAGGGGTGAGCGATTCAGACAGCTTCGGTGCCCGCGACACCATCGAGGTGGGCGGTGAGTCCCACGAGATCTTCCGGCTCGACGCCCTTCAGGAGAAGTACGACGTCGCGCGCCTGCCCTATGCGCTGAAGGTCCTGCTCGAGAACCTGCTGCGGAACGGCGAGGACGAGGGCGCCGAGGCGGTCGCGAAGTGGGGCGCCAAGGACGAGCCCTCTCAGGAGATCGCGTACCGGCCGGCACGCGTGCTCATGCAGGACTTCACGGGCGTGCCCGCCATCGTGGACCTGGCCGCCATGCGCGACGCCATGGACGAGCTGGGAGGAGACCCGACGAAGATCAACCCGCTGGTGCCCGTCGAGCTCGTGATCGACCACTCGATCCAGGTCGACGTGTTCGCCGAGCGGCTCGCGTTCCAGCGCAACGCCGAGCTCGAGTTCGAGCGCAACGAGGAGCGCTACGCCTTCCTGCGCTGGGGCCAGAGCGCCTTCGACAACTTCAGCGTGGTGCCGCCGAACACCGGCATCTGCCACCAGGTGAACCTGGAGTACCTCGCGCGCGTGGTGGAGTCGCGTGACGGCCAGGCCTTCCCCGACACGCTGGTCGGGACCGACTCGCACACCACGATGGTCAACGGGCTCGGCGTGCTCGGCTGGGGCGTGGGCGGGATCGAGGCCGAGGCGGCCATGCTCGGGCAGCCGGTCTCGATGCTGATCCCGCAGGTCGTGGGCTTCAAGCTCACGGGCGAGCTGCCGGAGGGGTCCACAGCCACGGACCTCGTCCTCACCGTCACGCAGATGCTGCGCGAGCGCGGCGTCGTCGGCAAGTTCGTTGAGTTCCACGGCGAGGGGCTCGCGAACCTCCCGCTCGCCGACCGAGCGACGATCGGGAACATGTCGCCGGAGATGGGCGCCACCTGCGCGATCTTCCCGGTCGACGCCGAGACGCTGCGGTACCTCGAGTTCTCCGGGCGCCCGAAGGAGCGCCTCGAGCTGGTGGAGGCGTACTGCAAGGAGCAGGGGCTGTTCCATGACGAGGGCTCGGAGGAGGCCACCTACTCCGACTCGCTTGAGCTCGACCTGGGTGACGTGGAGCCCTCGCTCGCGGGCCCGAAGCGGCCGCAGGACCGCGTGGCGCTGTCGGACGCCGCCCAGGACTTCTGCGCCGAGCTCGAGGAGCACACGGGCGGCGAAGCAACGTCGGGCGACATGGCCGGCTACGACCAGTCGTCCGCTGAGAGCTTCCCCGCCAGCGACTCGCCCACGAACAACGGCGGCGGGGACTCGCCCAAGCCAGGCCACCACCACGGCGATGTCGCCGTCAAGGAGCGCAGCGAGGGGCTCGACCACGGTGCGGTCGTGATCGCCGCGATCACGAGCTGCACCAACACGTCGAACCCGTCGGTGATGATCGGTGCCGGGCTGCTCGCCAAGAAGGCCGTGGAGGCCGGGCTCGAGCGCAAGCCCTGGGTGAAGACGTCGCTGGCACCCGGTTCGAAGGTCGTAACGGACTACCTCGATCGCGCCGAGCTGACCGAGCCGCTGTCGAAGCTGGGCTTCGATCTCGTCGGCTATGGGTGCACGACCTGCATCGGGAACTCGGGACCGCTGCCCGAGGAGGTCTCGAAGGAGATCGAGGATCGCGACCTGGTCGTGGCGAGCGTGCTCTCGGGCAACCGCAACTTCGAGGGGCGGATCCATCCCGAGGTGAAGATGAACTACCTCGCCTCGCCTCCGCTCTGCGTGGCGTACGCGCTCGCCGGACGGATGGACCTCGACCTGCTGAATGAGCCGCTACAGGACGACGTCTACCTTCGCGACATCTGGCCGACCCAACGGGAGGTCAACGACGCGATCGAGCAGGCGATCGAGTCGGACATGTTCCGGCACTCCTACGGCGATGCGCTGTTCGAGGGGGACGACAACTGGAAGGGGCTCCAGATCCCTGAGGGTGACCGCTACGCCTGGGACGAGGACTCGACCTATGTGAAGCAGCCGCCCTACTTCGAGAGCATGCCGAAGGAGGCGCCCGAGGGCTTCGAGGAGATCAAGGGCGCGAAGGTGCTCGCCGTGCTGGGCGACAGCGTCACGACCGACCACATCTCGCCGGCCGGCGCGATCAAGAAGGACTCGCCCGCGGGCGAGTACCTGATCGAGCACGGGGTGGAGCAGCGCGCATTCAACTCGTACGGGTCACGGCGAGGCAACCACGAGGTGATGATGCGCGGCACGTTCGCGAACATCCGCCTGCGCAACCTGCTCGCGCCGGACACCGAGGGCGGCTTCACGACGAAGGACGGCGACGTCAAGCCGATCTACGACGCCGCGCTCGAGTACCACGAGGAGGGCACGCCGCTGTGCGTGATCGCGGGCAAGGGGTACGGTTCGGGCTCGTCGCGCGACTGGGCCGCGAAGGGGCCGCGTCTGCTCGGCGTGCGCTTCGTGATCGCGGAGTCGTACGAGCGGATCCACCGCTCGAACCTGGTGGGGATGGGCATCCTGCCGCTGCAGTTCCCCGACGGCGAGTCGGCCGAGTCGCTCGGCCTGAGCGGCGAGGAGACATTCGACCTCGCCCCGCTCGAGGACGGCGCGAAGACGCTCCAGGTCAGCGTCTCGAATGGCAAGGAGTTCGAGGCGCGCGTCCGGATCGACACTCCGAACGAGTGGCTCTACTACCGGCACGACGGCATCCTGCACTTCGTGCTCCGAGACCTGCTCGAGCGCTAGCGCTTGCCGCGAAGCGTCCTGCCTAGGGCTTCCATACGACACCCAAAGCAGGACGCTTGCCGGGTAGGGTCACGCGATCCTCGACCTCGACGCCATCCGCGGCCGCTTTCCCGCCCTCACGTCCGGAGCGGCGTACTTCGACGGCCCGGGCGGCTCGCAGGTGCCCGCGACCGTGGTCGACGCCATGAGCGCGTACCTGACGGAGGCGAACGCCAACCTCGGCGGCGCGTTCGCCACTTCGCGTGCGTCTGACGCCGTGATGGAGCGCGGGCGCGCCGCGGCGGCGGACTTCATGGGCGCCGAGCCGGAGGGCATCGCGTTCGGCGCCAACATGACCACGCTCAACTTCCAGCTCGCGCACGCGGTCGCGAGGGCGCTCGAGCCGGGTGACGAGATCGTCGTGACCGCGCTCGACCACGACGCGAACGTCTCGCCCTGGCTGCTGGTGGCCGAGGACCACGGGCTCGTCGTGCGCACCGCGCCCCTGCGCGCCGAGGACATGACGCTGGACCTGGACGCGCTCGAGGAGCTGACGGGCGAGCGGACGCGCGTGGTGGCGTTCACGCTCGCCTCGAACGCGGTCGGCTCGATCCCGGACGCGGCGCGCGTCGCCGCCGCGGCGCACCGGGTGGGCGCGCTCGCGTGGGCGGACGGCGTGCATCTCGCGCCGCACCGGCGGCTTCGCGCGCGCGAGACCGGCCTCGATGTGGTGCTCTGCTCGCCATACAAGTTCTTCGGCCCGCACCTCGGCATCGCGGCGATCCGCCCGGAGCTCGCCGAGTCGCTGCCGGCGGACCGGGTGCGCCCGGCCGGCGAGGACCCGCCCGGCCACCGCTTCGAGGCGGGCACGCAGTCGCACGAGGCGGTGGCGGGCGCGACCGCGGCGATCGATTACCTGCGTGAGCTGGGCGAGGGCAACCTCGACTCGGCGTTCGCCCAGATCGAGGAGCACGAGGCGCGCCTGGCGGCCCGCTTCCTGAGCGCCCTGCCGGACGGGGTCGAGCTGTACGGCGTCAGGACGCCCGAGGGCCGCACGCCCACCTTCTGCTTCAACATCGAGGGCCGGGCGCCGCGCGAGGTGGCCCAACTGCTCGCGGAGCAGGACATCTACGTGTGGGACGGCGACTACTACGCGCTGGAGCCGATGCGCGCGCTCGGCCTCGAGGACGGCGGCGCCGTTCGCGCCGGCTTCCTCCACTACACGACGGAGGACGAGGTGGGCCGCCTGCTGGACGCGCTGGGCGAGCTGGCCGCCGGCTAGCGGCCCTCGGCCCTGCGCTTCACGGCCCGCAGCCAGCCGCGCCGGATCAGCGCGCTGCCGGGGTGGACCACGCGCCAGTAGCGGCCGAAGCTCCGGCGGGCCGCTCCATCGGTGGCCTTGATGCGCGTCTCCGTGCTGAGCAGGCAGCCGCCCGGCGCTCGCTGTGCGTGGAAGTCCATGACGGCCTTGGCGTGGTTCGGCTCGTCGAACCCGTCGAACCGCTCGGCGTCGATGCGGGCGATCCCGCCGTCGAGCGTCCAGAAGCGGCCCGCCACGCCGAGCACGAGCTCGTCCGGGCGGTCCGCCAGCATCACGAAGCCGCTGCGGAGCATGCCGTCGATCACCGGGCCGCGCCCGGGGTTGCGCCTGCCGAGCCGCCTCAGCGTGACCAGCGCGAGCATCACCGGGATCTCGCGAGCGGTGAGCTCCCGGGCGGCCGCGAGCGCTCGCTCGGGCGACGCCGCGATCAGCGTGGAATGGACCTCGTTGAAGTCGAAATCCGGCAGGAACTCGTCGAGCGGCACCTCGGGAAGCCTCCCAGACGAAAGCCGCAAACTAGGGGGAAGAAGTCTCGGCTCGCGCCCGGACCGGCCGGGCGGCGTGCTTTATTGAGGGTTGGATGGTTTCCCGGGGCGCGCCACACCTTCGCCAGAGCGGCATGCGGAACGAGCCGTGTCGCTACGGCGAGTGCGACGGCAGCGGCTGGATCGAGGTGGAGGAGACGAACGGCGCGCGAGAGTGCCGGTGCCGGCGCGAGCGCGTGGCCGCGGCCCGGGCGGCTCGGCTCGCGACGTCGATCCCCGAGCGCTACCACGGGGTCGACTTCGACCGCTGGCCCATCACGAATCTCTATCCCCTCATCGTCAAAGAGGTCCGCAAGTACTGCCGGCGGCTGAGCGAGAACATCGAGACAGGGCGCGGCCTCTACTTCTTCGGTGAGACGGGCAGCGGGAAGACCAGCCTCGCGATGTGCGTCGCGAAGGAGGTCCTCAAGGAGCGCCGCTCGCTTGCCATCTTCTCGGGCCCCGAGCTCCTCGCGCGAATCGGCGCGACCTACGACGACAACGCACGGGAGAGCTACCTCGGGCTACTCGAGCTGCTCGGGAGCGTTGATTTTCTGATCCTCGAGGATCTGGCGGTGGCGAAGCAGAACGAGTGGCGCCTGGAGCAGCTGTACGCCGTCGTCAATCGCAGGTACGAGGACCAGCGGCCGATCCTCGTGACCGCCGATGTGGCGGAGGCGGAGGCTCTCGGTGATCATGTTGGGCGTAGGACGTGTTCGCGGATCCTGGAGATGTGCGAGCCGATGCCCTTCCTCGACGGGGATCACCGTGTCAAGGCAACGAAGCCTGAGGACGTTCGTCTCGCTGGCTAGCGCGGCGCGCTGGGGCGCGGCGAGCCGGCACGCCGGTCGCCCTTCGACGTGTCACCGCTGGGCGGCGAGTAGCTGCGCGCGCTCGTCTAGCAGACGTCGCCACCCAAACGCTCCTCGACGCTCCTGACCTTGTCGTCGAGGGTCTGGTCCGGGCGGTCGCGCCGCTCGTCGAGCTTCAGCACTGTGTAGACCCGAGGGATGCCCTGGTCGAAGGGGATCGCGTGCAGCTCGCCCACGACGGCGAGGATGTCGTCGGTGCTGCCCTCGAGCGAGGTTCCCATCGCGTGCATGTGGAACTTCACCCGCTGCTGGGCACGGAGGCGGCGCTTGATCTCGGCGATGTACTCGCTCGCGCTCGGACCCTGGCGGCCCAGCGCGAGGACTGTCAGGTCGGCGGTGGCCATTCCTCCCGAAGGCTACGCCCGAGCGCCGCGGCGCGGCGCAGAAGCGGCGCCGTCCGGTAGCGCTCCTCGCGGCGCTCTGCCCAGAGGCCGTCGAGCACCGCGACCACGTGGTCGACGCCGATCGCCTCGCTCCACTCGACGGGCCCGCGCGGGTGCGAGAGGCCGAGGGTGAGGCCGGCGTCCACGTCGTCCGCCGAGCCGACGCCCTCGCCGATGGCGAAGGCGGCCTCGTTCACGAGCTGGCAGACGATGCGACCGAGCACCAGGCCCGGCGCGTCCTCGACCCACTCGGTGAGGAGGCCGAGGTTGCGGAAGAACTCCTCCACAGCGTCTGCCGCGAACTGCTGAGTCGTCGGCAGACGCGTGAGCTCGACGAGTCTCGCGTCCGGGAGCAGATGAAAGCCCACAGCGCCGGGCTCTCCGCGTGCCGCCAGGCTGCTCGCGGCGCACAGCACACCCAACGGAGCCCCACCCGGAGGCGACGGATCCGGGCGGATGCGGGCATCGATAACGAGCTCGGTCGGCCCACCCTCCCGAAGCTCATACCCCGCTTCCCGCGCAGCGTCCTGGATAAGGCTTGCTACAGACGTCCTACCCAGGACGCTTACGAAGGTTCCAAGACCTTCACCGCCGTCGTTCGCCAGCGGCTCGGGATCGTCCGGCCGGTACGAGCCGTCGTCCGCGTAGTCGTAGTAGCCGCTTCCCGTCTTCCGGCCGAGCCGCCCGGCGGCGACCATGCGCGCCTGGATCGTGCTCGGGCGCCAGCGGGGCTCGCCGAATGAGAGCTCGTGGAAGGACTTCGCCACCTCGAAGCCCACGTCCACACCGACGAGGTCCATCAGCTCGAACGGGCCCATGCGGAAGCCGCCGCCGAGCCGGCAGATCCGGTCGATCTGCTCGTGGGTCGCGACGCCCTCCGCGAGCAGCCGGAGCCCCTCGCCGCTGAACGGGCGGCCGCAGCGGTTCACGAGGAAGCCCGGGCCGTCTGCGGCCACGATCACCCGCTTGCCCATCGCGCGGCCCACCTCGATCGCGCGCTCCACCACCTCGTCCGCGCTCTGGTCCGCCCGGATCACCTCGAGCAGCGGCATGAGCGGCGGCGGGTTGAAGAAGTGCATGCCCACGACCCGCTCCGGCCGAGCGGCGGCGCCGGCGAGCGAGGTCACGGGGATGGAAGACGTGTTCGTCGCGAGTACAACGTCGTCGCCACAGACGAGTGACAAGGCACCGAAGAGGTCGCGCTTGAGGTCGGCTCGTTCGGGTGCGGCCTCGATGACGAGGTTGCATGGTGCGAGCTCATCGAGGGTCGACACGGGCTCGAGCAGGGCGGCGGAGTCGCTGTCGGTGCGTCCCTTCTCGACCCACTTCGCGAGGCCGCGGCGGGCGCTCTCGGTGCCGCGCTGGAGCGCCTCGGGCACCGGGTCGTGGAGCAGCGTTCGGAACGCCGCCGCGGCCGCGAGCTGCGCGATGCCGGCTCCCATCGTGCCGGCGCCCACGACGCCGATGGTCGTCACCGGCCGCGGAACTCCGGCTTGCGCTTCTCGAGGAACGCGGTCATGCCCTCCACGCGGTCCTCGGTGGCCATCGCCAGCTCGTAGAGGCGGCGCTCGTGGTCGAGCCCGGCCGACAGTGGAGTCTCGTCGGCCGCCAGCACGGCCTGCTTCCCGAGCCGGACCGCGAGCGGCGGGCGCTCGGCCACCGTGGCCGCGAGCTCCAGGGCGGCGTCGAGCCAGCCGTCGTCGGGCGCCACGCTCGTCACGATCCCGAGCTCGCGCGCCTCGGCCGCGCCGATGCGCCGGCCGGTGAGCACGAGCTCCATCGCCCGCTGCTTTCCCATCACGCGCGCGAGCCGCTGCGTGCCCCCGCCGCCCGGGATGATTCCCAGCAGGATCTCCGGCTGGCCGAACTCGGCGGACTCGGCCGCGACGATCATGTCGCAGGCCAGGGCGAGCTCACAGCCGCCCCCGAGGGCGTAGCCCGACACCGCGGCCACGAGCGGGGTCCGGATGGCGGCGAGCCGCGGCCAGAAGCGCGCGGCCGGCGAGGTGAGCACGTCCTGGAAGCTGCGCGTGGCCATCACCTTGATGTCCGCCCCGGCGGCGAACCACTTGTCGCCGCCCGCGATCACGATGCAGCGCACCTCAGGGTCCTCGTCCCAGCGCTCCACGACCGAGGCCAGCTCCTCCATGAGCTCCGGCGAGAGCGCGTTCCGGGCGTCGGGCCGGTCGAGGCGCGCGAGCCCGACGGCGCCGCGGGTCTCGGCCGAGACGGTGGCCATCGCTACGGCACCAGCGCGTTCTCGCCGGTGACGGCGCGCCCGATGATCAGCTTCTGGATCTGGGAGGTGCCCTCGTAGAGCGTCGTCACGCGCGCGTCGCGCAGGTAGCGCTCCACGGGGTAGTCGTCCACGTAGCCGGATCCACCGTGCACCTGGATCGCCTTGTTCGCGCAGTCAACGGCAGCCTCGGTGGCGTACAGCTTCGCGATCGACGTCTCCGTGGTATTCGGCTTGCCCTGGTCCTTCAGCCAGCCCGCCCGCCAGACGAGCCCGCGCGCGGCGTCGGTCTGCACGACCATGTCGGCGATCATCTCCTGCACGAGCTGGAAGGAGGCGATCGGGCGGTCGAACTGCGTGCGCTCCTTCGCGTACGCCACCGACGCGTCCAGCGAGGCCTGGCAGATGCCCACGCAGCCGGCCGCGACGCTGTAGCGGCCCGAGTCGAGCGCGGACATCGCGATCTTGAAGCCGTCGCCGATCTGGCCCATCAGCGCGTCGTCGCCCACCTCCACGCCGTCGAGCGACAGCTCGGCCGTGTCGGACCCCTTCAGGCCCAGCTTGCCGTGGATCTCCTGGGAGGAGAAGCCGTCCGCGTCGGTCGGCACGAGGAAGCACGCGAGTCCCTTGTGCTTCTTCGACGGATCGGTCTGGGCGAAGATCATCGCGAGCTTCGCGTAGTTCCCCAGCGAGATCCACATCTTGCCGCCGTTGATGCGCCAGCCGCCGTCGATCTTCTCGGCGCGCGTCTTCAGGTTCGAGGCGTCCGAGCCGGTGTCGGGCTCGGTCAGGCCGAAGCAGCCGAGTGCCTCACCGGAGCAAAGCTGGGGCAGCCACTGCTGCTTCTGCTCCTCGGTGCCCCAGCGGTCCAGCGACCCGGCCACCAGCCCGAGGTGCACCGACATGATCGAACGCACGTTGGCGTCGCCGCGGCCGAGCTCCTCGATGAAGACGCAGTAGGTCAGCGGGTCGGCGCCGCCGCCGCCGTACGCCTCGGGGTCCGTCATGCCGACGAACCCGGTGCTGCGCAGCCCGTCGAGCGCCAGCTCGGCCGTGTCCGACCCCTTCAGCCCGAGCTTGCCGTGGATCTCCTGGGTCGAGAAGCCGGGCGAGTCGGTCGGGACGAGGAAGCAGGCCAGGCCCTTGTGCTTCAGCTCCGGATCGGTCTGGGCGAAGATCAG
>DASSVP010000068.1:0-17088 GCA_035705985.1 Thermoleophilaceae bacterium
CCGCCGGCGGCAGGGACGTCATGCTCTGGGGCGGCGGCCAGGTCATCCAGCAGTACCTGGCAGCGGGACTGCTGGACGAGCTCGAGCTCCACGTCGTCCCGGTGGTGCTCGGCGACGGATCGCGCCTCTTCGACAACCTCCGGGACGCGGACGTGCGGCTCGAACAGGTCCGTGCCCTCGAGGCGCCCGGCGTCACCCACCTCAAGTACAGGCGCGTGAAATAAAATCCGCCGCAGCTCCGTCGCTACGGATGCAGGTGCGGCTGACCGATCCTCCGTAGCATCGCGCTCGGTGCCCTCGCCGATCGGACTCGACTTCTACGATGCCGAGTTGCGCGCTCACCACGAGCACCTTCGGGCCGCCTACGGGATCGGTCGCGGCGATGAGGCTCTGGACATCGGATGCGGAACCGGATTGACGACGCGTGAGGCAGGGCGTGCGGCCGCGCCCGGACGCGTCGTGGGGATCGATGTCTCGGTGCGAATGCTCGAGCGCGCCCGTGAGCTCACTACGGCCGAACGGCTCGAGAACGTGAGCTATGAACTCGGCGATGCCCAGGTGTTTCGCTTCGACCGTGACCGCTTCGACGTCGCGCTCAGTCGCTTCGGCACGATGTTCTTCTCCGATCCGGCTGCCGCCTTCGCCAACATCGCCTCTGCCCTGCGTCCCCGGGGACGGCTGGTCTTGCTCGTCTGGCAGCAACGCGAGCTCAACGAATGGGCATTGGCAATCGACACCGCCCTCGGCGCCGCCGCGGAGCGACCGCCGCCGCCAAGCGCAGACCCGTTCTCGCTAGGCGACGCCGAGTCCACCACGGAGATGCTCGAGCTCGCCGGTTTCCAGGCGGTGAGGTTCGAGGAGGTCCACGAGCCGGTCCTCTACGGACACGACATCGACGCGGCGCTTGAGTTCGTATGCGGGTTCCAAGCCACGAGCTCCGCGCTCGCGGATATGAGCCGCGACGACGCCGCCCGCGCCGTGGATCGCCTACGCGAGACCCTCGAGGGCCACCGGGGAGACGCCGTGGGTGTGGCCTTCGATTCGCGCTCCTGGTTGATCACCGGCCGGCGGCGCTGATCCCGACGGCGATCCATTCGCGCACCTCTTTCTCGCTGGCGCCGACGCCGAACTCGGTGAGGATCCAGGTCGCGCCGGCGGCCTCCCACGGAGCCGGATCCGCGCCGACCGGCAGATCGACGATGAGATCGAAGGCGTGATCATTGCCGACTTCGGCTCGCAGAGCGGAAACCGCGGCGGCGAGTTCGGCGAGCGCCTCCGGATCGGGCAGTTCGATCGGAAACAGGCCGTCCCAGTGCGCGGCCCGGCGCAGCGGCCGCCGGTTGGGCCACCTGGCCGCGACCCACACCGGGATGCGCGGGGACTGCACCGGGGCCGGCTCGAACTCCCCTCCCCAGTACGAGGCGAGTCGCGCCAGACCCTCGTCGAGCAGACGGGCGCGCTCGCGCGGGTCGGCCACCTCACCGAACGGCTCGAACTCGCCGTTTCGGTCCGAGCCGAGGCCGACGCCGAGCACCAGACGCCCGCGGCTTAAGTGGTCGAGCGTCACCGTCTCGCGGGCGAGCTTCTGAACGCGGCGGCGTGCGAGCGGCGTGACCAAAGGACCAAGACGGATCCGGTCGGTGGCCGCGGCCACCGCGGCCAGGGCGACCCAGGGGTCGGCGACGGCACGCACCGGCGCTCGGTAGCGCACGTGATCCCAGAGGAAAAGGCCGTCCCAGCCGTTGGCCTCGGCGCTCGCGGCAAGCGCGGCGAGCGTATTCGGATCGGCAAGCTCATCGAACGGGGCGATGAAGATTCCGCGTTTGGCGGTCATCCCGTTGGACGCTACCTCCCACGCCGCCGCGTGGGGCAGCCACTTGGCGCCGACCACGGGCCGGTCGTCTCATGCGTCCGCGCGGGCCGCACGTCGGGCCTCGCCCTTCGGATCAGCTGTGCGCAACGCGCCACGGCAAGCGGCGCAGTTCGTCGGCGAGAGCGCGGACTGCTGATTCTCCGAAGCGACGCGCCCAGTGGTCGATCATTTCCCGATCGTCCAGGAAGAACTTCCAGTCGCTGACGACCCCGCGCCTCACGAACAGAAACGGCACGGGTGACTGGAACGGCCGAAAGCTGGCGTTGTAGATGGCGGTCCCCTCGTTGCCTTCGTAGAACGGCCCGAACACGATCCCGTCCTCGACATACGACGGAACCGCAACCTGCTCCAGGACGTCGCCAAAGACCGCTTGCGCACGATCAGCCCGCAAATCCGTGAAAACGACGACGATCACCTTGTAGTCCGCGCCGTCGCCGTCGGTGGGCTCGGTGTCCAGGAGCAGGCTCTTGTAGCCGTTCACAACGTCGACGACATCTGACCCGCCCCGTCCGGCGATCTGCTCAGGAGCGAGCCAAAATGTCTTGCGTTCCAAGGCCTCAGGCACGAACGGACAGACGGGCCCAGCGCGGCCGAGATCCTCGTGAGGCCTGACCACGAAGGCCTTGACCCAGTCTGCGACGGCGCGAAGCGCGTGCAGTTCGCTTTCCGCGAGCTGACTCGTCCTTCCTTCGTCTTCGAGATCCTCGAGGAGGAAGAGATTGGTCGTCCGTGTCGGCATCGAACCTCGGCGTCACCTGCGCTGTGAGCTGAATGCGGCTCGCACTTCCGCCGCGAAGAGCTTCGGCTCCTCCCAGGCGGCGAAGTGGCCGCCCCTGTCGGCCTCGTTGAAGTAGGCGAGGTTGGGGTAGATCGTCTCGGCCCAGCTGCGCGGGGCGGCGAAGATCTCGCCGGGGAACGTCGTGAAGGCGACCGGGACCGCGGGCTCCGGAGGGCCCTGTCCGGCCGCAGCGGCTGCGGCCTGGGCCCGTCCGGTCTCCCAGTACCAGCGGGCGGCGGAGGCGCCGGTGCCGGTCAGCCAGTACAGCGTGATGTTGTCGAGAATGTTGTCCCGGGTCAGATTGCCCACGGGCTCGCCGTCGACGAACGCGCGCGAGATCTTGTAGTAGCTGTCCGTGTCGTGGTCGAGCAACCAGGCCGCCAGCCCGACGGGTGAATCCAGCAGCGAGTAGCCGATCGTCTGCGGCCGGGTGGACTGCTCCAGGAAGTAGCCGAAACCGTCCGTCGTGAACGTCTTAACCGCTTCGTGTGCCCCGCGTTCCTGCTCGGACTCCGCCGGCAGTTGGTCCTCGTGACCCACCGCCGCGATGAGGAGGTTGATGTGGATGCCGAGCAGCCCCTCGGGCGCTTGGCGGCCCATCGCGTCCGTGACGGCGGCCCCAACGTCGCCCCCCTGGGCGACGTAGCGGGTGTAGCCGAGGCGGTGCATCAGCTGCGCGCACGCCTGTGCGATCCGCCCGGACTCCCAGCCGAGCTCGGTCGGCTCGCCCGAGAAGCCGTAGCCGGGCAGGGATGGCATCACCAAATGGAATGCGTCCTCGGGTGTGCCACCGTGAGCGGTCGGGTCGGTCAGCGGGCCGACGGTCTCGAGCAGCTCGATGACCGAGCCGGGCCAGCCATGCGTCATGATCAGCGGCAAGGCGTCGTCATGCCGTGACCGGACGTGGATGAAGTGGATGTCGACCCCGTCGATCTCGGTCGTGAACTGCGGAACCGCGTTCAGTCGCGCCTCGCACCTGCGCAGGTCGTACTCGCTCGTCCAGAAGCGAGCCAGCGCCCGCAGCGTGGCGAGTTGCACCCCCTGCGAGCGGTCGTCGACAATTTCCCTCGACGGCCAGCGCGTCGCCTCGATGCGACGGCGCAGCTCGGCGAGCGGCTCGTCCGGGATCTCGATCGTGAACGGCCGGATCGCCGTCGCATCCGCCGACTCGGTGGTGACAGACATGGGGATCCTCCTGGACGTCGCGAGTCGGCTTCGCCAACCGCGGTGGCCTTCGTCGAGCATCCCGCGCGGAAAGCCGCGCGACAAGCGGCGTATGTCGTAAGGGAGGGCGAGACATTCGTCGCCGCGCGCACGTAGGTCATTTGGCTCGCTGGCGGCGGTCGCGAGACGCGAGAGCGGCGGTGGCCCTACAGCCCGAACAGGCGCGCCGGCGTGCTCTCCATGATCCGGTGCACCGCCTCGCCGTCCACCGCCTCCTCCACCGCCTTCACCGGGTCGGGGGTCGCCATGTCGAAGGGGAGGTCGGTGCCCATCGCGACGTTGTCGGCGCCGACGCGCTCGACGAGGTAGGCCAGCGCCATCCGGTCGTGGGTGATCGTGTCCACGACGATGCGGCCGGAGTAGGCGCCCGGGCTGGAGGGCGAGTCGGCCAGCTCCGGGCGGACCGTGGCCGCGTGACGGAGGCGGCCCGCCTGCCAGGGCATGTAGCCGCCCGCGTGCACCAGCAGCAGCCGGAGGCCGGGGTGGCGGTCGAGGACCCCGGTCACGATCAGGCGCTCGGCGGCGATCGTCGTCTCGAGCTGGTTTCCGATCACGTTCTGGAGGTGGTAGCCCTCGAGGCCCGGGTGCGGGTTGTTGTAGGCCGGGTGGAGCATCAGCGTCATGCCGTGCTCCTCGGCGGCGGCCCAGAAGGGGCCAAGGCCCGCCTCGGTCAGCGGCGTGCCGGCGACGGATGTGCCGATCTGCGCGCCGACCGCGCCGGCGCCCGCCGCGTCGGCCAGCACCGAGGCCGCCTCGTCCGGGGCCTGGAGCGGCACCTGCGCCAGCCAGCGCAGCCGCTCCGGGTCGTGTGCGGCGAGCACCGCCAGGCCCTCGTTCACGGCGCGCGCGAGCGCCACGCCGCGGCCCTCGTCGGTCTCATAAGCGAACAGAGCGGGGGAGACCGACACGACCGCCGCCTCGAGGCCGAGCTCCTCCAGCTGCCCGAGCTTTGCCGCGGCGTCCGTGAACAGGGGCGTCATCTCCGCGCGCACTCGATCGGCCTCCAGGACGTCACCCTCGACGGTGATCGGGAAGCCGTCCGCCTCGCGCAGGAATTGGATCGCCTCGTGCGGCACGGCGTGGTTGTGGACGTCCCAGCGCACGGTCAGCTTCTCTCCGGCACCACCGGCAGCAGCACGAACGACCCGTCATGGATCGTCACCTCGCCGCCGAAGATCTCGCGCGGGCGGTCGTCCGGGTCGTCGTGCAGGAACGGTCCCGATCCGCGCAGCTCGTTCTTGAACGTAGTCAGGCGGTCGCCGCCCGCCTTCGGGTACTCGTAGTCCCTGCCGCGCACCGTGAAGCCGAGGCGGTAGCCCGCCGGCAGCACGATCGAGGTCGGCCAGATCTCCACGTCGAGCTCGTAGACCTGGCCCGGGGTGAGCGGCTGCTCCTCGTCGTGGGTGTGGTACGGGCGGTACGGCTCGCTGAGCTCGGGATCGAGCTTCCGGTGGGAGGCTCGCAGCCACCCCTGTGCGATCGGTGTGTGCGGGTCGATCGCGCCCTGGAAGACGAGCTCCTCGCCATCCGGGTCGAACGCACGCAGCACGACGAACAGGTCCGCGTCCTCGGTGCTGGACGAGACGAACAGCTTCGCCGCGGACGGCCCCGTGATCTCCGTCTCCCGCTCGAGCGGGTCACCCGTGAAGGTGACCCCGTCGCCGAGCGCGTCGTACGAGCCGGTGCCGAGCTCCCAGCGCGTCCACTCGGTCCGCGCCGGCGGCCACTCGCTCTCGGCTCGCTCGGTGAAGGTCCCGTCCGCGTGCCTCACCTGGAGCAGGACCGGCGGCTGCCGGTCCCAGCCCGTGTCCTCGCCCTTGAGGAAGTGGCCGAAGAAGCGCTTCTGTAGGCGCACCCCGTAGTCCGTGTAGAAGTGCGTCCAGTGCTCGAGGCCGTGCAGCTCGAGCCACTTCTGGGAGGAGGCAGCGCGCACGTAGCCCTCCACGTTCCCGCGCAGATGGAGCCCGTGGCCGCCCCAGTTCCCGGCGGACAGGAGCGGCACGTCGAGCCGCTCCCAGTGGCCGGAGCGGGCGCGGTGGTATTCGTCGTCGAGCGGGTGGGCGGCCACCTCCGCCGCGAAGTCGGCCCGGTTCGCGGCGAGCTCCTCGTCCGAGAGCGTGTCGGGCCCGCAGGCGAGCTCGCCGGTGTTCGGGTCGACCGGCCCGCGCTCGCCCATGCCGTGCTGGACGGTGGTGACCTGCATCTCGTACCAGTTGCCGAAGAAGGTGCAGACGATGCCGCCGTGGTGGGTGGCGTCGCGGTACCAGTCGGACGCGCCCTCCCAGGCGCACATCGCGGCGAGGCCGCGCGGCGAGCGCGAGGCCACGTGCCACTGGTTCATCGCGTAGTACGAGATGCCGTTCAGGCCCACCTGGCCGCTGGACCAGGGCTGCGCGGCCGCCCACTCGATGCATGCCGCCAGGTCGTCGGTCTCGCGCGGCGAGAACGGGTCGAGCCGGCCCCCGGAGCGCCCGGCGCCGCGCGAGTCGACGCGGACGCAGGCGTAGCCGTCGGGCACCCACTTCTCGGGGTCGACCACCTCCCAGTTCTGGAAGCGGTTCGACGAACCGGCCTCGACGTCCGGGTGCTGCGAGACCATCCGCTCCCACTGGTTCGGGTAGCCCTCCTGGAAGGCGAGCCCCTTCGCGTACGGGCCGTAGGACAGGATCACGGGGTGCCCGTCGTCGTCGTCCGGCCGGAATACGTCGGCGCGCAGGACCACGCCGTCGTCCATCTCGATCGGGACGTCCCAGTCGACCCGCACGTCAGCCGATCCTCAAGAGGCCGCGGTCGTAGTCGTGCAACCGCTCGGCGCCGTCCGCGGTGACCGCCACGAGCTCCCCCGTCTGAACTCCCGCGCTCTCGTCGCGCGTCACGACGTTCGGCTGGATCACGATTGTCATGCCCTCCTCGAGCGTGAAGTCGGGGACCTCCTCGAGCGCCCGCGTCTTGTCACCCAGCACCGGCGGCAGATAGCCGCCCACGAAGCCGTGCACGAGGTCGTCGCGGGTCGTGAACCCCGCGTCTCCGATGGCGCTCGAGGCCTCCACGAGCTCGGCCGCGGTGGCGCCCGGGCGCACGCGCTCGAACAGCGCGTCGAAGGCGGCGTCCGCCACCTCGTGAAGCTCGCGGTGGAGCGGGGATGGCTCCTCGCCGACCGCGAAGGTGCGCAGGAGCTGGCCGGTGTAGTCCCAGAAGGACGCGCTGATCTCGCAGGCGAGGACGTCGCCCTGCCTCAGCGGCCGCGCGGCGGGCCACTGCGCGGGCACGCTGCCGGCCCCGAAGTAGTGGATGTGCGTCGTGCCGCCACGGCCGACATAGGCCCGCTCGGCCAGGTTGCCGAGCTCGCGCTCGTCGGTGCCCGGGCCCGCCCCCTCGTGAACCGCGCGGACGGCCTCGTCCGTGAAGCCGCAGCCGATGCGAAGCCAGTCGAGCTCCTCGGCTGACTTGCGCAGCCGCAGCCGCGTGTAGGCGTCGTCCAGCGGCACCGGCGTGGCGAAGTCCGAGAGCGCTGCGAACGGCCTGTAGCCGAGCGGGCCGATCACCGCGACGCGCGAGCCGCGTGCGCCTCGGCCCTCCAACTCCTCGATCGCGGTGGCCATCGGCTTCGGGCCGGCCCAGCGAACGTCGGCCTCGGTGGCGATTCGCTCCGCGTTCGGAATGTGGTTGTAGAAGTTGACGAGCAGCACGTCCGGCTCGCCGGGCGTGAACACGCACAGCGCCTCCCGGGTGACGGGCCAGCGGGTCAGCCAGCCCACGGCCGGCCCCGCCCTGTTGGCCCCGTAGATCAGTGCGTGCTCGGCTCCGGCGTCCGCGAGCTCGGCTGCGAGCGCGTCGCGCCGCCGGCCCATCTCCGCGTCCGAGAAGCGCGGGTACGGGAGCGTCTCGGTCACGGCGGTCACGGCCGCACCACCAGCCTCCGGCCGGCGGACGTCGCGAGACGCTCCCACGCCGTACCGATGTCGGCGATCGGCAGCACCTCCGTGTCGAGCTCGAGCGGGCGCCCCGCCCGCGCCGCCAGCTCGTGCGCGCGGGCAAGGGCCGCCTGGCGCTCCTGCGGTGACGCCCACGCTCCCGAGTGACCGACCATGGTCACGCGTCGGTTGCGGAGCGGGATGCCCGACAGCTCGGAGACAGGCGACGCCGCCTGCCCGAAGCTCACGTAGACGCCATCACGGGTGAGCGACTCGATCACCGCCCGCGCCGGCGCGCCCCAGAGCGGGTCCAGCGCCACGTCGAGCCGCCCGCCCGCCGCCTCGCCGAAGAGCGCTCTCAGCTCCTCCGCCGTCAGTCCCTCGCTCAGCTCGACCGTCGCATCCGCACCGAGCGCGCGCACCCGGTCCAGCCGCTCGCGGTTGCGGCCTGCTCCGACGACCCGCGCCGCGCCCATGAGCTTCGCGAGCTGCACCGCGATCGTCCCGACCGCGCCCGTTGCGGCCGTCACGAGCACGTGCGCCCCGGCGAGGGACGCACCGGCGGCCTGCGCGCGCTCCAGGCACATCAGCGCGGTGAAGACCGGGACGCCGAGGGCGGCGGCGGCGGTGTCGTCGAGCTCGTCGCCGATCGGCGCGATCGAAGCCTGCGACGCGCGGTCCGAGGTGTCCGGCTCCTCCGGCGCCACCGTGTACTCAGCGAGTGCGCCGTCGCGGCCGTAGCCCGGATGCACGAACTCCACCCGGACGCGTGTCCCGGGCGCGAGCCGCTCTCCCTCCTCGACCACGCCGACGCCCTCGAGGCCGATCACGTAGGGCGGCCGCGGCGGGCCGTCGAAGAAATGGCCGTTCCAGATGTGCAGCTCGACGGGGTTGAGCGCCGCCGCTCGCACCCGGACGAGAGCCTCGCCCGGGCCGCGCTTCGGCTCGGGGAGCTCCGTGGCCGCCGGCGGGCGGCCGATCTCCTCGACGACGGCTGCCCGCACCTAGGCGGCCACCTAGAGCCGGACCGGGTCGCCGCTGGGCATGCGGCCGTTGCCCGGGACCGCCTCGTGCGTCTCCGCGTCGAGCCGCGTGTTCAGATTCGACTGGCGGTCGCGCTCGAGCGGGAGCGTGCCGCCGACCGTGTAGTACGGCTTCCCCGCTATCACGAGATCCTCCGACGGGAAGCGGGTGATCACCTCGCAACCGTCGGCCGTCACCACGAGCTGCTCCTCGATCCGCGCGGCGGACCACCCGTCGCTCGACGGCCAGAACGTCTCCAGCGCGAACACCATGCCCTCCTGGATCTCCTCGGGATGGTCGAGCGAGACGAGCCGGCTGAAGATCGGCTTCTCCCAGATCGCGAGGCCGACGCCGTGGCCGAACTGCAGCGCGAAGGCAGCCTCCTCGTCCGGGAAGCCGAACTCCTCGGCCTTCGGCCACACCTGCACGACCTCTCCCGTCGTGACGCCGGGCCTGATCATCTCGATGGCGGCGTCGAGGTAGTAGCGGCAGCGCTTGTACGCGTCCACCAGCGGCCTCGACGCGCTCGCGATCGCGAACGTGCGGTAGTAGCACGTGCGATAGCCCATGAAGCTGTGGAGGATGTCGAAGTAGGCGGGGTCGCCGGGGCGGAGCGCGCGGTCCGTGTAGACGTGCGGGTGGGGGCTGCAGCGCTCGCCCGAGATGGCGTTGACCCCCTCTACGAACTCGGAGCCCATGTCGTACAGCACCTTGTTCACCAGGCCGACGCACTCGTTCTCGCGCATGCCGGGCCGCATGGCGCGGTAGAGCTCCTCGTACGCGGCGTCGACCATCATGCAGGCCGTGTTCAGCAGCGTGATCTCGTCCTGCGTCTTGATCATGCGCGCCTCCTGCATGAGCTGCTGGCCGTCGACGACCTGCACGCCCGCCTTCTGAAGCGCGAACAGGACGGCCGGCTCGACCGCGTCCACACCCACGGGCTCGCCGAGAAGGCCGCGCTGCTCGAGCTCCACGCGAATCTTCTCGGCCACGTTCTCCGCGCGGCCCGACTCCGGCGACATCGCACCGCGCAGCGTGGAGATGCCCGCGCGGGAGCGGCCGTCGGCCAGCCACGGGTTGTAGAGCTGGTGGTGGCGGGCCGCCGAGCCGAAGTCCCACATGATCGGCTCGTCGCGCTGGGGGAGGAGGCAGAAGCGATTCAGCTTGTCCTGCGCCCAGGTGCCGATGTGAGTTGCCGTGATGTAGCGGATGTTCGTCATGTCGAAGCAGAGCAGGGCACCGAGCTCCGACTCGGCCAGCAGCGACGAGATCCGCGCGAGCCGCTCCTCGCGCAGCCGGTCGAAGCGCACGCGCTCCTCCCAGTCCACGGCCATCGTCCCGTACGTGTGCAATGCCATTCCGCCACCTTGCCCGGTCGAGTGCTGCAAACGATTGCACGGCGCGTGCGTGGGCGTCAACCTCGCCATGCTTGACACGTCCTCCGAGTCTGTGCAAACGTTTGCAGCAATGGGGGACTCGGAACTGAGGGGCAAGACGCTCGGCTGGGTGGGGACGGGCCGGATGGGGTACGCGCTCGCGACCCGCCTGCTCGACGCGGGCTGCGACCTGGCCGTCTACAACCGCACGCGCGCGAAGGCGGAGCCGCTGGCGGAGCTGGGCGCAAAGGTCGTGGACACGCCGGCCGAGCTGGCCGACCGCGAGATCGTCTTCACGATGGTCGCCGGCCCGGAGGACTTCAAGGCCGTCGTGCTCGGCGAGGACGGGCTGCTGTCGCGCTCCGACGCCGCGCCGGCGGTGATCGTGGACTCGTCGACGATCTCGCCCGACGCGTCCGCCGAGGTCCGGGCCCAGACGGAGGGTCGCGACGTCGCGCTGCTCGCGGCGCCCGTCAGCGGGAACCCGTCGGTGGTCGATGCCGGCAAGCTGACGGTCGTCGTGTCGGGGCCGTCCGACGCCTGGGAGGCCGCGCGGCCGTATCTCGAGCTGTTCGGAATCGGAGCGACCTACGTGGGGGAGGGCGACGTCGCCCGCCTCGTGAAGATCTGCCACAACCTGATGCTCGGCGTCGTCGCTCAGTCGCTCGCCGAGATCACGGTGCTCGCCGAGAAGGGCGGAGTGTCACGCGCGGCGTTCCTCGAATTCCTCAACAAGAGCGTGATGGGCTCGATGTTCACTGGCTACAAGACGCCTGCGATCGTCAACCTGGACTTCACGCCCACGTTCACCCCGGCGCTCCTCTACAAGGACTTCCATCTCGGCTTCGAGGCGGCCGAGGAGCACGGTGTGCCGATGCCGGTGGCGGCGGCCGCCCAGCAGGCCGTTCAGTCGCTCATGGGATTCGGCTACCACGACACCGACTTCATGGCGCTGCTGGAGCTCGAGGCGCGCGCATCGGGACTCGAGCTCGAGTCCGAGAACGTGCCGGTGAGCGACGGGCTACAGGAGCCCGGGCGCGTCGAGGTCGCGCCCTAGCGATGGCGGGGACGCAGACGGAGCGCGCTCACGAGCGGCAGGACCAGCCCGGCGAGTCGCCCGCGGAGTACCTCGATCGCTACGGGCGCATGCGGCTGATCCGGCGCTTCGAGCAGGAGATCCACCGGCTCTTCCTCAAGGGCGAGGTGCACGGCACCACCCACCTGTCCGCCGGGCAGGAGGCCGTGCCGGTCGGCGTCTGCTCGGCGCTCGAGCCGGACGACTACGTGGCGGGCACCTACCGGGGCCACGGTCACGCGCTCGCCAAGGGCACCGAACCCGAGGCGCTCGCCGCCGAGATGCTCGGCCGCGCGACCGGCGTCTGCGGCGGGCGCGCCGGATCGATGAACGTGATCGACCTCGACCACGGCCTCGTGGGCTGCTTCGGGATCGTCGGCGGCAGCATCGCCGCCGCGACGGGTGCGGCGGTCTCCGCGCAACGCCAGGGCAAGGTGGCCGTGGCCTTCTTCGGCGACGGTGCCTCGAACCAGGGCTACTTCCACGAGTGCCTGAACTGGGCCCAGGTGTTCGACCTTCCCGTGGTCTACGTGTGCGAGAACAACTTCTACGGCGAGTTCACGCCGATGGCGAGCGTCACCGCCGGCGGCGAGATCGGCATCCGCGCCGCCTCGTTCGGAATGCAGTCTCAGGTGCTGGACGGAAACGACCTCTGGGCGGTGCGCGAGGCCGCCGTCGAGGCGGTCTCGCGCGCGCGCGGGGGGGCCGGCCCGACGCTGCTCGAGTGCCAGACGTACCGCCACTACGGCCACTCGAAGTCCGACCCCGCGAAGTACCGGCCGCCCGACGAGGTGGAGCGCTGGCTCGCGCGCGACCCGCTCGACCTCGCCCGCGCACGGCTCCTCGACCTGGGGTTGAGCGAGGACGAGGTCTCCGCCAAGGACGCCGAGATCGACGGGCAGATGGACCGCGCCGTGGACGCCGCGCTGGCGGCGCCGTACCCCGACCCGGAGAAGGACTCCGGCGGGGAGTTCAAGGCGTGAGCGAGCAGCTCGAGTTCCGCCGCGCGATCCGCGACGCGATCGACGAGGAGATCGAGCGCGACCCGGCGGTCGTGTTCTTCGGCGAGGATGTCGCCGCCCCCGGCGGGGTGTTCATGACCACGCCCGGCCTCCACGAGAAGCACGGGCAGGAGCGGGTGTTCGACACGCCGATCTCCGAGCTCGCCATGGCTGGCGCGGCGTTCGGCGCCGCGGTCACCGGGCTGCGGCCGGTGATCGAGATCATGTTCGGCGACTTCATGGCGCTGCCGATGGACAGCCTCGTGAACCAGTCGGCGAAGTTCTGGTACGTGTCGAACGAGCAGGCGAGCGTGCCGCTCGTCGTGCGCTCGGCGGTCGGCGCCGGCGGCCGCTTCGGCGCGATGCACTCGCAGATACACGGCACCTGGTTCCAGGGGATCCCGGGGATCAAGATCGTCGCGCCCTCGAGCCCCGCCGACGCTAAGGGCCTGCTGAAGTCGGCGATCCGTGACGACAACCCGGTGATCTTCCTCGAGCACAAGCGCCTGTATTCGGTCAAGGGACCGCAGCCCACCGAGGAGACCGTCCCGATCGGCAGGGCCGCCGTCGTGCGCAAGGGGAGCGACGTGACCATCGTGTCCGCCCTGCGCGGGGTGCGCGACTCGCTCGAGGCCGCCGAGCAGCTCGCCGGCGACGGCATCGACGCGGAGGTCGTGGACATCCGCTCGCTGCGGCCGCTCGACCACGAGACGGTGCTCGGGTCGGTGGCGAAGACGAACCGGATCCTGGTCGTGGAGGAGGGGCCGCGCGTCGGCGGCTGGGCCGCCAACCTGCTCGGGATCGTCGCCGCCGAGGGGCTCGACGAGCTCGACGACGCCTGGATACTCACGACGGGCGACACGCCCGCTCCGTACAGCCCGACGCTCGAGGACGCGTGGCTGCCGGGCGGCGCGGAGATCGCCGCCGCCGTGCGCGAGCGGCTGGGCGTGGCCGCAGCCTCGTCCTGAGCTGCCACGCGTGTTCGACCACGTGACGATCCGGGTCTCCGACCGCGCCGCGTCGGAGCGCTTCTACGAGACGGTGCTGGCCGTGATCGGCATCGACGAGACGCACTCCGGCGAGCAGTTCACGGAGTGGGACGACTTCTCGCTCGCCGCGGCGAGCGCCTGGAACCCGGTGACGCGCGGTCTGCACATCGGCTTCGGCGCCTCCTCGCGCGAGCGCGTGGACGAGTTCTGGCAGGCGGGGATCGACGCCGGCTACGAGAGCGACGGCGAGCCCGGGCCGCGCACGGAGTACCGCGACGACTACTACGGCGGCTTCCTGCTCGACCCCGACGGGAACAGCGCCGAGGCCGTGCACTTCGAGAACGTGCGCCGCGGCGTCGACCACGTCTGGATCCGCGTGCGCGACGTGGAGACCTCGAAGCGCTTCTACGAGACGATCGCGCCGCACGCCCGCTTCCGCGTGACGACCGACACGCCCGAGCGCGTGCAGTTCACGAGCGACGGCCCAGGCTCGTTCTCCGTCCTGTCAGCCGACCACGTGACGGAGGCGGTCCACATGGCCTTCGCAGCGAGGGACGACCGGTCCGTGGACGACTTCCACCAGGCCGCGACCGAGGCGGGCTACCGCGATAACGGCCAGCCCGGCGAACGCACCGCCTACCACACGGGCTACTACAGCGCATACGCGCTCGACCCCGACGGCCACAACATCGAGCTGGTGAACCACAACCGCTAGGGCGTGGGCGGCGGGTCGTGGCAGGTTCCGGCCGCGGTCAGGCGGCGAGCTCGACCGGGTCGCGCCGCAGCGCCCCCGGCGGGGGTCCGGCGGAGGCAAACGACGGCGGCGCTATGGCGAGGTAGTTGTTGAAGCTCCAGTCCACGAACCGCTTCGCCGACATCGCGCCGATCGCGCGGTTGAGCAGTCGCGGCGGCACGCGGGGCACCAGCCGCTGCGCCGCCAGCATCGCCTCGAACTTCCAGCGGTGCGACTCGTTGAAGTCGTCGTAGCGGGCCAGCGCGGCCGCGATCGGCTGCCTGCCCTCGACAACCGCGCGGATCTCGCGGCCGGCCGCGATGCCGAAGTAGAACGCGGTCCGGATGCCCTCGGCTGTGAGGGGCAGGCAGTGGCCCGCCGAGTCGCCGACGAAGAAGACGCCGTCGTCGGTGGCGGTGCGCAGGCGGTGCGGGATCCAGTTGCCCTGGTAGCGCACCGGCTCGCGCTCGAGGTCCTCGGCGAGCATCACGGTCGTGTCCTTGACATGGAAGCGGGGGTCGAACGAGCCCACGCCGATGCGGGTCTCGTCGCCCGCGGGGAAGCTCCAGCCGTAGCCGGCGGGCACGTACTTGCGGTCGATCCACAGCTCCATGTCGTCGCCCACGCCCCACGGGTGCACCTCGAGCCCGCGCGAGAGCGGCGCGTCCGGCGGCTGGTAGCCGCTGCCGAGCACCCGGCGCCAGCCGAGGGCGTCGACGATCACCGGCGCGGAGAGGTCGCCGCGGTCGGTGTGCACGACGCCGCCCGTCCGCCCGTCGACCTTCGCGGTCTCGAACTCGAAGTCGCCCTTGGCGGCGAGGTCCCGGCAGAGCGTCGGGTAGTCGAACGTGGAGAATGTCCACGGCAGCTCCAGCACGGACGTCCCGAACGGCGTGTGGATCACGAGCCGCCCGAACGTCTGCCGGTGCGAGCCCATCAGCCCCATCGCCTCGAGCCACTCGGTCGGGATCCCGCACGCGGACGTCTGGCGCTCGCCGATCTCGTATCGGTCCATGACCAGGACGCGCGCCCCGGCGCCGGCGAGCTCGCGTGCGACCGTGAGGCCCGCGAAGCTGGCTCCGCAGATCAGCACGTCGACGTCGCCGTCGAGCGGGGTGCGTTCGGCGCCGCGCGCGGTGCGACGGGTCGGCATGCCGCGCAGGCTAGCGCCCCCATACGATCGTTGGCCTTGGCGGTCCTCGTGCTCACCACCGGCGGCACCATCGCGTCGCTGCCCGACCCGGAGACCGGGGCGAAGCGCCCAGCGGTCTCGGGCGACGAGCTGGTCAGCTCGGTGCCCGGTCTCGACGCGGTGGCGGACGTGGAGGTCGAGGAGGTCGCGTCGGCCTCGAGCTGGAACCTCTCGCCGGAGGACATGCTCCGGGTGGCGCGTCGTGCGGGTGAGGCGATCGCCGGCGGGGGCTTCGAGGGCGTGGTCGTGACCCATGGGACCGACACGCTCGAGGAGACCGCGTTCCTGACCGACCTCACGCTGCGCGCCGAGCGCCCGGTGGCGTTCGTGGGCGCCATGCGGAGCCCGGACGAGCTCTCGGCGGACGGTCCCCGCAATCTCCTGAACGCGGTCCGCGTGGCCGCCTCAACCGAGGCTCAGGGCGCCGGCGCCGTCGTCGTGATGGGCGACGAGATCCACGCCGCGCGCTGGGCACGCAAGCTCGACAGCGGCCTCATCATGGCCTTCCGCGCGCCTCGGCGCGGGCCGATCGGACGCGTCTCGCCCGACTCGCTCGTCCTGCCGTGGGTTCCGCCGCGGGGCTTCGTGATCGACCCGCCGGAGGCCCTCGCGCACGAGGTGGCGCTCGCGAGCGCCTACCCCGGCATGCGCGCGGCCCCGGTGGAGGCAGCCGTCGACGCAGCCGCAGCGGCGGGCCTCGTACTCGAGGGCACGGGTAGCGGCAACGTGCCCGGGAGCGCCGTGGACGGCGTGCGGGCGGTGCTCGAGCGCGGGCTCCCGGTGGTTGTCGCCACGCGCGTGCCGGGCGGCGCCGGCCGCTCCGGATACGGGTCTCCGGGAGGCGGCGAGGCGCTCAGGGAGCTCGGCGCTGTCCGCGCCGGGCCGCTGTCGGCGGGCAAGGCCCGCCTGCTGCTGATGGTGCTGCTGGCGCATGGCCACAGGGGCCAGGCGGCTGCGCGCGAGGCCGAGGCCGCTGCAACGACGTTCCAGTAGCTAGGCTTGTCGCCTCAGTGCCGGATACAGAGACTGCTACTCCACCTCGCACCGTCGAGGGTTCGGGCGGCCTGCTGCTCGAAATCGACGGTCAGATCGTTCCGAACTACGACGCCACCCTCGTCCCCTTCGAGGAGGGCGACGTCGTGTCGGGCAAGGTCGTGCGCATAGACCAGGACGAGGTCCTGGTGGACATCGGCTACAAGAGCGAGGGCGTCATTCCGATGAATGAGCTCTCGATCCGGAAGTCGGTCGACCCGCACGACGAGGTGGAGCTGGGCGAGGAGGTGGACGCGCTCGTCCTCACCAAGGAGGACCAGGACGGCCGGCTCGTCCTCTCCAAGAAGCGCGCCCGCTTCGAGAAGGCCTGGCGCAAGATCGAGCGCGCCGCCGAGTCCGGCGAGCCCGTCGAGGGCACCGTGATAGAGGTTGTCAAGGGCGGCCTCATCATCGACCTCGGGGTGCGTGGCTTCCTGCCCGCCTCGCTGGTCGACATCCGCCGCGTCCAGAACCTCGACGAGTTCCTCGGCACGAAGATCGAGTGCAAGGTCATCGAGCTGAACCGCTCGCGCAACAACGTGGTGCTGAGCCGCCGCGCGGTCCTCGAGGAGGAGCGCAAGGAGGTTCGCCAGCAGATCCTCGACCGCCTCCAGCCGGGGATGGTCGTGGAGGGCGCGATCTCCAACATCGTGGACTTCGGCGCGTTCGTGGACCTCGACGGGATCGACGGGCTGATCCACATCTCGGAGCTGTCCTGGTCCCACGTGAACCACCCGAGCGAGATCCTCTCGATCGGCGACGTGGTCCCGGTGAAGGTGCTCGACATCGACCGCGACCGCCAGCGCATCTCCCTGGGCCTCAAGCAGACCCAGGAGGACCCGTGGCAGCGGGTGATCGACACCTACCGGATCGGCGAC
>DASSVP010000069.1:0-9108 GCA_035705985.1 Thermoleophilaceae bacterium
AGACGCCGGCGGGCGAGCTGCCGCCGGCGCCCGCGCCCGCGCCGGCGCCCGGCGAGACCGGCGGGCCCGGGGTCGACGGCCCCGCGGATCGGCCGGCGGACAACGGCGACGACACCGCTCCGACGGTAATCGACGAGCGCAAGCTTGACGGGGCGCCGGATGCGCGCCGCCGCGAGCAGTTCATCGAGCTGGTGAGGGACGGAAGCGACCGGCGGCGACGCGGCCGCCGCCCGAGACTGCGCCGGCACGACGGAATGCCGACCCCGGCGAACCCGGGCTTCGCCGAGGTCCTGCCGGGCCCGTCCACGGCTGTCGGCGTCCCGAACTTCATGATCGACAAGTTCCGGGTGCCCCCCTTCCTGCTCTCGATCTACCAGGCGGCCGGCATCGAGTACGGCGTCCGCTGGGAGGTCCTGGCCGCGATCAACGAGATCGAGACGGACTACGGCCGCAACCTGAGCGTCTCGTCCGCCGGGGCGATCGGCTGGATGCAGTTCATGCCCGCCACCTGGAAGACCTACGGCGTCGACGCGAACGGAGACGGGCGCCGCGACCCCTACAACCCGGTCGACTCGATCTTCGCGGCGGCGCGCTATCTCAAGGCGGCCGGCTACGCGGACGACGTCCGCGGGGCGCTGTTCGCGTACAACCACGCGGACTGGTACGTCGACTCGGTGCTGCTGCGGGCGCGGCTCATCGCCGGCATCCCGGTCGAGCTGATCGGGTCGCTCACCGGGCTCACCGAGGCGCGCTTCCCGGTCCTGGCGGCAGCGCGCTACGCGGATGACATCGCGGAGCGAGAGCTCCTGAAACGCGTCGCCCGCGGCGAGAACGCGGCGAATCCGGTGGAGTCGGAGCCCGGCCGCCGGAGCGTCCGCATCTTCGCGCGCCGCGGCGCGCCGGTCGTGGCGGTGAACGACGGCGTGATCAAGCGGATCGGCTACAGCCGCGAGCTTGGCCGCCACCTCGTGCTCCAGGACGTCTACGGGAACCGCTTCATGTACGCGCACCTCGGGGCGATCTCGAAGTTCCATCCGGTGCCGAAGGACGAGACCGGCGAGATCCGCGTGCACGCCCATCCCCGCCAGAGCGACCCGGCGCCCGAGCGGGCCGCCTCCGCCGGCCGCCAGCCCGAGGCCACCGACACGACGGATCTCGAGCCCTCCGGCCCGGAGCGCCTGTTCGCGCGCCCATACGCGCCGGGCGCGCGCGAGTCCGGAGGCCTCGAGCAGCTCGTCGAGAGCCGGGCGCGCTCTGGTCGGAGCGTCGAGATCTACAGGAACTACTTCTCGAAGCCCTACGGGCTCGATCCCTCCAAGACACGGCTGCGCCGCATGACGGAGGGGTCGCGCGTGATCGGCGGCACGATCGTCGGCCGCATAGGCGCGACCGTGCCCGGCAAGGCCGCGCACGTCAGCTTCTCGATCCGGCCCGCGGGCCGGGGCGCGCCGACCATCGACCCGAAGCCGATCCTCGACGGCTGGAAGCTCCTCGAGGCGACCGCGGTGTATCGCGCCGACGGCAAGAACGTTCTCCGCGACGGACCCACGGTGGGCCAGATCCTCCTGCTCTCGAAGTCGCTGCTCCAGCAGCGCGTGCTCGCCGACGAGCGGATCGAGATCTACCGCTGCGGGCGGGCGGACATCCGCGCCGGCATCGTCGACAAGCGGATCCTCGCCACGCTCGCGTACCTGTCGGAGTCGGGGCTGAGCCCCACGGTCACCTCGCTGCGTTGCGGCCACAGCTACCTGACGAAATCCGGCAACGTCTCGCATCACAGCTCGGGCAACGCCGTGGACATCGCGGCGATCAACGGCATCCCGGTGCTGGGCCACCAGGAGCCGGGCGGCATCGTGGATCAGACCGTCCGGCGGGTCGCGCAGCTCCAGGGCGCGTTCGCCCCGGCGCAGATCATCTCGCTGTTCGACATCGGCGGATCGACCATGTCGATGAGCGACCACGGCGATCACGTGCACGTGGGCTTCCGGCCGGCGGGCGGCCGGCCGAGCGTGGCGGCGTCGATCCTCGAGCCGGACCAGTGGCCGCGCCTGCTCGCGCGCCTCAGCGAGCTCGAGAACCCCGTCGTCGAGCCCGCACGGCAAGCGCCGTGACCGCCGCCGCGTACAGCGCGTAGGGCACTCGCAGCGATTTCGAGCTGAGCGGCCAGAGGACGGGTGCGCCCGCGTGGAGCGAGAGGTCGCGCGCGAAGTGGGCGAGCATGCCGGCGGCCAGCTCCCTGGAGACGACCAGCGCCGGCAGCACCGTGAGGATCGAATGGGTGCGCGGGCGCGCATCCCCGGGCCTTGGGTCTCCGAACACCAGCGGGACGTGGTCGAGATCGGGCAGCAGCGCACCGGCCAGATACGCCGGGGTGGGACGCTCGTTCAGCAGGATCGCCGTCGCCAGGTGCGCCGGCTCGTCGAGCGCGCCGACCTGGAGCCACGACGGTCTCCTGCGGTGGATGACGTAGTCCGCGATGCCGATGGTCGCGAGGCAGGCGAGTGCGGGCCGGCGCACCTAGGTCTTGCCGGGACTCGACAGGGCGCGGGCCATCCGGGCGACGGCCGCCTGGAGCTGCGCCAGCGGCCGGAGCATCAGCGTGATCTCGGAGATGTGTCCGCCGGCGTCGGTGTGCTCGTCGAGGATGCCGTCGACGGGGTGCTCCTCGACAGTTGCGGCGAAGAACGTGACCCCGTTCAGCTCGCGGGTCGCCTCGACGTCGTCGATGATGCCGGCGACCGTCGTCAGCAGCAGCACCACCTGGTCCCGGCCGCGGTAGGTCTGGACCGGGCTGTGGAAGACGACGTCGTCGGCGAGCATGCCCTCGAGCGCATCACGGTCACCGGCGTCGATCGCCTCGAGCAGCCTCACGTGCCCATTCTGCCCGGAAACCGGTCCTCTCGCCCCTTACTCCAGGTCCGCGGTGGCGCCGGCGCGCTCCAGGCGGCGCACCAGGCGCTCGCCTTGGTCGCGAGAAACGTCCTTGACGATCTTGCTGGGCACTCCGTCGATCAGGAGCTTCGCCTCCTGGAGCCCGAGCCCGTTCGCTGCCCGGACCTCCGCGATCACCGCGACCGGGCGGTCGCCCACCTCGGTGAGCATCACGTCCACGTCGTCGTCGGCGCAGCCGGCGGCCACGGCGAGCGCAGCCATCAGACAGACCCGAACGACGAGAGGCCGCACATAGGCGGCCCCTCTGAGACAACTCTGCGACAAGTCGGCTACTTCAGCTCGACGCTGGCGCCTGCCTCCTGGAGCTCCGACTGGAGCTTCTCGCCCTCCTCGCGGTCGACGCCCTCCTTGACCGGCTTGGGGGCCTCGTCCACGAGCGCCTTGGCCTCCTTGAGGCCGAGGCCGGTTGCGGCGCGGACGACCTTGATGACCTGGATCTTCTTGTCGCCGGCGCCCGTGAGGACGACGTCGACGGTCGAACTGGCCTCCTCGGCCGCGGCGCCGTCACCCGCGCCGGCCGCGGCCGGTGCGGCGGCCGCGACGGCCGTCGCGGAAACACCGAACTCCTCCTCGAGCGCCTTGATCAGCTCGGACAGCTCGAGGACGGACATCTTCTTGATCTCGTCAATCAGTTCTGCAGCAGTGGCCATTGGCCCTCCTTACTCCGTCTTGTCGCCCTCGGAGGGCGCATCAGTTGCATCAGTCTCAGTCCCGTCACCCTCGGCGGCAGCCTCTTCGGCCGGCTCGTCGTCGGATGAGGTGTCGTCGGATGAGGTGTCGTCGGCCGTGTCGCCCTCCGACTCCTCGGCCTCCCCTTCTCCATCGCCGGACGCCGGCTCCGCCGGGGCGGCGGCCTCCTCGGCCGGGGCCTCCTCGGCGGCCGGCTCGGCGTCTCCGCCCACCAGACCCTGGTCGCGGATCTGGCCCAGCTGGATCGCCAGACCGGAGATCAGCGCGTTCAGGCCGCGCACCAGGCCGGTGATCGGCGACGCGATCATCCCGACCAGCTGCCCATGAAGCACGTCGCGCGCCGGCAGGCGGGCGAGCGTCTCCATCTGCTCGATGGTCAGGACGTCGCCGCCCATCATGCCGCCCTTGAAGGCCAGCACGTCGTGCTCGCGCCGGAAGGTCGCGAGCGCCTTTGCCGCCAGCGCCACGTCGCCGCCCTCGGCCACCACGAACGTGAACGCGGTCGGACCCTCGAGGAGCTCCTTGAGCGACTCGGCGCCGGCCTGGTCGGCCGCGCGCTCGGTCAACGTGTTCTTCACGACCCGGAAGCGCGCGCCCGCCTCGGTGAGGCGGGTCCGCAGCTCGGCGGCCTGCGGCACCGAGATGCCTCGGTAGTCGACGGCGAAGACCGCCTCCGACTCCTGGATCTGGGAGGCCACCTCCTCGATGGCCGCTGCCTTTTGTTCTCTGTTCATCTGGTCACCTGCCCAGGACTTACGCGCGAACGCGGCCGGGGGTCTCGGGCGAAAGAGCTGACCGGTCAGGCTACTGCGGCCGGCTCCTCCACGATGTCACGGGTACGGGACGGGTCGATACGCACGCCGGGGCTCATGCTCGTGGTGAGCGTGACCGTGTGCAGGTAGCGGCCCTTCGCTGCGGCGGGCTTCGCGCGCACGATCTCGTCGATCAGCGCGGCGTAGTTCTCAAGCAGCACCTGCTCGTCGAAGCTTGTCTTGCCGATCGGCAGGTGCACGATCGCGTGGCGGTCGGTGCGGTACTCGATCTTGCCGGCCTTCGACTCGGACACCGCCTTGGCGATGTCCATCGTCACGGTGCCCACCTTCGGGTTCGGCATCTTGCCCTGCGGGCCGAGCACGCGGCCGAGCCGGCCGACCACCGGCATCATGTCAGGCGTCGCAATCGCCACGTCGAAGTCGGTGAAACCCTCCTCCACGCGCGTGGCGAGGTCCTCGGCGCCAACGACGTCCGCGCCCGCCTCCTCGGCCTCGCGCGCCTTGTCGCCCTTGGCGAACACTGCGACCGTCATCTCCTTGCCGAGCCCGTGCGGAAGCGAGATCGTGCCGCGCAGCTGCTGGTCCGCGTGCCGGACGTTCAGCCCGGTGCGGATGTGCACCTCGACGGTCTCGTCGAACTTGGCCGTCTCGAACTCCTTGACGATGCGGACGGCCTCGGCCGGCGGGTACTGATGCTCGCGGTCGACCTTCTCGAGGTTCGCGCGGTAGCGCTTGCCGTGCTTCGGCATCAGCCCGACACCTCCACGCCCATCGAGCGCGCCGTGCCCTCGATGATCTTGGCCGCCTGGTCCACGTCGTTCGCGTTCAGGTCGGGCATCTTCTGCTCGGCGATCTGGCGGACCTGGTCCTTCGTGATCGTGCCGACCTTGTTGCGGTTCGGCTCACCCGAGCCCTTGTCGAGCCCGATCGCCTGCTTGATCAGCACCGCGGCGGGCGGCGTCTTCGTGATGAAGGTGAACGAGCGGTCCTCGTAGACCGTGATCTCGACCGGGATGATCGTGCCGGTGTCCTGCTGGGTCTGCGCGTTGAACGCCTTGCAGAACTCCATGATGTTCACGCCGTGCTGGCCCAGCGCAGGGCCGACGGGCGGAGCAGGATTGGCCTGTCCGCCCGGCACCTGAAGCTTGATGAGTGTGAGGACCTTTCTTGCCACGGCTAAATCTTCTTCACCTGATCGAACCCGACCTCCACCGGCGTCTCCCTGCCGAAGATCGAGACGAGGACCTTGAGCTTAGCTCCATCCTCGTTGATCTCCGAGATCTCGCCGGAGAAGTCCGAGAGCGGCCCTGAGACGACCTTCACGGACTCCCCGATCGAGAACTGGGCGCGCGTGCGCGGCCGCTCGGCGGTCTCACGGTGGAGCAGGCGATCGACCTCGGCCTGGTTCAGCGGGACGGGGTTCTGGGCGGCGCCCACGAAGCCGGTCACGCCGGGCGTGTTCTTGACGAGCTGCCACGAGTCGTCGGTCAGATTCATGTTCACGAGCAGGTAACCGGGCATGGTCCGCTGCTCCTTCCTCTGCTTCTGCCCGTCCTTCATCTCCTGCACCTGCTCGGTGGGAATGACGATCTGACGGATGTTGTTCTCCTGGCCGAGCGAGATGCGTCGGTGCTCAAGGTTCTGCTTGACCTTGTTCTCGTGACCGGAGTAGGTGTTGACTGCGTACCAGCGGAACATCAAAAATTTCCTCTAGAGGATTGCCTGAATCACTTCGGAGAAGATCGCGTCGAGGAGGCCCAGATAGCCGCCCGCGATCAGTACGAAGCCGAGCACCACGCCGGTTAGGGTCACCAGCGCCTGGCGGTTAGGCCACTGCACGCGCTGGAGCTCGGCCCAGCAAGCGATCAGGAACTGTACGACACGCGGGCGGTCCTTGTGCGCATCGGCTGCCGCGGCGCCCCGCCGGCCCCGAACGGCGTAGCCCGCCTCGCCGGCGCCGGTGGCGGCCTCCTCCGGGGGGAGGTCGTCCTCCGCGAAGTCCTCGGCGTACTCCTCGCCGGCGTCCCAGTCCGCCTCCTCCTCGGCAAGACGAGCGGCCTCGTCGTCGTCGAGGGCAGCCTCGTGCTCATCGCGATCGACGATGGCCTCGTCGTGCTCGAGCGTGAAGTCGCTTCGGCCCAGCTCCTCCGGAGGAGCGCCTGCCTCGAGGTGGTCGGCGTCGGTCCCAGGCGGTCCGGGGCCCGCCGCGGGGTCGCTGAGATCCGGCGGGAGGTCGGCGTCCACGCCGGGGATTCCGGCGCGGGGCTCCGGGGGAGCTACGCCCTCCTGCTCGAGACGCCGCGCGCGACGCTCGGCCTGGCGCTGCTTCGAGCGCTGGCGGTTACGCGCCATTCCTCAGCGGGTCTCTTTGTGCGGCGTGTGCTTGCCACACCAACGGCAGTACTTGCGGAACTCAACCCGGTCCGGGTTGTTCCGCTTCGACTTCTCGGTTTGGTAGTTCCGCCGCTTGCACTCCTCGCATGCGAGGGTCACGGCGATTCGAACGTCTCCGCGAGCCATGGCTCCTTCGGAAGGTAGTAGGCGTGGGGCGGCTGGGGGCACACAGACGAGCCGCGGCCGGCCGCGAGGTCGAGAGCCCAGTCTAGCGGCGAGGCAGTGCGGATGGTTCCTGCGACACTCGCTCGCGGATGATGGACTCGCGCGACGAAATTCGCGTGCCCGAGGAGACGGGCACGCAGCCGAACCTGCCCGCTGTCGAGCGGGTCTACGAGCTGATCGATCGCGACGGCGTGCTGGCCGGCATCGAGCATCTGCTGACGTTCTGCCACGGGAACGTGGAGATGCGCGCGTACGCGGCTCAGGCCGGGGGTGTCGTCGGCGAGGAGGTCGGCCACGCGCTGCTGCACGGCCACGACGAGATGCTCGGCTTCTTCCGCGGCCGTCTGGAGAGCGGGTTCGGCTTCAGGATCCGGGCGCGCGGGTTCGAGGTCGACGCCGACACCGTTCGCGTGCGCGGCTCGATCCGCGTCGCGCGCCCCGACGGATCATTCGCGGAGAGCAGCGTGCGCTGGACGTTCCACTTCCGCGACGGCCTCGTCGATGAGATCAGCTGGGAGCCGCACGCGGGCGGTTAGGGTCTAGCTCGTGAGCTTCGCCGTCGCGGGCGACAAGTACGACCGGTTCATGGGCCGCTACTCGCGCGAGCTGGCCCCGCGCTTCGTGGAGTTCGCCGGCGTGCGGGCGGGGATGAGCGCGGTCGACGTCGGCTGCGGGCCCGGTGCCCTGACCGAGCGGCTCGTGGCCGAGCTGGGCTCGGACGGCGTGAGCGCCGCCGATCCGTCGGAGCCGTTCGTCGCGGCGGCGACCGAGCGAGCTCCTGGCGCCGACGTGCGCCAGGCGGCCGCGGAGGAGCTTCCGTGGGAGGACGACCGCTTCGACGCGGCGCTCTCCCAGCTTGTGGTCAACTTCATGCGCGACGCCGACGCGGGCGTGTCCGAGATGGGCCGCGTGGTGAAGCGGGGCGGAACCGTGGCCGCGTGCACGTGGGACTACGGCCGCGACATGGAGATGCTGCGCAGCTTCTGGGACGCGGCCAAGCGGCTCGACTCAGGCGCGCCCGACGAGGGAAGCACGATGCGCTACCGCAGCGTCGAGGAGCTGGACGAGCTGTGGCGCCGAGTGGGGCTGTCGGACGTCGAGACCGACTTCCTCCGGGTGGAGAGCACGTACGCCGGCTTCGGTGAGCTGTGGGAGCCGTTCACCTACGGCGTCGGCCCGGCCGGCGGGTACTGCGCGAAGCTGAGTCCCGCCCAGCGCGAGCAGCTCCGCGACGAGCTCTTCACCGGCCTGGGCAGGCCGGACGGCGAGTTCACGCTCGGCGCGACCGCATGCGCGGTGCGCGGCGTGGCGCGCTAGCGGCACCGAGCGCAAACGCCCAGGCGGACGAGAGGCCGCCGAGCCGCCGCTTGATGGCAGCAACCCGATTTCCTCCCGTCCTTGGAGCCAGGCCGGGCGAACTTAATGCCCTGAAGCCAGCGGCTCCCAGTCCGCCTGTATCCGGCCCGGTGGCTGCCAAACCCGGCGTGGCGCCCTAGCGCCGCCGGCTTGGCGTTACCTGCGCGGCGCTTCCCCCGGCTCAGGCCGGCCGCCGCCGCGTTGGCGGCCGTGGCGCTCGCGGACGTCCTCTTCGCGGTCGACTCCGTGCCGGCGATTCTCGCCATCACCACGGACACGTTCATCGTGTTCAGCGCGAACGCATTCGCTCTGCTCGGCGTGCGCGCCCTCGTCTTCCTCGTCGCCGGGGCGGTCGCCCGGTTCGCGTACCTCCAGGCCGGGCTCGGCGTGCTGCTGATCGGGATCGCCGGGAAGCTGGCTTACGGCGAGCTGACCGGCGAGAAGATCCCGACCGCGCCCACCCTCGGCGTCATCGTCGGCGTCCTCTCCGTGGCGATCGGAGCGTCGCTGCTGCGCGAGCGGCAGGCGGCACACGCCCAGTGCCGGGGACCCAGTTCTTCCCGGACACCGTGCTTCCAGGCGATTCGCGAGACCAACGAGGGGACTCGAACCCCTGAGGTCTGACGCGCCGCCGCTGCCTTAGGCCGCGCTTCCGGCGGTCTCGTCGATGCGGAACGGCCCCGCGCGGGCCGCGAGCAGGGCGGCCAGGGCGATCCGCGCAAGACCGACCAGCGAATGCCGCGCCGACAGCCGCCACGGTCCAGCCGACGTCTCCGGC